>JAISDN010000014.1 GCA_031264785.1 Candidatus Nomurabacteria bacterium
GAATCGCTGGCGCCAAAGGCGGCCGAGTTAGCCGTCGCGGCAAAGCGAACAAAATCGCTGCTTAATTTATTTCTCAGGTTTTTCCTGAATATAAGCGTCAAAAATACTTCTGGCAACAGAGGTATTTTTGATTTTGTGCTTGACAAAACGCTTATTTTTTGCTACACTGGAGAGAAGTTCATTAAGAAAGGACAAAAAATGACAACCAAAGAGCTCAAAACCAATCTGCCTGAATATTTGCAAAAACCGGACAAGCCGGCGACCGGAAAGCTGATTATGAAATTGCTTGAAAAGTTTGTGAAACCTGAAGTCAACGGGGGGGGGTATATACCTAAAGAGGGTCCGTTCTTGGTCGTGTCCAACCACTTTGGTGGTAACGATGTGCCGGCAATTCTGATGGCTTTTAAGGATGAAAAACTCCATATGACGGCTGGCAAGCATTCCAATTTTGATATGCCGCA
Source organism: Candidatus Nomurabacteria bacterium (assembly GCA_031264785.1). GTDB lineage: Bacteria > Patescibacteriota > Saccharimonadia > Saccharimonadales > Saccharimonadaceae > JAISDN01. The sequence goes on from JAISDN010000014.1 coordinate 462, forward strand.
AGGGGTTTTGGCCAGAAAGTTGCAAATGCTAGGGATTGACGAATCTCTGGGGAAACTTTCGCCGGAAGAAATCGCCGAAACCAAGAAATATGGCGATAAATTACGCAAAAAGGCCATCGAAAATACGGTCAACCAAAATCCAATGGTGCGTGGTGTGCACGGGGCGCAATATGTGCGCAACTCAACAGCATTGCTGGAGCGAGGCGATGCAGTTAGTATTTTTCCAGAGGGTGTGCATACGGATTTCGCCGAAGATTCCCGCAAGGCCGTCGGCACCAAAAACAAGACTGAATTGCGGCCAGCTTATCGCGGTATGGAATTGGTTGTGAAAAATTACCAGAGAAAAACCGGCGAAAACTTGAAAGTCTTGCCGGCGGCGTATCTTGAGGTGGATGGCAAGCCCACAGTTAATATTGGCGAGCCGATCACCACCGAAGATAATGATACAGATATGAACTTCTCGGATTTTGCTATGACTAAAGTGGCCGAGTTGTTGCCAGAGGAAAATCGCGGATATTACGCTGATAAAGTCGCGCCGTCCGAAGATTAAACTTGACTTTTTCGATAAAAGCAAACAGCAGGTCGGATGACCTGCTGTTTGCTCATTATGCTAATTTATGTTTATACCGCCTCAGGGCGGTTTTTCGGGCGTCATTGGCGTTCCAGACGGTATCGCAATTTAAACACCGGTAGCGGCCGCTGGAGTGCTCTTGGACGCCATTTTGGTCGCAAACTGGGCAGATCGAGCGAAAATGCAGCCAATCGCGGTAGCCATCCATCGCCTTTTCGACCTGTTCGTCGTCGATTTTCAACCCATATTTCACGCCGATTTCCCGCGCTTTTTCCCAAGCGTCGCGCTCAATATGCAACAATTCCACGTCCTGAACAAATTTTTTATGCTCTAGCAAAGCGTGACCCAATTCGTGCAACAAACTCGCCACATCATCCTCAACGTAAAAAATCGTCTTCTCCTCTGGCGACCAACGATTTTCGTCGCCCAAAATAAACAAAAACTGCCCAAAATCCGCCTGTAACCGTTCAATTAATTTCATAATTTCTATTTTACACAGTTCTGTGATACAATAAAACCATAAACATATTGTGTATTTATATACACATGTGCACATTTCGGTTATCTAACCGAAATGTCGACGGATCAGAAGGAAAAATGGAAAAAGATGGAAATCAAAGCAGCTTAATCTGTGTAAGATTTGATTAAGAGTTTCAAGATTTGCCGCATAGCCTCGGCGATAACCGGGCTATTGATGATTGTCGCCATTTGGGTTTCGCCATAGGCGATTAGGGCTACTTTGTCGCCGTAAACGTTGATTTCTACCGGCGCGGTGTAATCGTCTATCCCGTAGAATGTTTGATGGAACAGCATTTTTTTGTCGGTGCCGTCCTTTTGCCACTTTTCAGCGTAAGGCGTGCGTGGGGTCAGGGCATAGGTGTTGATCTTGGCTCTGGAGCGGTCGATGCGGTATTTGTCGAAAAATGGGATACCCATAATAGTATCGTCAGCAATAGTGCGGAGCAAGTAAATGTCTTGACCAGTGGCGATAGTATCGCTGAAAACCGTTTTGATACCGTCGATGCCTTGCAGGGTTCGGGTGCCGGGCAATTCGTTATGAGCGTAAAATAGGTTGATCAGGCTGTCGATGCTCTGTTTTACGTTCTGCTCGTTCTTTTGGGCTATGCGGCGGCGTTTCTCGGCCAAAATCTCGATTTTGCTGGGGTGGAGCGGGGTATAAGCGGCTTTTTTGTTGTCGGTTTTCTCGGCTAGACCCATTTTTTCTAACTTTTCGGCGATCATATAGCCGTTGGTGCGGCTTTCGCCGGTTTTGTCGGCTAGCTCTGCCGGCGTCAGTTCGCCATTTTCGATTAATGCTAGGTAGCCCTTAGCTTGACTTTCTGTTAGCCCAGCTTTACGCAGGATGGTTATCTCTGCTGATTTGTCGTTTTCATTATTCATAATAGCCCTAGTCTAGCAAACATTTTACCGTTTGTCAATACTATTTTGACAATTTTGTAAAGATTTTTACCTCTGTTGGATGTGGGTTTTATCATAATATGATTGACATTTATTACCATATGAGCTATAATGGTTGGCAGAACATCAAATGTGGTGTTCGGAGATTTACAACTTAGAAATTGTTTTATGGCTCGGTATTAGGTCAGATTGCCGGTAATTCTAGAAACCGGCAGTCTGGTCTAATCCGAGGCCAGAATGTCATTCCGGACAGCGTAGCTGCTATGCCGTCTACGAAAGTAGGGACTGTCGTGAGATAGAGCCGAAATCAAGCATAGGGTGAAACTGTCTTTGCCGAAAGGAGAAAGAAATGGCGTTCTATAATGTTGAGGCGACCAAAGCCGCCGACTCAGTAGTCTTATTGACTATTGGATTCGGTGACGGCGGGACTAACGTTGAGATCGTTCCAGAGGCGGCCGAAAAGGCCGAGCAGGTTGCGCAAGCAATCGGCGGGGGCAAAACCCTCCTGGTCAGCGGTCCGGCTAGTCTGCCTGTGGCGTTCGCGCTGGCGCATGCTTTCGGGCATTTGTTCCAGTGTGTAGCGGTCAAAGACCCAAAGCTTAACGGCTTTGTAGTCTCCGTGAGTCACGGTGGGCCAGCGCTGGGGACTTTGCTGGGTGAAACCGGCGAAGCGCTGTAACGCTGCGGTCCGTTTCAACGAACTGGCGGGAACCAGGACAAACATAGTGGTCAAAAGGCCCCGTGTCGCCGTTTGCGCGGCTAAAGATATACGAGTTTAGCGAAGTGGGTGACACCTATAAACTGAACTACGAATCACGCAACGCCGAGTGGGCGTAAAACATACCAACCTTCTGGGGAATATGAAGGTCGTTCGTTAATAGGCTATCGTTCTGATGCGGTCGTAAGGCTCATCAGGCACAAGTGCGCCAGAGCGAAAGTTTAGCAAATCGTGTCCAGCGATTAATCCGCTTTTACCGGCGTTTTATCGCTGGGCTTTCCAAGATATTTTGGGAATGTTGATAAATTAAATTAATTAAGGAGAATAACTATGAATGAAGAACAATTTGTGATAGGTAAGGAATACTTTGAAGATATGAAAAAACTAAAAGAGGCGGGCGGAGCGGCTGTAAAGGCAATGGCAAATGTTGGATATTCGGATTTTTGCTTTGATGACGAGCTGCATCAATCACGCTGTGGCAGTGGGTATCACAAGTTTTGTAAAACTAGCTTGTGTCCTGGATGGTCGCCGGTGGATGATATTAAAAAAGCGGAGTTAGAAGTTGAAGTGCCACCGGAATACATCGAACGCTACGGGCTGGTCCAGATTCCAGAAGAAGACCAGACGTTAGAAGTCCGCTAGTCGCTCTGTTTAATGGGATGTAAACTGTTTACACATTTATTTTTCTCTGATATAATGTCTGCAGTTTGTGTGTGGAGCGACTGGCGCACAGATATTAATTAAGACAGAAATTCACATCAGCTCCGTGTGGGTTTGGGATTATTATGGTAAAAAAATTAACTTTTGACGATTTGCTGAGCGGTGCGACGCAGGTTAGTCTTGAAGAGGGCGAAGTTGTTGAGGGT
>JAISDN010000053.1 GCA_031264785.1 Candidatus Nomurabacteria bacterium
TTTAACCACTTCGGCTCGATAAACTCCTGCCCCAAAATCCCCGCCACCTCACGCGCAAAACCAATCACGCCAAAGCAATCCGGTCGGTGCGTCAACGATTTATTTTCAATGTCCAGCAAGATATCGTTTAAATCAAAAGCCTTCGCAAAATCGTCGCCCGGCTTGGCATCGTCCGGATTAATTTCAACAATCCCGCTGTGGTCGTCGCCCAGACAAAGCTCCCGCTGCGAAGCCAACATCCCGCTGCTCTCCACCCCCATCAACTTCCGCTTGGTCAGCACCAACGGCTCGCTATCAAACGTCTCCGGCGGCACCGCGCCGGGCGGCAGCCAAGCCGCCAACATCTCAGCCCGCACATTATTCGCCCCGCAAACCACCTGAACCTCATTTTTGCCGTCCCAAACCAAACACTTATTCAAATGGTCCGACCCAGCGATTTTTTCACATTCCCGCACCTCAACCACCACAATCCCTCGATATTTCTCTGAGATATCACTAACCGACTCGACCTCCACCAGCCGCGCCCCAATCAACTTCACCAACTCCTCAGTCGACACCCCCGACAAATCCACATATTTTTTCAACCAATTTAAACTTATGATCATACTTCCTCCTCATCAATCAACCTCACCTGATGCTCGTCGTCCGGATTGAATGTCGGCGACGTTATCAAAACCATTTTCATTTTGCCGAGATAATATTTTTTAACTTTCGGCGGGACAGACACTAAGTCGCCGGCGTTGACATCAAACCTTTCGCCATCCAGCACAAAAGTCCCCCGCCCCTCGATAATATACCAAGTCTGCGTAGCAGTATCACTATACCACTCGCTAGAATGACCTTTCTCGACATCCTCATAAACCACATCAGGCGACAGCTCACCCAAACTGCCATACACAGTTATGTCCATACCGGGTTTGTGCTTGACCGTCGCGTCGGACTTGCGATAAACATACTTCGTCATTACTTTTTCTCCTTGCCCTTTACTTTTCTCACTATCAAAATAATCACCACAACAATGACGACGACTATAATCACCCCGCCGCCCAGATATGCCGCGTTCATTTGGTAATCCATTCTCCCCTCCCCGCCGCTTTCAAAATCAAATCCTTATAGCCGTGCACCAACAAATATTTTCCGTCCTGAACGTCGTCGACATCCGCCCAAATCACTTTAGAAATCCCCTCAACCGCGCCACTTTCCGGCCGAAATTTGGTTTGTTCGCCAATCACGCCCGCATAGCCCAAAACAATTTTATGATGCTCCTTCCACTCGTGTAACAAAAAATCCACGTGCGCAAATTTTTTCTGATACTTAACGCCCAATTCCTCGAACAGCTCGCGCCGCGCCGTCGCACCCAACCGCTCGCCATATTCAACGTGCCCGCCCGGCAACCCAAAAGTCTCATCGTCATAGTTCAGTAAAACCACCTTTGTTTTCTCCGGATTCAGCAGCACCACCTTGCAGGAAACCTCAAAAGTGTCGAGCAATCCATCACCCAGCAACGAAATCACTTGAAAACCATACTTCTCAGCGTCGGTCGCCACGTCTGGCCGCTTTGACCAAACAGCTTCTTTAGTCTTACCGACCCAACCAACCTTCTTCCGCAAACTCCGTCCAGTCGGTCGTCGCGCTAAAGTATCGTCGTCATTCTCATATTCATATTCGTCCAAAATCAAAATATCGCCCGCCTCACACTCAAAATCCGCCACCCTGAGCTCAAAAGTTTTTTGTCCGCTGGTAATCAAATCAAAATACTTCTTCGACAATTTTTTATGAATTTCCCGATTCATTTTTCACCTCCCGCTGCGATTTCCGCATCCAATTCGTCCATCGTCCGGCCAAACTCCGCCTCCAAATCCACGCCATAATAATCAGCCAGAACCATCACACTCCACAAACAATCCGCCAATTCGTGCTTCAATTTCTTCGCCGCGCCATCGATTTCGCGAATGCCCTCAGTAGCCTGAATCAACTTCACCAAATCGCCAACGTCACCGACAAAGCCCAGTGCCAACTCCTCGCCATTCCAGCGCCGGCCGCCGTTTTTCACATCAAGCCGCGCATATCTCTGGCGAATTTCAATCGCCCGAGCCTGAATCTCGCGGAAAGTTTTACTCATTTTTCGCCCTCTCTCAGCTTTTTAATCACCTTATGCTCGAGCAGTGACTGTAACTGCGCAATGGCAGTGGCGTTGAGCCGCGTCAGGCGCTGGCTTTGTGGCAGTTTGTCGCGGATTAGCAGGGCGTTGATACTTTCAAGGTTAGACAGAACGACCAATTGCTCCAAAGTCGCCTCATCGCGTATGTTGCCATCGGCTTTTGGATTCCCAGCTCGCCACTCGGCGGCGGTTTTGCCAAATAGGGCGACGTTTAGCAAGTCGGCTTCGTTGGCGTAGGTGAACTTTTTTTGTTTTTCACTAACAATCTTGGGGATGATATGCTCCTTGATGGCGTCGGTGTGGATGTGATAGTTGACCTTTGCCAGGGTACGTTGTAGGTTCCATTCGGACGACAGGCGTTTTTGCTCTTCGGATTTCAAACGCTCGAACTCCTTAACGAGATAAAATTTAAATTTCGGAGACAGCCAAGTGGCAAATTCAAACGCAATGTCTTTGTGAGCAAAGATACCGCCGCCATAACGCCCAGACTTTGAAATTATGCCGATAGCCCCAGTGGAATCAATCCATTTTTTAGGCGTCATAATCAAGCGTCCGCTGTCATATCTAACCGCGTGGAATCCCGCGCGGTTAAAATTCGGGTTGTAGTGTTCCTCCCAAACGGCTAGATAGTCCAACGTGAAGTAAGTACTCATCCAATTCGCAATAACATATCGAGCCTCTAGCTTGCTTTTGTAGGTTGCCATATCAGTCAGCGAAATAAAATCGCTGTCGTTTTGCCGAAACAAAATAATTTCAGTATCCTCAACAACTATCTTCTCTGACTTTTTCATCAAAACTCCTTCAAAAACCGTAACTTGCCAGATTCGAAATGTCGAATGTCGTCGATGCCGTATTTCAACATCACCAACCGGTCGATGCCGCCGCCCCAGGCGAAACCGCGATATTTGGCGGGGTCGATGCCGGCCTCGCGCAGCACGTTCGGGTGGATCATTCCACAGCCCAGCATTTCCAGCCAGCCGTCGCCTTTGCCGCCCAAACTGGCTGGTTTTTTAATCAAAAATTCCATACTTGGCTCGGTAAACGGAAAATAGGCCGGCTGCGTCCTAATCTCTAATTTCTGCCCATAGTAATTTTCAAAAAACTCGCGCAGCACCGCAATCATTTGCCCCAAATTAGCGTCGCGCGACACAAACACACCCTCGCACTGATACAAAGTGTGTTCGTGCGTCGCGTCTTGGTCTTCATTGCGGAAAACTCGGCCATAGCTGACCGCCGCAATTTGCCCACCGGCCTCCAATTCCTTTTTACCGTCGCGCAAAATCCGATTTTGCATAGTCGACGTATGCGCCGGTGGGATAAAACCTTCCTCGGTATAAAAAGTATCGTAACCATCGCGCGCCGGATGCCCAACAGGGAAGTTCAAACTCGAAAACATATGATAATCGTCGTCCAGCTGGCGCGATTCGACCGCCCGAAATCCCATCAAATTATAAATATAAATCACTCGCTCCAACTCCGTCATCAATGGATGTCGCGAACCGTTGTCGCAGGTCATCAAGCTCGGACGCGGCTGATTCACCCCCATCGGCGCCGTCACATCAATCGCTTCGACCGCCGCCTCCTCTGTTGCAGCCTCCAAAACTTTATAAAGTTTCTCCAACTCCCCCCGTAAAGCATTGATTTTCCGACCAAATTCTGGCCGTTCCGCCCCTGGCAAAGTCGGCAAAACTTTATAAAGTTCTTTTAACTCTGGCGCCTTCATAATATCGCGCGGCGCGTCCAATTTCCTAGCCCGCGCCAACAGCTCTTTTCCAATTTTCTCAATATCCATACCAAATAGTATACCACGTTTCAGGCGGAAAATGTTGGGCAAAATAAGTGGTTAAAAAAATGCGGCCGCATGCAAACTAAGTTCATATGCGGCCTAAACCTATTCGTCATACGTCACGTCCACTAACAGCGTCACGCTCTCTTCTTTAGCCTTCTCCTGCGCACGCAACTTTTTCATCCTACTTAAGCGAATCGCACTGGCTATATAAAATGGCCAGCCCAGCGGCAAAGTTGTAATAATTAAAGCTACACAATATCTGTTCCGCGGGACGTCAATCAGAAAACGCCTGTCCTGCTTGCAATTTATTGCATACATAATGAGATTACATATGCAATGATATACGAACCCCGCACCTAATATAATTATTGCCAGCCCAATAAAGAATATCAACCACATACTTGTGTGCTCAATATAAGGCCTAAACGAATAATCATAGAAGATTTTGTCGCCGTTTTTTGCGATTGTTCGCCACTGTTGGATATTGTCGGTAATTCTGTCGTCGATTTTTAACTGTAATTTCCCCACAGACAAAATTTCATTGTCTATCATGGCGTATGTGGCCATTTTTTCGTCCAGTTTTTCGACGGCATCATACCATTCAACAACGTCTTTGGCCAACGCTTGCCGCTCAGACTTGGGCAAGGAATTGATTTCTTGCTCAGCGCTGGCGATATCACTTTTTTGATCTCCGTGATACCCCGCAAAGATTATCCATGTAGCAATCAGTGCGACTGTGACAAAAAAAATAGCGAGACCTCTCTTGTAGTCATTACCGAAAAAATCTACACACTTTTTGGCGTCACGCGTCGGATTCCTATACCTCTCATCCTCTCTCAAATACATTTTCCACCTCCTGTTTGTGAAAAGAAAAATACGGTTTTATAACAACACTGGCCGCTGGCCAGTTTGAAAAATAACGAATATGTGAAAGTCCTTAGGACTATAAGTAAATATTCCACCGTAGCACTAAATGCCCTACTTCTTTATTGTATCACAGTTTTTATATTTTGCAATAGGCTATGGCGATCTCTCGACGTTCCGTCATTCCGGCCTCCGAGCCAGAATCTAGACAGGGTTTCATTTCTGGATTCCGGGTCAAGCCCGGAATGACTGTTGGGTTTTATTCTTCCGTCGGTTTGTCAATCATTAGCGGCTCAACAGTCTCTTCACCGCCGGCGATTTTGACGACGTCTTTGTCAATTTTGCTAAGCTCTTTGTGGGCGGTTTGAAAATGATTAACACTGGTGCCCAGCGACCGACCTAGTTTCAGCATATATTCGTTATATTTTTGAATGTGCTGGCCCAGTTTACCGACCCGTTTTTGAATATCTTTGGCTTGCTCTTCAATCTGCAGGCTGCGCAAACCTTGCAAAACCGTTTGCAAATAAGCCGTAAATGTGGTCGGCGAAACCACCACGACTTTTTTCTCTCCCATCGCATATTCCATCAGATCGCGGCGGTTGGTGTCATCGCCAACTTTAACCAAAAACATATCATAATACAAGGCTTCGGACGGCACAAACATAAAGGCAAAATCCATTGTGTTCTCTGGCGGGCGAATATATTTGGCGGTTTCATCAATCCGCAGCTTCAAATCTTTATAAACTTCTTTGGCGAGAACTTTGCGGCGCTCCGGCGATTTTTCGCCAATCATTCGGTTATAATTTTCCAAAGAAAATTTGCTGTCAATCGGCAAAATCTTGTCGTCTTTCAAAAAAAGCGCCGCGTCAACTTTGTCGCCATTTTTAAATTGATACTGGGCCTGCCACTGCGTCGGCGGAAAATAATTCTCGAGCAAAGAACTGAGCTGAAACTCGCCAAAACCGCCGCGATGTTTGGGGTTTAGCAAAATATTTTGCAGATCTTCCAGCTTGTCGGTGGCATTCAAAATACTTTTGTTGGTCTCTTCAAACTTGGTCATCCGTTCGGTGATGTCGGCCACCAATTTTTGGCTGGCGGCGAATTGTTTGTGAACCGATTCGGTGTTTTTCAGGGCGTTGTCGTTGAGCGATTTGTTGATTTCGTCCAGCCGGCGCGACAGGTCGTTCAGGCCTTCGTCGCCGCCAGTTTTTCGAGAACGTTGTAAAATTAACAACGTTGTAATAAAAACAACACATATCGCGAGAATTATCGCCACAAATGTTGAAAATTCAATCATTTTTTAACTCGATTTTTTACCTTACCAACTAGTTTCCGAGCGCCTTTTGGCAGATCTTGGCCAGCGCGTTTAACTAGCGCCTTGAGGTCGCGCGGCATATGTTTAAGATTTTCGCGGTGATAAATATAATACCAAATCGCCGCGCCAACAGCGGCGCAAACAATCCCGCCGATCACGTCCAGCGGGCTGTGCACAAAAGCTAGCAGCCGACCGAACAGCACCAAAAAGGCCAAAACCAAAATCAGCGTGCCAAGTTTTTTGTAACGCGTCATAAAGAAAACCGCGAAGGCCGCCGCGAAGGCCAGCAGCACGTGGTCGGACGGAAACGGCGTGTCGGCGTTGGGCTCAATCAGCGGCTGAACTTGCATAATTTGGTAAGGCCGCAGATAACTTTCCACCGGCAACAGATGAAAAACCATCGACAGCAGCAGCGCCGTAAAACCGGCCAGCACAATAAAACCGAGCTTACGCCAATCCTTAGTTTTCCAAATTTCCAGAGCCACCAGCGCCACCGCCAGCGCCACCACCACCCAAATCAGGTAGTCTGCCAAAAAAATTATCACATTATTCATATCGCCTCCAATCATTGCCCCAATTATATCAAATTGCTAAAGTTTTTCCAAATATTCGCGAATCGAATGCGCCGCCAGCGCGCCCTCACCAACCGCCACCGCAATTTGCTTGACGCTGCCGTCGCGAATATCGCCGGCCGCAAACACGCCGGGCAGGGCCGTCATCAGATTTTGGTCGGTCTTAATATAGCCATTTCCGGACAGCTCCACGCCGGAATTTTTCAGCCAAGCGCTGCACGGCAGGCTGCCGATAAACACAAACACGCCGTCGGCCGGCAAGGTTTTTTTGTCAAATTTCACGCTTTTGACTTGATTGTTCTCGGCCGCGATTTCCTGAACCTTCAAGCCGCTGTGCAGGCTGATTTTGTCCGAATATTTTTTCAATTCGTCCTGCAAAATCTGGCTGGCTGTCAATTGGCCGCGCGCCACCAGATCAATATGCGAAGCAAATTCACTCAGGAAAATCGCCTCCTGCAGCGCCGAATTACCGCCGCCAATCACCACCAAACGCTTATCTTTATAATACGGCCCGTCGCAAGTCGCGCAATAATGCACCAGCTCGCCGCCCGGAACCTCCAGCTGGCGATAAGTATTTCCGGTGGCAATCACCAAAGTTTTAGCCATCACTTCTCCGTCATCTGTTGTAATTTTTACAACGTTGTTATTTTTACTAAAACCAGTCGCCTCTGCCATTTTCATTTCCACCCCAAAACTCTCGGCCTGTTGCCAGAACTTGTCGGCCAATTCCATTCCAGAGGTGCCCATCAGGCCCGGATAATTATCAACCTTGTCGATCGTCGCCATCAGCCCGCCGGTCACACCCTTTTCAATCACTAAAGTCGAATGATTTTCCCGCGCCAAATAAACCGCTGCCGTCAGCGCCGCCGGCCCCGAGCCCACAATCGCCACATCATAAATTTTTGTCATTTTTCCTCACTTTCTTTATAAACATCATAACATATGTTACAATTTTATGGCAATGAGGTGTAGCCAAGTGGTAAGGCAGCGGGTTCTGGTCCCGTGATCGTGGGTTCGAATCCTACCACCTCAACCAAATTTTAAATCTGACCCCAGTGGGTCGATTTTTTATAATCATTTTATTTCCCCATCGCCGTAATAGTAATCACGCCTTTATAATTACAGGCTGGCAGGGTGTGGTCGGCTTGGGTGGCGAACCAGATTCGGGTGTTGTCGCCGGCGGTTGGGTCGGTGGCTGTGGAGAAATTTTTGATTGTGGCGGGCACGGCGCTTAGACCAAGCCAGCTGCTGGGTTCAGTTGGCGTAACATTGGAATCTACCGCGTAACCCCAGTAATTATTGGCCATCGGGCCGGCGCTGGTTAGCGGTTTAATGTAATTATTGCTGACGGCGCATTTCAGGCGCGGCTCGGCGGCTTCGATGTCCAGGCGATAGCCGTTTAGCAGATTTGTGCGCACGTTGGCCGTCAGATGGTCCGCTAGCAGCTGTCGCGGCGGGCCGGACAAATTAATTTGAGGGTCGCTCAAGGCCAAGCTAATAAACGGTGCCACATAAGTATAAGCCGCAGTTTTTGTGGCCGTTTCTTTATAAGCCGTTACTTCCACGTCAACCGTGCCAGCCGTACCAGCCGGCGTGACGCATTTTACCGAAGTGTCGCTCACCACTGTAAACGACGCGCAGGCCTGATTACCGATCCGAACCGCAGTGGTGCCGGCCAAGTCCGATCCGGTCAGGGTGATCATTTCGCCGCCGGTTGTCAGGCCGCTGCTGGGCGACACGCTGGTGATGGTTGGTGTGTAATAGGTATAGTTTATCCTCGCGCCGCCGGGACCGCCGTTGCCGCCATTCTTATCCCAGTCGCCGCTGACAGTGCTTGAGCCACCACCACCGCCACCACCACCTGGCCAACTACCAGTCATTCCGTTGGCCATAGTTCCTCCGGCGCCGCCGTGCCCGCCGCCGTGAGCCGCCAGGCCGCCTCTGCCGCCAGCCGCACCGTTGCCAGTTGAACTAGTTCCGTTTGTGCCAATTTGACCAGTGTAATTAGTGTCACCACCACTGGCCGTTCCACCCTCGCCGCCTTTGCCACGACCATATGGCAAGGCAGACGGCTCCACGCCGCTAATGCCGCGTTGGCCGCCACCAGACGTAACTGTGTCGCCCAACATCGTCGCTGTGCTACTTTCGCCGTTTGTGGAGTTGCTTTTGATAAGGTTTGTGCCAGTGGTGGTTGCACCTGCTCCACCGGCGCCGAGAGTTATATTAATGACAGTGCTGGCCGACACAGACGGCCAGGTTTTTATCGAATTGGACGCACCCCCTCCGCCGCCACCAGCTGTGTATCTGTATGTGCCACCGCAATAATCCGCGCCACACGGTATGCCTGCACCGCCACCTCCGCCGCCGCCCCAAATGCCTACCGAAATGTTAATAGCACTGGCCGGAATTTCAACAGTGTAAGTGCCGGCAGCGGAATAAGTTAGGTAAAGATTTTTAGTATAAGCCGGCGGAATTAGCAAGCTGCCCATCGCCGCCACAACCGGTAAAGTCAGCGCCAAAGTCAAAACCACAGATCGGTTGCAGCTTAATTTGAATAAACTCTTGATTAGTTTCATAGTTACATTATAACACTAGCACTATTATTTAACCTTACTTACCACATAGTAGACAGATTTTTGATGTTCTGTTCACTGTGCGGTTGGACAAATCGACGTTTTCCACAAGCAAAATAAATTTTTGTGTTGTAATTATTGATTAAGGTGAGTATTATGGGAGATGAGCATAAGTTCAAAACAAAAAACTAAATAACATTTGGCTCTTGGTTTGAGCGGTGCTCATTGTCTCCACCACACAATAACTCTTTTACGGTCGTAAAACCGTAATTAACAAAGCCAGCGCTCTCGCTGGCTTTTATGATTTTTGGTGGCTTTTTCAGATTTTTATGGCCTAAAAAAGTGGTAGACCTCGCGATGTCGCAAAGGTCTACCTGAACTCGGAGGAGTGCGCCCAAGTGGCGCACTTATGAGTAAAAACGGCTAATATTTAGTCTTTCGAAAAGTGTTAAGGCCAGTGCATCGCCAATCCTCCTCTTGACGACGAGAAATAACGAGAAAAACACATTTTTAACTCCTCCAGAATCTAGGAATGTGCCAAACCTTCCTCTAAGGTTTTAACGGATGTCCCTAATTATACACCAAACCCGCAAAAATGTCTCACTTTGTTGTATTTTTTACACGCCAACGCTCAATTTCGGCGTGGTTACCAGATAGCAGCACCGCCGGTACTTTCATATCGCGAAATTCTTCCGGACGGGTGTATTGCGGAAATTCTAGCGCTCCGCCGTCGCTATAACTCTCAATTTCGGCCGATTTTTCGCCGCCCAGCACGCCCGGAATCAGCCGCACAATACTGTCAATCAGAGCCATCGCCGGAATCTCGCCCCCTGTTAGCACAAACTGCCCCAGACTGATTTTGGCGTCCACAAACTGCTCAATTCGGGCGTCAAAGCCCTCATAATGACCGCAAATTATGATGTAGTCGGCGGTACTACTGGCATAGTCGCGCGCCATAGACTGGCTCCAGACGGTCTCAGCCGGCGACATCAGCAAAATTTTGGCGTTTTTTGACCGTTTTTTGGCAAATTCCAGCGCCGCCACCAGAGGTTCAATCCGCAGCAACATACCATCGCCGCCGCCATATGGGGTGTCGTCGACGGTTTTGCGCGGACCCAGCCCAAAATCGCGCAGATTTATCAAATTAAACTCGACAAGGCCGTCTTTTTGGGCTTTCCACAACATTGATGAATTCAAGACTTTGTCAAACATCTCTGGGAAAAGCGTGATAATTTGGAACTTTTTCATAAAATAATTTTAGCATATTGCATTTTTTTGTAAAGTGTGTTAGAATGGGGGTATGGATGAAAGAAAACTATTCACCAATAAGGTCCGGCACCTAGACGAAGATCCGGAAATTGAACAGCAAGCCATAAGAGATGCCCAAGTTCAAGCTGAGATTAATTCTAGGGTCGCTAAAGAAGAGATCGGCTACAATCCTAACGACGCAAAATATCGAAGCGTTCTTCGACGTATGGCTGTCCAAAGTAGATCCGAAAATATCACGCGTTATTAGTCCGCCCAAATATGCTAAAATAAGCATATGGCGCAGACTTTTTTCTTTTATGACCTCGAAACTAGCGGGCTCGACCCGCGCACCGACCGGATTATGCAATTTGCTGGTTGGCGGACCGATTTGGAGCTTCAACCCATCGGCCAGCCGGTCGATTTTTTGGTGAAGCTCAGCGACGATACTTTGCCGTCGCCGGAAGCTTTGCTGGTAACCGGCTTAACGCCGCAAAAAACTTTGGCCGAAGGTCTGCCCGAACACGAATTTATTCGCCGCGCGGAGGAGGAATTTTTTACGCCCGGCACGGTGGCGATTGGCTATAATAACATCCGGTTTGATGACGAATTTATGCGCCACACTT
>JAISDN010000061.1 GCA_031264785.1 Candidatus Nomurabacteria bacterium
CAACTCGGCGTGCCGCCGCTCAGCCCCAAAACCTTCCCGTCATTGCCCCCGAAATCAGGCAACAAATTAGTCAAAGCCCCCGCCGCCGTAGTAGCCCCCGTCCCGCCCTTAGTAATAGGAATACTAGTCCCGCTGGCGCTAGGGTCAGCCTGCGCGGAATCACCAAAACCAAAACCAATCGAAAACGCCACGACGACAGATAGAACAGCTCCAAATATCACTCGTGCCGTGCGGTCATTGCGAAAAGGCTTCAACCTGCGGGGGGGGGGCTCGCTTCGTTGTTCTGCCCAATAACGCGTCCGCGTCTAACTATTTTTTCCATAAATCCCTCCTTAATAAATTACCCGCAATGTGTTTGAGGTTAGTATAGCACATTTCTTGGCATTCAAGCAACAGGATGTGGGGGAGGGTGTGGGAGAAATAGGGAAAACTTGCATTTTTTTTCACAACGTGTATAATGATAGTGGAATTGCTGTTCGACTAGCAAGCGCCGTTTATCGGGGCAACACTCGCAAGGGTGTGGGTCGAGCAGTTTTTTGTTATTTTAGTAGTTCAATAAAATCCAGTTCTTTACTGGCGATGACTCGATAATAATCTTTCCAATTCTTTTTACTATTCATTTTGCGCGCCAGAATACCGACGCAATAATCCGCCAATTGTAACAAGTTGTTTTTACGTGAATCTTCGGATTTGTATTTTTTAACCTTTTTGGCGTCTTTATCGTTCAACTTGTTGCGCAAGTAATTTCGCAGGTTTGTCTGAAAAGCCTTTGAGCCACTTTTGTCAATAATAATAGTGGCGGAATTAAGATAAGGCATACTGCTTGACAGCGCTACGCCGCAAATATAATTATAAAGCGCAGCTTTGCCTTTTTGTAGTTCGCTCGGTAATTTGCCAGAGTATTTATTTATACCAACGGCGATGTATTGGAAGTTAAAATCTTTGATTGTGTTGATGAAAGCTTTGCGGACTTTATCAGAATTGTCGGCGAAATGGAACTCAAAGTCGTGCGGTTTGTGCAATTTGATGCGCAGCTGGTCGATACGCTCGTCGCATTTTTGGGCGATATTTTTTTCCAAAAAAATTACCAGACCAATCACAAAATATCGGGATGTGCCATCGGATGGTTTTATGCCAGTGTTACCTGATTCGTCTAAAAAAACTAACATAATCGTATAGCTCAGTGTATCACGAATCAGATAAAAGCAGCAAGACCCTGTCGCAAGTTAATATCCCTAACTCACAAAAAGATACTTATATAATATTTATATTCCTACTTTACAAAAAACTATAACAGGTATATACTTATATTGCAAATATTAAGTTAACCATAGGGAAGGAGGTCGTGTTATGAACAAATATGACTATCAACCCAACATTCTCCGGAGCGGCGAAGTCCGCGTTTACGACTTTGGAAATATCAAAATCCACAATTATAATTCCAACGATGCCCTGAAAGACCAAGTTATTATTGTGGAGCAAAATAAAAATGCGGTAGTGATTGAAAATCCCAGTTTTGTGCGCAGCGGCCGCGAATTGAAGAAATATTTGCGTTCGCAGAAGCTCAATGTTACTGCCAAAATCCTGTCTTATCACTGGGCTGGCGCGCGCTTTTTGCCGGAAGTGCCGGCTTTTTCGACCGCTAAAGCCGACCAATACGGCCGCAATGGCAACGGTTCGGTGATGGTGGCGCGTTTTAGTAATATTTTTGGCAAAAAGTTCGATTCCAACATCAATCCGGTGACCAATATAATCAAGGCCGGCCGCAATCACATTGGCGGAATTGAGTTTAATATCATCGAGACGGAGGACGCTTTTGACATTGAAATCCCCGACGCCAACGTGATTTATACTCATATGCTGGGGGCGGACGCCCACTCCATTGTGCCGTCGCTGACCAATCTTGACACGATGATCGAGCGCCTGACCAAATATTACGAACGCGGCTACGCGCTGGTGCTGTCGACGCACCACACGCCAGAGAATAATGACGACATTAGGACGAAAATTGATTATCTGCACGGGCTGGACAAAGCGGTTTCGTCGTCGCAAACGGCTGAGGATTTGAAGCTGGCTATGCATATTCGTTATCCAGAGTGCGACCGGGTGGATTGTCTGGATATTACGGCCAATTGGCTGATCCGATCCTAAGCGGTTTTGGCGGATTCGGGCCCGCCAGATTTTAGCCCTTGCAGTCTATCGGCTTATCTGATATAATCCTTCGGTATGATTACTAAAGAGAATAAAAGCAAGGCCGTCAAAAAGACTCAGGTCAGCAAAGACGACGTTGGTTCGCCTCAGGCGCAAGTGGCAATTTTGACTGCGCGGATTATTGAAATTACCGAGCATTTGAAGAGCCACAAACACGACAATATGGCGCGACGTGGTTTGCTACAGATGGTGGGCCGCCGTAAAAAGTTGCTGCGCAGCCTAGAGAAAAAGGATTTTGAAGCTTATAAAGCTGTGGTGTCTAAGCTCGGTTTAAGGAAATAAATCGTGAACAAAGTCAATAAAACGACCCCGCGGAGTCGTTTTTTTGCCAGTTTTAATTATGCCTTTTCTGGTTTTCGGGTGGCGCTGCAGCAGGAAATCAATTTTCGGGTGTTTGCAGTTGTGGCTGTGGTGGTGCTGGTTTCGGCCTTTTTGTTGGAAGTTTCGATGGAGGAATGGATGGTGCTGATTGTGGTGATCGGCCTAAACCTGATGGCCGAGCTGTTCAACACCGCGCTGGAACTGCTCTGCGACCGCGTCTCCAGCAAAAAAGACCCAGCGATCCACGCCATCAAAGACATCTCCGCCGCCGCCGTGTTAGTCTTCGTCATCACCGCCGTAGTCGTCGGTTGGCTGATATTTTTGCCGAAGTTGTTGGAATTGTAATATTTTGTCGCGAAACTGTCGCGCAACCGTCGCGGAAACGCCTCTTCGTCATCCCGGCCCCCGAGCCGGAATCCAGAAATATACATCCCAGCCACCTTGACAGCAATTTTGGCTAAACATATAATAGAACCATGAGTGAAGCAGTATTACGTCAAAAGATTTTAGCCTTACCGCTGAATAAGCGCGAAAAGTTGGTTTTTGATGTGATGGCAGATATTGAGCAATCCCGACTCGACAGTGAACTTGATGC
>JAISDN010000015.1 GCA_031264785.1 Candidatus Nomurabacteria bacterium
GGTAGTACTACATTCCAGCCCCAAGCCCCGTGTTGACCACCAGCAATCGTCAAAGCTCCATCACTCGTAATACTAGGGATTACATAGGTAGCATTGTCTTTACAAATTAAATCACTATCATTCGACTCCAAACTCACTTTATAACCACTGGGGCTATTGGTTTCAACTGTGGCTATAGTATAGTCGGAATTACCAGTTGAACTATTAGGCAAGACTGAGAACGAGACATTACCATCAATTGGGTCAGATGGCGAAGTTAGGCCCAGATTCAAATACAGATCAATAAAACTATACCCGTCTACCCGCGTAGCGCTATCAAACCCATTGTTCACCACCACATCGACTGGCCCGACGGCGTGTTCTGGCGACAAGACAGGCAACGAACAAACAATCGACGTGTTGGTGATGTCGGTCGCGGGACTAGCCACCGCACACGGCACGTCGCCGATCATTACGGTGGTGGCGAACGAGCCGCCGCCGCTCAGTGTTCCCGCCCCAGTCCGATAGAATACTCCGTTCACTCTGTCATACAGGCCGTATTCGCCGTTGGTCGCGTTCACACCCGTGTTAGTATTCCCGCAACCGCTAGCGTTGGCACACCGCACTGGTATAAAATCTCGCACCAGCACACCCTCTTTCCATATTTTCAAGCCATACACCCTGCCGCTAAACTCCCTGTTCGCCGCGCCGCCAGAATTACCCATTCCAATATACATCGGCTGCGTCGAAGTCGCTGTCGTTCCCGCCGTGAACGTTCGCGTTACGCTGCCAAGTTTCACCACATTATTCTCAACCAAAACCTCGCGTCGTGCCGTATCCACCGGCACACTCCCCGTAAACAAATCAAAAGTATAAGCCCCGCCATAATAGAAAAGATAAGTCGCACTTCCGCTTGTGCCGAAAAACAATCCGTCCCCGCCGCCATTTCGCCCGCCGAACAAAACGTTTTCATCACCAGTGTCAAACGAATTAAACTGATAATCCGCCCAAACCCCAATATTTCCCGTCGGATTCACCCCGCTGTTAATATACTGCGTGCCGTCAAAAGTCAGATATTCCACCGCTTGATAATCCAAAATACCGCTGGTCAAAAAGTTGTTGCCGTTAATTGTCAAAGTATTGCCGCCAGCCACCGTTCCGCTATCGGGACTGACCGACGTAATCATAATTGACGCACGATAAACGGCGGTTTTATGCGGCGTGCTGTCGACAAATCCGCCGACCGTAACAATCACTTCGGCTTCGCCGCCGCCGTCCCCGCCCAACGAACTCGGCGGCGAGATACAAGTCAATTGCGTCGCCGAAATCACATTAACGCTGCCGCAATCCGCCCCGCCGACCGTTACGCTAGTAACTCCGCTCGCAAAGCCTGCCCCCATAATTGTCAAGGTATCGCCGCCGCCCGACCGAATAACCGGCGAAGTCGACGACACAAACGGCTCATAGGCATAACCGTCCGTTATCGTCGCCGCACCGCCCACCACTACGTCGACCCAACCAACCGTAGCGTGCGGCGGCACTAAACACGAAATATGCGTAGCGTCAATATAACTAACCGATTCGCAAACCGTACCGTCAAACGTCGCCGTATTATTCTTGCTGGCCATTATGGAATTGACCGCCGTGTTCGCCCCGCCACTCAGCGTCCCCGTGCTAGCCCGATAAAACACATCGTTCACTTTGTCATATAAGCCATACTCGCCATTGCTCGCCCCGCTATCCGCACAACCGCCCGCCGCCACACACTTGGCGGGCGTAAAATCTCTTAACATCACGCCACTTTTCCACATCTGCATCGCATAAACATTCCCCCGAAAAACTCGATCCGCCGTGCCGCTAGAATCGCCCATTCCAATATACATCGGCTGCGTCGAGGTCGCTGTCGTTCCCGCCGTGAATGTCGCTTTGTTAAGATTGTCTATCACCACTTGATTATTATGAATGTCCACCGTATGCCGAGCCGTGTCCGGGAACAAAGCCGCACCAAACAGATTATAAGTAAAAGACCCGCCGTAATAAAACAGATAACCCGCATTAGCCATCCCGCCATTCGTTACACCAAAGAACAGGCCGTCGCTGCCACTGTTGCGTCCGCCAAATAAAACACTTTCGTAATCTGGGTCAGTGCCAAACGCATTATACTTAAAGTCCGCAAAAACCCGAATATCGCCCGTCGGGTCAACCCCGCTGTTAATATATTGCGTGCCGTCAAAAGTCAAAAACTCCACCGACTGATAATCCGCACTGGCCGCAAAACCACCGCCCATAATCGTAACGTTATTTCCGCCCACCACTGGCCCGTGATTCGGCGTTACACTCGGCAAAACATAATTAAACCCGCCCGCCAAAGTATCGCTATCCCCCGCCGTCGCCACCGTTACGTCCACCGGACCGACCGCGTGCGGCGGTGTCAAACAACTCAGTTCGCTGTCGCTGACCAGTTGGCAAGTTGCCGCTTGGCCGTCGAACTCGGCGGTGGTTTGACTGATAAAGTTCGTGCCATAAACCGCTACCGTGCCGCCGCCCGTCGTCAAGCCCGAATCGGGCGACACGCCAGTGATAGTCGGCGGGGGGAGGTCGTAGGAAATGACGACTTTGCCGGCGGTGCCAGCGTTGCCATAGACGGAACTAGTCGCAGGAGCATAGACACTCGCTCCGCCCGCCGAGCCGCCGCCAGTTGTGTTGATGTCGCCACCGCTCGCTCCACCCGGTATGCCGGGGGCGCCAGTTCCTATATCTGCGGTGCCTTGATTATGATACCGACAATCGCCACCCGTGCCGCCGTCTCCCTGTAAAATATCGCCATTGCTGTTCACGACTGTGGTTGTGCCACCGTCGCCACCACTGTGTATATGAGCAGTACCAGCAAGACACACAGTAGCGCCAGCATTACTAATCCCACCACTGCCAACCGTAATCGTCAAATCAAATCCGCCGCCCGAATAGGTTTTCACAGCCAACCCGCCATTGCCGCCCGCCCCAGAAGTCGCCGAGCCTGAATAATTAGCCCGAGCCGAACCCCCAGCCCCACCGCCCCCATAAACCAGCACCGGAACATTATAAGCCCCCCTAGGAACCCGCACCGTCTGATCGCTAGTATAAACCTCCATCATCAACGCGTCAGCACGTGCCTCAAATTTCGGCAAAACCATAGTCAAGCCCAACAGTGCGCTAATCACCCCCAATCCAAAAACCGTCAGCCAAACCCGCCGCTGAGCATAAAAAACACCCCTCATCCTAAAATCCCCCACCGTCGCCTGCGACTACCGAGAGAGAGAGAGAGAGAGAGAGAGAGAGCTGAAGCGCCGCCCGCGAGATTTCACCAAAACATCACCACCGCGAGCAAAACAAACCATCCCGCCAAAACCAAACAATTCCTCAACCCCACATCCATCCATACCCCAATGATATACCATGACCAAAATAAAATCAACAGGATGTGTGGGGGTTTGTGGGCTATTGCCAACATAAAAACATTGGATTGTTTACAAGCCGATGTGCTCATTTTAATATTGAAATAACAATTTCGATAACCCATTTAATTAAAGAAGCGAGGATCTGATATTCCTTGACGACTTTGTTCAGTTTATTAATACAGTTATTCATAATAGCCATTCTTTCACTGTAGAATTTGATAAAAATAAAAACGGCTTTCTCGTCACAATGACGATAAACCGCATCTACATGATAGTATTATATATAAAATCGCGCGCTGAGTCAACAGAATTTTCCGAAGGTCTTTACTATATGTCGTGTATGATATATAATGCTCATAGTTTTATTATTAAAACAAAAAGTGTAAAATAAATACAAAAGGAGAAAAACGTGCCAGAAGTAATAGATCCAAAAGCTGCGGTGGAAGCAGCTGTTCAATATTTTGTTGATATCATGAAAAAGTCTGATACTAAGGTGTCAGACGCAAGATTGGAAGAAATAAATCGGACGACTGAATCCGGTAAAAATTTTTGGTTGATAACGATTAGCTATATGCCAGAAACCGATCGCCCGAATTCATTATCTGCGCTGTATGGCAATAAGAGAGAATATAAAGTCGTTAGCGTTAATGCTAGTGACTTATCAATTCAGTATATGAGAATAAAAGAAATGTGAAATAGCTAAATGTTATGCAGAGCGAAGACGAGAAATTCTTTCGAGCATGCAGGGTTAATGGTTTATTAATAGACGCCAACTTATTAATGGTTTTGCTAATTGGGTTGAAATGTCCCAGTAATATCAATTTACACGGACGTATTAGTGAATCATTCACGGAAGATGATTTTGGCTTAATTACTAAGATCGTAGACATGAAAGGCGTGAGAGTTTTCATAAACCCATATATAATACCGGAGATATCTAATTTACTACCACTTGACGCAAAGAGCAAAAAACATAGATTACACAAAAAAAGTGAGTACTTTGATATCACGACGGTGTTTATAAAAGAAAAAACTAACGAGTTTTCTTTCAGCATCAAGGATTTGATGGTGGATGAAGGTTTATTATCTCGTATCGGATTCACTGATGTTTCTATAGTTGAAGCTGCTAAACAACACAGGTATGCCATACTGACGAGTGACGATCAACTAGCATCCGAATTGGTAAAAATAGATGATTGCCAAGTAAGAACGATTGGGCAGTTACGTGTAGCGAGTATGTATTCGTAAGTGAAAAATAAGTAAGCGTTAGTAAAAACTACTATTATTTGGTCTTAGTCTCGGCAACCAGGAAAGCGGCTCACCTGTTTTTGTATTGCTCAAGCGCCTGCGGATAAAATGGAACCGAAAAGCTAATCCTGTTTTCCGCTATATTGACCGACGAATTTTCTTTACCAATGCTGCCGTTTATAACATGAATTTTTGCACCGACACCTTTTTGAGCGTTGGTCGTATTTGTTGCAGATACCAAAATATCAAAAGATATTTTTTCTACATTATCTTCTAGTTGTGATACACCGTTCAAAAACGCTGGAGCAATTACTGGCATGTTGTTAGCTTTGCCGTGAACAGTTTTTTGCGCATCCTTTATCCCCATGCAAATATCGATTATAGTGGTCGATATAAAGTCTTTTAAATCCATGTTCTCATTTTTCATATTGGTATTATAACATACCTGATACCCACAGCTCCTACAAAATCTGGTGCGTTTATAAAACTTATGCTATAATTGACTTATGACAATATGTAACGATGCATTCGCAACAACAAAACTTGACCAAGTTTATTTTGGTGCATAGTGTAAGCCGCGCAATGTTAATTGACTTTAACCAAATTTTAAAAGAAAGGAGCCAAAAGTGACTAACCCGTCACCCAAACAAAAACTAACCCGCATATTAGGCATCTCTGGCTAGTCGTGGGACAGGCTAGCCGACTTATTGCAAGTCAGCAATAACCCCCTCAACGCTTGGTTGAGAGGCACGTCTCAGTCTCACGATAGTCATATGTCCGAAATAGATTCCATCTATGCCGACCTAGTAACTCCCCTCCTCTGCGAAATAGAAGCCCTCGCCGACAAAGTAGAAAAACGCCTACTCAAAGACCGCATTGAGCACCTGCCAGACAACAATGTTTGCAAAGTTGAATAAAATACACCCTACTATTGCAAGTCGTTAGTCAATAATCTCCTTTAAGCGCTCTTCCAAGAAATCATCCATCGATTTATTGTCTTTGCTTCTCTTGAACTCAATGAGCTGGATGACGTCTTCGTCCGTAATTGGTATGATGTAGCCATGCCCATCTTTCGCCAGAGCCCCGCATCGCTGTATCAATTTCTTTCTATTATCAACTTTACGAATAGCCAAAAAACCTAGTCTCCCTCTTTCGGGGCTGAACCGCGTTGCTAGCTGATCACACTCAGGGTTCACAACATCATTAAAGTAATTTTTACATTCAACGTAAACATAGGGTGCCGGAATGCCCTTTAGACTTCTGAGGCTACTGAAAAAACCGTACGTTGCTGAATTGATAAAACGAATATCTATACGCTTTATACCATCATTTATGGGGTCTTCTTTCTTTGGGCTAGTTAGCAAGTCTCTAAAAATAGCGCTCAGGATCCCTATCATCACTTCGTGATAATCATTAGCGGTTTCTCGACCTGGTCGAACTGCATTTAATTTGTCAATCAGATCATCGTAATTTTGATCTCTGTTTTTGATATTTTTTTCGATATCTTTATCAGAAAGATGCGGATCTGCGTCATCGGTTCTCTTCGTATCTTCGTAATCCTGTAGAACATCCTTGTTGCCAAGAGAGAACTCAAACAGATAGTCTTTAAGAGATTTTTTACCCTTATCTTTTTTTGGATTTCCAACTTTCGTAACCATGTCAGTAATTACTGTTTTCGCTGGCTTCTTGAGCGTTTTGTCTTTTAACACTCTGCACAATGAACTGGCGGCGCTGTAATGTTCTTCTTGCAGGAAGTCTAGAACGTAATGTTGGTAATACTCTCTTGCGTTAAGTGCAGGAATTATACGGACTATGGTTTTTGGCACAAGAACGACAGCTTTCCCACCCATATCTTCTGGGAGGTCGCAAAAATCGCTTTCCCACTCGAACAGATCTAGGTTGAGCAGATGTTTTACTGGAAGTTTTTTTATCGGCACACCGTGCAATGCGCATTGCTGTTGAGTGTACCTAATTAGGTACTTTTTGATTATGTTCGTTGTCATATCTGATATTTTGTCTCGATCTATGCCGTGTATCATCAAGTTACATTCTTCAATATCTTTCAATATGCCTGTTTCTACCGCCTTGCTAGTTCGTAAAGAATCGTAGAGTTTTATTGATTGCTTACGTCCTATAGCAGCACCCTGATTTTTTGGGGAATAACCAAGTTTAGTTTCATTAGATTCGTGCAGTCCATCAAGCAAGTCGAGAGCTTCGTTATGTTTATTAAGCCGTATGAGCTCTAACAGATGATCGAAGAATGTGTATATAGTGGTGGCACAGTTTCGAAACCATAAATCTTTTCTCCTTGATATTGAGTATGGGTCGATAAATAGCTTAACGTCAGACCCGTTAACTGGGACATCTACAAAATCGAGCTCAAATTGTTTTTTTCCTAGCTTATTATATTCTGAAAAAGTGATGGTTGTAGATTTATCTTGATTTGCCATATTTTTCTCTTGATAGGTATTGCGACATGTTGAGCATCACTGAACCATCTCCAATTAGTTTTTTAGACAGGTAACTCAACAAATTCTTAACTTGTAATTTCATCTGTTACCTCGCCTTTTTGTTGTAGCTCTGACTAGTTCTAGAAATACTCTCCTGATATTTGACCAGTCGTCACTACCTAATTCGATCCTATCTCCTTCTTTATAGCTCTTGATATTTGCATTAAAGGAATTCGTGGCGTTCACAAATTTGTTGTCGACTATACCACCCTTATGAACTAATATATGTCGAGCCTCAAGATAAAAACAAATATTTTTTTCGGTTTGGTCGGTTAATTTAATTTCTTTGTATGAAAACTCTTTAAAATTTCGTTTTATCGCTTGTAGGTCTTGGAAGTTAAGAGAGGCTTTTTCTAGGATGATTTGACCGATTTTACCGCCAAATCTCAAGTCATTATCAATAATATCTTTAAGCGTGAGTTTAACCTCTTGTAACTTTTTATTATCATATTTTATGTTTTTTGGATCTTTAAGCATGTTAACGAAATATTTTTTTAACGTAGCCTCAAGACTCGACACTGCTAATATACACATCTGCGCATATATTACTTGAAAATTATCTACGATCGACTGATGATTTATATTCTCAAGCGATCGCTTGGAGTTTTCCAGCGCTTTTTTAACTGTGCGAGGAACACCATCGGTTTTTGCGGCTCTATCTAGCGCCTCAATCGCTATCGACCTAATAAATTCAGGCGTTTCTTCAAGTTTATCAATATTATCTAACTCCACCTGAAAATCGGCAACATAATCAGTCGTAACATTCTGTGTCATCATGTAATCTCTAACCCGACTCCATGTCCTTGCCTGCCGCAAAAGGCTAGTCTCGGACTGTTTTCATTATTAGGATTGCTCTCAATTTTTTTCATATCGACATTATATCATAAAAGTGACTCGATAATATGTGCGAGTATTTTGCTAAAACTTATTCCAATGCACTTTCCTCTCAACCCAACGGTCATTGGGCGGCAAGGGCTCAGTCGGATAGCCTAATGCGAGCATTATATAGGCGGTGTGGGCGGTCGGGGTTTCGAGCAAATCTTTCACGGTCTCTTGGGCATCTTCGATTGTTATCGCCATTATCAAACTGCCGACGTCGAGGTTGGCGGCGGCAAGGGCGAGGTTTTGGACGGCTATGCCGACGTTCATTTCTTGGAGTTCGTCTGGTTCGGCGCAGATTATAATGGCGTGGCTGGCGGTGGCGGTGGCTTTGGTCCAGGCTGTCACCCGCGACAACTTCACCAACAATTCCCTATCGTCGACCACCACGAATTCCCAAGGTTGGGTGTTGTCAGTCGACGGCGCGTTCATCCCAGCTTTCAAAATCTCATTGATATCTTCCTCGCTAATCGTCCGTGAATCATCAAACCCATCGTGATAACTGCGGCGTTTATAAATTTCTTTTAACATCTATTTCTCCTTATGCACATTATTTGTTAATAGTTTAGACTGTCTAGCAAATTCTTTGTAGCTCACCAAATCCACTTCGTTAATCAAGTCGGTAAATAGCACCCCGTTCAGATGATCGGTTTCGTGCTGGATGACGTGCGCCACAAAGCCTTCGATAATTTCGTCTTGCTCGTCGCCGTTTCGATCGAGATATTTAATACGAATTTTTGTAAATCGCGGAACTTTTGCCATCGCCGGTTGACCATTTTCGTCGACAACGGTGCTTTGACAGCCCTCCCACATTGGCTGTTTCTTGCCGAAAGTCTCAATGATTTCAGTGTTAATACAAACTTTATCAAAAACTTCCAAATTCGGCCGGCCGGGCGTTGGCTTGATGGCAATGACACTAATCGCAATCGATTCGCCAACTTGATTAGCGCTCAGGCCCACACCCATTTTTTTCTTGTCGCAAGTATATTTAATGTCATCAATTAAGCTTTGAACCTTTGCGGACATAATCTCGGTTTTTGTTAATCGGCGGCATTTCTTACGCAAAATTCGGTCGTTTGCGGCGGTTAATTTTAAAATTTTCATAATTAATATTACACCACTTTATAAGTAGAATGATTTTTAAATCTCCACGTCTTCGCCGAATAATTTTTCGAGGCGTTTGCGGATGGCTCCGGGGTGGCGGCCGAATTCGGCGGTTAATTTTTTAAGTTTTTGGCCGGATTTGAAGAGTTTGGATAATTTTTTGTCATCGGCGTCGCTCCAAGGGCGGTAGGCGTTGGGGTAGGTCTCGCGCATTCGGGCTAATTTTTCGGCCCACGCGGCGGATTTTTCTGGGTCTTTGGCAGCAGTTTTTCCGGTTTTAGTTTTGGCTAATTTTGCTTCGCGTTTTTGTTTGTTTGCCCGCAAATGTTCGAATTGAGTCGAGGCTTTTTCGCACTCGGCGCGGAATTTTTCGTCCTTTTCCAAAACTTCCGGATGAACTTCGAAAGCTTTACTATGCAGCCCCAAAATCGACAACGAATCCAGCGACCGCACGCGCGACAACGCCACGTAGCCCATTCCGGCTTCAAAGACATTGCGCAAGTTGATTTTAGCAGCGTCGAGCGTCATTCCCTGCGATTTGTGGACCGTGATGGCATAAGCCGGTCGTAGCGGGATCTGGGTGATTGACGCTTTTTTGACATCGCCATCTCGCAGCTCCCAACTGACCTCTGTCACAGTGATTTTTCGACCGTTACGAAACTGGACTACTGGGTTATTAAACGGCCCGCTAAAGTCTACGACTTCGCCAATCGAACCGTTGACAAATCCCTGTTCCTGATCGTTTTTAAGCGCCATCACTAATGCTCCTTTTTTCAGCCGTAAAACCTCCGGCGCCAGACAAGATTTTTTCATTCGTTCGTAATAATTTTCCGAGCCGGTATGCGTCATTTGGTAATCCACAAATTCGCCGGGCAGCTCCGCCATTCGTCGCTCGTTGAGATAATTGACGTCGCGATTGGTGGTGTGAAGTTC
>JAISDN010000043.1 GCA_031264785.1 Candidatus Nomurabacteria bacterium
GTAGCTGATGGCTCCTGTGGTGCCCACAACGAAATAACCCGCGTCGTACCACCAGTCAATCCACCCACCCCCAGCACACCTTATGAGTTCACACCCTTTATGCCGAGTGCTGGCTTCATTACCAGACAAGTTGGTAAGATTGTCGCACTGGGAGCGATTACGGTGCTTGGTGCTTGGCAACTTACGAACCGGAGGAGTTGGTTGTTGAGGCGGTGGTAAGCATTGTGCTATAATTAGCTTATGCTTTGGCTTCTAATCCCATTCGGCGCGGCCCTGTTTTACTCCCTGCGGATGTTTATTGAAAACTACCTAACCGACCGCTACTTCAAACGCGAAAAAGTCTCACCCGACGTGCTGGTAATCCCGGGCTGCATCTCCTTAATCCTAGTTTTAATCTGCTTTACCATCTATTTCGGCCCGCAAATTTTCACAACCGCCGACTGGCAATCAATCCTACTTTTGGCGGCCGGCGGCGTGGTCAACATCTTAGCCTTCGTGCCATATTACAAATCCTACAAAACCGAAGAACCGACCGGCGTGATAATTATGACCCAAATGGCGCCAATCCTGTCGCTCGGTATGGCGGCGGTTTTCCTCGGTGAGGTCATCAACTTTTCGCAGGGCGTCTCCTTCTTTATGATTTTCGGCGCAATTTTGCTACTAATTTTCGAAAAAAGCACTCGCAAAAAACGCAAAATGGAATTAAAAACCGCCGCGCTAATGTTCATCGCCTGTTTGTGTTGGGTCTTGGCCGACATTCTTTACGCGCCGGCCGCTCGCGAACTTGGCTTAGAAGCCAGTTACGTTTGGTTCCTGCTGGGCGAGTTAGTTATGGTCTTTATATTATCGCTTATTATGAAATCTTGGCGACAAAACTTGGCCAAGTTTCTACATCGCAAAAAATCCCAAAAACTATTAATCATCACCGTCGGCGAAATAATCTACGCCGTAGCCGAAGTACTATTCCACGCCGGGCTAATAATCCTACCAGTGGCCATTATGACGGTTTTGGAACACATCTTCGGGCTAATTTTGGTGTTCATTTTGGGCATCGTCTTCACAATTTTTTACCCAAAATTCGCCCACGAAAAACTGGCCAAACGCACCATCGTGCATCACCTCATCGCCCTCATTTTGGTGGCGCTAGGCATAATTTTACTAAACTCCAGCCAGCAGCTACTTTGAGCCGCCAAAATGTGATATGATAAGGCCTATGACAGCAAACCAGATTCGCAAAAAATATTTGGATTTTATGGCGAGCAAGGGCTATAAAAAAATCAGTCCGGTGGATTTGATTTTGCGCGACGACCCGACCACGCTTTTTACTGGCAGCGGTATGCAGCCGATGGTGCCGTATTTGCTGGGTCAAAAACATCCGGAGGGCGATTTGCTGACCAACAGCCAGCCCTGCATTCGCACCCAAGATATGACCGAAGTCGGCGACAACCGCCACACCACTTTTTTTGAAATGTTGGGCGATTGGTCGCTACGTGGTCTTGATAAAAAGCAGCAAATCGAATGGTTGTTTGAATTTTTGACCGAAAACTTGGGCCTCGATCCAAAACGACTTTACATCACTTGTTTTATTGGCGACACCAAAAATAACATCCCGCGCGACAACGAAACGGCCGAAATTTGGCAGACCGTGTTTGAGCAAGCCAGTATCAAAGCCAAACTGGCCGAAATTGGTTCTAGCAAAAACGGCGACAAACGCGGGATGCGCGCCGACGAGCGGATTTTCTTTTACGACGATTCGCAAAATTGGTGGAGTCGTAACGGCGGCACGGACAGCACGCCGATCGGCGATCCGTGCGGGCCGGACAACGAAGTTTTTTATGATTTTGGCGCGGACAATCACGATCCTAGTTTTGGCGCGGCCCATCCGGCCAGCGACAGCGGCCGCTTTATGGAAATTTGCAACAAAGTTTGGATGCAATATGCTAGGAAAAAAGACGGCAGTTTTGAGCTGCTCGAAACTGGCAAGGTTGATTTTGGTGGGGGACTGAGTCGCTTGCTGGCAGCCGCTAATAATGCGCCGGATATTTTTGCGACCGATTTATATCAGCCGATAATTTCCGAGCTGGAAAAACTCTCAAACCAAAGTTATAACAAAAATCAAACCGCAATGCGCGTGGTGGCCGATCACCTAACTGGCGCGGTTTGGCTGGCTAGCCAAGACCTGATTCCTAGCAACAAAGAGCAAGGTTACGTGATGCGTCGTTTGACTCGTCGGGCGATTTTGCAAGCTTTCGATTTAGGCGTCAAAGATAACTTTTTAGGTCAGTGTGTTCCGAAAATTGTTGAAATTTACAGAGAGAGCTATCCAGAACTAGCTTCAGTGTGTTCCGAGATTGCCGAAGTCTTGATTCGCGAAGAAAAGGCTTTTCGAAAAACCCTAAATCGCGGTTTGCGCGAATTTGATAGGATTGTTGGTCAAAAAGGTTTTGAAAAATTTGACGACGAAGCTTTGGTTAAAAGTCGTCACATTTTGAGTGGCCAAGAAGTTTTCAAATTGATGGACACTTACGGTTTCCCAACCGAACTAACCATCGAAGAGGCCGGAAAAAGGCAAATCAAATTGTCGGAAAATTGGCAGTCCGAGTTTGATGCGGCGCTGGCTAACCAGCGGGCAATGAGCCAAACTGCCGCCAAAGGTACCTACAAAGGCGGCTTGACTGGCGACGGTGAAATTCACAAAAAATATCATACCGCTACGCATATGTTGGGCGCGGCCTTGCGCCAAGTTCTACAAAGTCCGGCCAATCAGCGCGGCTCGAATATCAACGACGAGCGTTTGCGGCTGGATTTTTCTTATCCAGAAAAGTTGACGCCCGAGCAGCTAGAGCAAGTTGAAGATTTGGTGAACCAAAAAATCGCCGAAAACTTGCCGGTTAGTTTTGCGGAATACGACACTGATTATGCATTGGAAAAACTCCACGCCATTGGCGAGTTCCGCGACAAATATGACGACAAAGTGATTGTTTATACCATCGGCCAGCCGGACGAGCCGTTTTCGGTTGATATTTGCGGCGGCCCGCACGTTACCGCTACCGGCCAGCTAGGGCACTTCAAGATCAAAAAAGAAGAATCGTCTTCGGCTGGCGTGCGCCGCATTAAAGCTGTTTTGGAATAATTTTAGCACTCTTGTATTTAGAGTGCTAAAGGCGTATAATCGAGGCTATGGCAGAAAAACGTGATTATTATGAAGTCCTAGGTGTGCCTAAAGGCGCGTCCGACGATGAAGTTAAAAAAGCTTTTCGAAAATTGGCGGTCAAATATCACCCCGACAAAGAGGGCGGCGACGAAGCCAAGTTTAAGGAAATTAACGAAGCTTACGAAGTTTTGAAAGACAAGCAAAAACGCCAACGCTATGACCAATTTGGTCACGCTGGCGTGGGCGGCGCGGCGGGCGGTGCTGGTGGCGGCAATCCATTTGGCGGCTTTGGCGGCCAAAATGTTCAGTTCGATTTTGGTGAAGGTGGTTTTGGCGATCTCGGCGATATTTTGGGCGGGATGTTTGGTTTTGGTGGCGGCCGACGCGGCGGAAAAAATTCTGGTCGCGGTCGCGATATTCAAACCGATGTTACTTTAAGTTTTGAAGAATCGATTTTTGGCACGGAAGAAAAAATTAGCCTGAGCTTGGACGAAAAATGCGCGCACTGCAAAGGCACCGGCGCCGAGCCCGGTTTTGATCTGACGGAATGTCCAACCTGCAAAGGCACGGGGCAGGAAGTGCGAGTGGTCAGCACTTTGTTTGGCGCGATTCAGCAGGCCCAAACTTGCCACACTTGTCACGGTCGCGGCAAAGTGCCGGACAAAGCTTGTGTGGTCTGCGGCGGCAAAGGTATTGTGCGCGAAAAACAGGAAATTAAAGTCAAAATTCCGGCTGGCGTGGACGAAGGCTCGGCGATTCGTTTGGCCGATCGCGGCGAAGCGGTGCAGGGCGGCGAAAAGGGCGATTTGTACGTTTTGATTCACGTCAAGCCGCACAAAAAATTCACCCGCGAAGGCGATTTGATTTTGTCGGAAGAAACTATTTCGATGATTGATGCGGCGCTGGGCACGGAGCTAGAAGTCGACACGGTTGACGGCCCGCTAACTATGAAAGTTCCGGCCGGCACGCAAAGCGGCACCGATTTCAAACTGTCTGGTCACGGCGCGCCGCGCCCGCGTTCGGGCGCTCGCGGCCCGCAAATTGTCACCGTCAATGTGGAAACGCCCAAGAATTTGAATCGTCGTCAAAAAGAATTATTGCAAGAATTTAAAAGCGGCAAAAAGCACGGAATTTTTAAATAAGTTTTAACAAAGTTTCGGCCGTACCAACAATGTCTTCGGACGTCGAACCGCGCGACAAGTCGCTGATTGGTTTTTTAAAGCCCAGCAAAATCGGGCCGTAAGCCTTGGCGCCAGCAAATTGCTCAAAACTTTTATACAAAATATTGGCGGAGTTGATGTCCGGACAAATCAATACATTAGCCTCGCCAGCGACTTCCGAATCAGGCGCTTTTTTGTGACCAATTCTTTGGTTGACGGCCGCGTCGAGCTGCATTTCGCCGTCGATTATTAAGTTCGGTCGCGCTGCGCGAACTAGTTTGATAGTTTCGCGAATTTTATCAATCGAATCGTCGTGGCCGCCACTGCCAAAAGTCGAAAAAGACAGCAGGGCAGTTTTGGCTGAACCAAAAATCTTCGCGGCGGCATCGCTAGCCAAAATCGAAATATCAGCCAGCTGCTGGGCTGTCGGATTTTTACAAGTCGCCGCGTCCGACAAAATCACCTTCCGACCGTCCGGGAATTCCATCAACATCAAACTAGAAAAAGTTTTTCCGGTCATACCAACAATATCCCGCGCCGGCAAAATCACCGCCCGCGACGGCAAATCAATTCCGGCTACACAAGCCTCCACTGCGCCATCCCGCACCATTTCCACAGCCTGCTGCAAAGATTCTTCGCTACCATCCAACAACACCGGTTCACAAATCCGCCTCGCGCTAAGCTCATCCGCCGCCTGCCGCACCAACTCATTATCACCTTCTGGAAAAACGATTTTTTTCATACTCACCATTATACCATACGTCATTCCGGACTTGATCCGGAATCCAGGAGAGACACTTGTCTGGATTCCGGCTCGGCGGCCGGAATGACAAAAATAACTCTTGATTTTTTTGTAAAAGTATGCTATGATAACACGATGGATAACGATAAGAACAATATAGTCGGCATTTATTATGACAGAAAGCCAATGGGCGGTTATTTGTATAACAAAAAGAATACCCAATATTATGTCGAGGCTATGAAAAATATCAACGAA
Source organism: Candidatus Nomurabacteria bacterium (assembly GCA_031264785.1). Taxonomy (GTDB): domain Bacteria; phylum Patescibacteriota; class Saccharimonadia; order Saccharimonadales; family Saccharimonadaceae; genus JAISDN01. The sequence goes on from JAISDN010000043.1 coordinate 5,312, forward strand.
TATCTTGGTAGTAGAGGTCTTGATGCGGTGTTTTTGATGGGACAAGATTCATACATCGGGCAAGGGCAGTTTGGCAATTATTGGCGGATGGATAACGAAACTGGGGAGCTGCATAAGATTGAATCTACAATTCAACCTGCAATAATATACGACAAAGGGCATATTAGTTTTTATGACGGCTGTTTTACCATTTTTAATCACCCGGATTTAGCCCGACTTGGGCGTAATAAGTGGTCGCAATACGGGCTATTTGCGAAATTTATGCCGGAAACCTATATCGCTGATGACGAAACTAGTCTTGAGAAATGTTTGCACGACATCGCTGGTAATATGGTAGTTATCAAGCCGCTTGACCAAAATAGCGGAAACGGTATTTTTATTGGTAAAAAAACTAGTGCTGTCGGGCAGAAAGAATTTCCCGCAATTGTGCAAGAATATCACGAAACATCCAGCGGCGTGCCGGGCGTTGCAAGTGGTCGACACGACATTCGTCTAATCATTATGAATGGTAAAATATGCGTGGCGGCGGTGCGCGAACCAAAGGGCGATAAGCTACTGGCCAACACTCATCAAGGTGGAAGTATTCGATTTTTCGATCCGCAATTGTTGCCTGATGTGGTATTGACTATGGCAAAAGCGGTGGACGAGAAACTAAAAAAATATGGAAATAGATTGTATTCATCGGATTTTCTCTTCGATGGAAAAAAATGGTATCTGATAGAGATTAACGATCGACCCGGTTTGCCGGCCTTGTATCAGGACGACGAGTCGGGGGTGATTAAAAACTTTTATGACACGCTTACGCAAAATATCATAAAATGGAGCAAATAATGAAAAAAGGCATTATTAAATCTATTGAATCACCAGATGATGCTGCACGGCTGAGTATTACGACGCGTATGCTAATCGAGGAAGCCCTGAATCGTCATTATAAAGTTGAATATATTCCGGCGTATAGCGACGACGAGCAATATGGTAGCGGGGTCGCAACTTGTGTTAAAAATCAGAAAAGCGTCATATTCAAAAGTGACTATACCAACCTAACTCCGTCGTATGGCTTTTTTACGGCCGAGATAAAATCTTTGACTTATAATTTGTTAAAGGCGGGAAAGGTGCCATTTCCAAAAACTTGGATGGTGAATCAGCGCACTTCGACCCCTCGTTTGCGAAAAATCCTTGATCAAGCGGCTGAGGTGGTTATTAAACCAGTTGATACCAATCACGGAGATGGTATTACTATTGGTGTGACGACAATAACGGAGATGCAAAAAGCCATAAAACGGGCCTTAAACGTTAGTAAGAGAAAGTCTGTTATTGTGCAAAAAAGAGTTTATGGCGAGGAATATCGTTTTTTGGTTTTGCAAGGTAAAGTGATAGCGGTGTCTCACAGGCGACCGCCTTTTGTGACCGGTAATGGGACTGACACTGTTGAAAAATTAATTGAGAAACTAAACCAAGACCCACGCCGTGGAAATAAACACACCTCAGCCTTGACTAAAGTGAGTTTATCGGATGTTAAGCGCGCCAACCAGAAAGGCTTTCTGAAAACTGTGCCGGAACAAGGCTGGGAAGTTGAGTTATTGAAAACTTCCAACTTGAGCAAGGGCGGGTTTGCGGAAGATTTAACTGATATAGCCGGAGACATATTAAAAAAGATCGCCGTTAAGGCTGCTAAGGCTTGTTCGCTAGGGTTGGCGGGTGTGGATATTATGACTAGTGACATTGAGAACGGCGGCACGACTAATAGCTATGTCATAGAAGTGAACTTGGCGCCCGGACTGCGGATGCACGAATTTCCCTCAATTGGTCAGCCGCGCCCAGTCGTTAAAATGATTTTTGATGAATTAGAGAAGCATACTGTGTATAAAAAGAAACCTCTGCAAGAGATTGGTAGATTCGCTTATGTGGAGTTGAATCATACTACTAAGAAACTTCCGGCGCGAATTGACACTGGTGCTCGTACTACGGCCATTTGGGCTAGCGAGATTGTTGAAAAAAACGGAATGCTAAGTTGGGAGTTTGCCGCAAAAGGTTCTGAATATTGGACTGGGCAAAAATTCACCAACAATAAATTTGAAAAAAACCATGTCATGAGCTCCAATGGACATCGTCAATTGCGTTATAAAGTGCCGATTAATATCACAATCAATGACCGCACTATTAAAACTTTTGCAACGTTGGCGGATCGTTCGCACGCTGCTTTTCCGATCTTGGTTGGCTGCAACACGTTGACTGGTAAGTTTTATGTGAATGTGCAAAAATGCCCCAAAAAGCTCGCCGAGATATATAATAATTGGTATAATAAATCTGGATTAAAAAAGTCTAGGGGGGCAAAATGAGAATAGCGATTTTATCTAATGGCAACGGCAATTACTCCACTAGGCGACTGGTAGAGGTGGCGCGCGCGCGCGGTCACGAAGTCAATGTTATAAAATACAAAAATTGTTTGGTGTCGGTTGACCACATCGATCCCAAGGTTATTTACAAGGGCAAGGAAATCGACATCAAAACTTACGACGCGATTATTCCGCGGATTGCTAATTATATGACGCGTTATGGCACGGCGATTGTGCGCCAGCTGGAGCGCGAGGGGATTTTTACGACCGCCAGTGCGATTGCCATTACGCGGGCTCGTGACAAACTGCGGGCGACCCAGATTTTGGCGCGCAGTGTTGATATGCCGAAGACCGTCTTTAGCCGCAATTCGACCGACATTGACGAAATGCTGGACCAAGTTGGCGGTGAGCCGGTGATTATTAAACTTGGTACCACCACGCACGGTAACGGTGTGGTTTTGGCCGACACCAAGCGCGCTGCCAAGTCGGCCTTGCAGGCTTTTTATCTTTATAACGAAGACGGCACAAATGTTATGGTGCAGGAATATATCAAAGAATCGGCCGGCGAGGATATTCGGGCTTTTGTGGTGGGCGGTCGGGTGGTGGCCAGCATGAAACGCCAAAGTTTGGACGACGATTTTCGGTCCAATCTACACAAAGGCGGCGAAGGCTCTAGTATCAAACTGACCGACGAAGAGCGCAAAATCGCCATCAAAGCTGCCAAAGCCTT
>JAISDN010000051.1 GCA_031264785.1 Candidatus Nomurabacteria bacterium
CGCATTACCAGCCGTCAAATCGAGGCGGCGCGACGGGCGATTACCGGTCACACCAAACGCGGTGGTAAAATCTGGATTCGAATTTTCCCGCAGACGCCGGTTACCAAAAAACCGCTGGACGTCAAAATGGGCGGCGGCAAAGGTAATCCCGAATTTTGGGTGGCCAAAGTCAAAGCCGGCACAATGATGTTTGAAATGAAAGGCGTGGAAGAGCCAGTGGCGCGCGAAGCCATGCGCCTAGCCGGCCACAAATTGCCAGTCAAAACCCGATTTGTAATGCGAGAGGAGGCATAATGGCGGACAAGAAAACTACCAAAAAAACTGTTACAAACTCGGCGGCGGATTTGCGCAAGCTATCTGTTGAGGAACTCCAAAAACAGTTACAAACTGCCCGCGCCGATTTGCTGGAAGCTCAAAAATCTTTGAAAGCCAACGAGCTAGCCAATCCGCACGCTGTCACCAAACTGCGCAAGGATGTGGCGCGGATTTTGACGATAATCACGGCCAAAGCGAAGCAGCCCAATAAAGAAAATTCAGAAAATAGTAATAACGAAGGAAAGGAATAATATGGCACGAAAATTAAGCGGCATCGTGACCAGCGACAAGGGCGATAAAACTATCGTTGTGACTGTGACGCGCCGCGAAACCCACCCAATTTATGGCAAAAGTTATCTCGTCAGCAAGAAATTTGCCGCTCACGATGAGAAAAATGAGGCCAAAAAAGGCGACAAAGTTATCATTGTCGAAACCAAACCAATCAGCAAAAGCAAATCGTTCGTCCTAGAAACCATCACCGAACGTGGCCACGAAAATGTGGAAATCAGGAAGACTGAGGTTGAGCAGGAGATTGACGAAAAGCTAGCCGCCAAAGCTGAGAAGAAAGCCGCTGAAAAAGCGGTTGAGACCGAAAAACCAGAGGAGGCCGAAAAATGATCCAGCAAGAATCCCGGATGAAAGTAGCCGACAACAGCGGCGCCAAGGAAATTTTGTGCATCCGCGTGCTGGGCGGCACGCGCCGGCGTTATGCCCGCGTTGGTGATATTATTGTGGCCACTGTCAAAGACGCTGATCCGCGTGGCAACACTAAGAAAAAGTCAGTGGTCAAGGCCGTCATCGTTCGCACCGTTGACCAAATCCGCCGCAAAGACGGCTCGACAATCAAATTTGACGAAAACGCCGCCGTCATCATTGGCGACGACAAATTGCCCAAAGGCACCCGCGTGTTCGGCCCGATTCCGCGCGAACTGCGCGATCTGGGTTACGCCAAAATCGTGTCCTTGGCACCGGAGGTATTATAATGTTGAGAATTAAAAAAGATGATGTTGTAAAAATTACAACGGGTGGTAATAAAGGAAAAATCGGCAAAGTTGTGCGGGTAACCGATAATAAAGTTTGGGTCGAAGGCGTCAATATCAAAGAACGTCACATCCGCCCCAGCAAAGTCAACCCACGCGGTGGCAAAAAGGACGTTCACCTGCCAGTCGATATCAGCAACGTGGCGATAATCCACGACGGCAAAGAAGCCACCAGCCGCGTCGCCTATAAAATCACCGACGCCGGCAAACAGCGAATCGCCAAGAAAACTGGAAAGGAGATAAAGTAATGGCTGAAAAAATCATTCCCCGACTAAAACAACTTTATAAAGTTCAGTATGTGCCGGAGTTGCAGAAAGAATTGAATATCAAAAATATTCACGACCTGCCGAAACTGACCAAGATTATCGTCGCCTCCGGCACCGGCCGCAACAAAGACGACAAAAAACATCAGGAAATTGTCGGCATTACACTGCGTAAAATCACTGGTCAAGCGCCGGTGGAACGCATCGCCAAAAAGTCCATCGCCAGTTTCAAAATTCGTAAAGGAATGGGCGCGCCGTTGGGGCAGATGGTGACGTTGCGCGGCGACCGAATGTATGAATTCCTCGACCGCCTGATCAACGTGGCGATGCCGCGAATCCGCGACTTTCACGGTGCCAGCGCCACAGCTTTTGATAGCCAGGGCAATTACACACTCGGCATTAATGAGCAGTCGATTTTCCCGGAACTAACTTTCGAGGACACGGCGATTCTGCACGGTCTACAGGTGACATTTGTGATTGAAAACGACAGCGCCGAGCATTCGCGGGCGCTATTAGAGAAATTTGGAATACCGTTCGAAAAAGAGAAAGGGGGCAAATAATGGCTAAAAAATCAACCCTAGCGCGCGACGCTAAACGGATCAGGATGATTGAAAAATACGCTGAAAAGCGTGCCGAATTAAAGGCCGCCGGCGACAGTGAAGGCCTGCAAAAATTGCCGCGCAATTCCAGCCCAACCCGCCACAACAACCGCTGTAACGAAACCGGCCGGTCACGAGCCTATATGCGCCGCTTTGGATTATCAAGAATAAGTTTCCGCGAACACGCCAGCAAAGGCGAAATTCCCGGAATTAAAAAGGCCAGTTGGTAGAAAGGAGAATGAAATGAGTATGCAATCAACAGACCCCATCGCCGATATGCTAACCCGCATTCGCAATGCTATCAACGTCGGCAAGCGCGAGGTGCGCGTCCCGACCAGCAAATTGAAATTGGTCGTAGCGAAGGAATTAGTCAAAGCTGGCTACCTATCCGGTGTCAAGCTTGAAAAAGCCGAACCGCGCGACGAAATCGTTATCACCATCGCCGAGGAGGGCCACAGCCCCGTCATCACCGAAATCACCCGTGTGTCCAAACCCGGCCGCCGCGTCTATGCCCGCGCCGCCGAAATCCCCCGCGTCAAATCCGGGCGTGGTGTAGTATTGGTTTCGACCAGCCGCGGTGTAATGACCGGCCTCGACGCTGTCAAAGCTAAATTGGGTGGCGAGTTAATCTGCAAGGTATATTAACTTTTTTCCGCCAACAGAGGTAATTTTCCTATTGACAAAAACAAATCAGTGTGCTATAATGGAGTGACAGTCTTGAAATACTAGGCTGTCGCACCTTTTGGAGTTGTTATATTGAAGACGGATGCGCCGATTTCCGGTGTCTTTTCGCCGTTTTGCGGATTATTCCAGAGAGGAATAGTCGGTGGGACGGCGGAAAGATTGGAGGAATTATGGAATTTACTTTTTTAAGCCATACATACCATTACTGGCTTTTAGCCGGAGTGGTAACGATGGCGTTAATTGGTTATTTCAGTTTAATGGAGCGTAAAAGCAACGGTCGCCGGCGAATTGTCGGCCGGTATAATTCCATAGTGAATTATACTGTAGCCATAGCGTTCTCGATTGTGGTGACAGCGATGTCACTGGTCGAGAGCCGTGATGGCTGGCTGCAGCTTTGGTACCACACTGGGTTCGCGGACGAGTTTATAGAGGGTGTAGCTTTCAACCAAATAGCCGCACTGTCATTTCTCGTCACCTCCAGCATTTTGACGTTCTTTTTGTATTTTGTGTCGGCAGGTTTTACACAAATCCGCCGCCAAAACATAAAAGAACGTTGGGAGATGGAAGAGCAAGCCCAACAAAAATGGGGCGACGCCGAGTCCCCCGCCGATGAAGCATATTAACTCCGCCATAAAAGCCCGCGCTACCCAATCAAGGGCTGTCGCGGGCTAATTTTTTTTCGAAAAAACTTTTATCGGCCGTCGCCAGCCAGCGCCGTCACGCAGCTGTCGCCCAAGTGGTTAATGTCGTTAGCCATTTTGTGCGGGCTATCTTTGAAATCATTATTTTCAATCCACTGGCCAACCATCGCGATAATGCCGTGCGAAACAAAAATAAAAATATCGCCCAGCAGTTTTTCGTCGTTACAGCCAAACCGTTCTTTCCAATAATTGATGGTGGAATCGCGCATCAGAGAAACAATTTTGCTAGTAAAATCTCGGTCGGAAATCCGAAAAACCAGCCGGCTGACTTCGCGGCTGTTATTTATCAGCTGCAGCAAATCATAAACAAAAAGATCCGGATTCGCGGCCAACGGCGCGTCTTCCAGCGTTTTTTCCAGATCAGACAATATCCGATTTTCAATCGCCGTCACCATATCGTAAACGTTTTTGTAATATTTATAAAAAGTGCCGCGATTTATTTTGGCGGCTTCGCACAGTTCGCGGACGTTAATGTCGCTGATACTTTTGTCCTGCAACAGAGAGTACAGGGCGTTCACTAGCGAACGCTTGGTGTTCGCTGTCCTTTTGTCAACCATAGTGTTTTCCATTGCGTCATTATACCACGCTGTCGCAAATACAACAAACAAAATCTACAGAAAAGTCTAAATCTGCCGAGAAGTAGGACTACAGTATTGGTTATGTTATACTTAACGCACATTGTGTATAGTTGTCACGATGAATGCGAGAATGATGGAGAGGGTATTAGGAAAGACTAGGCTATGTGAAATCATCCGGCAAGGTTTTTTGGTGGTTGGTCTGTTTGCTTTGGCCGGCGTTGTGCTGGCCGGACAGGTGCCAACCGGCGTTTCGGCGGCTATGACTTGGACGGCGGTGACACCGAATTCTGGGCTGCCGGCCGGCGGTCAGCAGATAAAAATTACCGGCACCGGTTTTGCTGGTATTGGTCAGGCTTTTACTCAAGTTTCTGGCGGTTTGGCCAACGCTGCGGCGATTGACACGCTGGGCAACCTTTTTGCTTGGGGTAGTAATTATTATGGAAATATGGCGGACGGCGGCACCAGCACTAGCGCCAGCGCTTATCCGTCGCCGATTCAGCTTTACAGCACCGTCACGCACAAGCTGGGTAACGGTTCTGGAGCGGTCGATCTGGGCGCCGACACGACCATTATCAACGTTGAATCCGGCGAAAGTTGGGTCGGCGTCATCGACAGCAACGGCGATGTTTATGCTTGGGGCCGCAACAACGACGGCCATTTTGGTAATGGCGGCCCGACCACAAATCCTAATCCGGTCAAACTTTATGATCACACCACTGGTCGGCTGGGGTCGCAAACCGGCACCTCGAACTATCTGTTGGTTAATCCAGCGGCCACAATGGCTAAATTGTCCGCCGGTTATGACCACCAGCTGCTGCTTGACACCGACGGCAATATATATTCTTGGGGTGTTAATCGCTATGGCCAAATGGGTAATGGCACGGTTTCTGGCGGTTCGAGCTCTTATTCCGCCAGTAAAATCTACAACGCGACCATTGGAAAAACTGCCAATGGCACTAGCATTGCGGCAGCCGGCACGAAGATTGTCGATATCAAGGCTGGCGCGTTGTTTTCGCTAGCGCTGGACGCCGATGGCAATGTTTATTCTTGGGGTAGCTATAGCAGCGGCCGTTTGGGCACCGGCGCGACGGCCCACGTTGGTAATCCGACTCGAATCACGGCGCTAAACAGTCCCAAAATCGTCCAAATCGAGGCCGGCGATGATTTTGGTATAGCGCTGGACGATCAGGGCAGTTTGTACACTTGGGGCAACGCTTCCAACGGCCGCTTGGGCAATGGCACGACTTCTAGTAATGTCACTACGCCGGTCAAGCTGTCGCTAAGTTTCAAGGCGGTTGACATTGCGGCTGGTCGCGCTTCGGGCGCAGCGATTACCAGTAGCGGCGACATTTACGCTTGGGGCGATGCCTCCAACGGCCGCTTGGGCAACGGCACGACCTCTGGTAATGTCAGCACGCCGATCAAAACCTATGACGCGTCCACCGGCAATATCGTCAGCGGCAATCAAAATCTGGCGCCGGCCGGCACAAAAATGGCCCAAATCGACAGTTATAATTTTAACAGTGGTAATCCCGCCAGTATGTGGGCGCTTGACGAACGTGGCACGATGTATGCTTGGGGTAACGACTATCGCAGCCGCAACGGTGACGGCGGGTTGACTTCGGCTGGTAGCAACTCTACTGTGCCTAAGGTGCTGACGCCGATTGTGCCGCCCTCCAGCGCCATTACTGTGACGCTGGACAAAAACGGCACGCCGGCTAATTGCGCGATCAACAGCATTAAAACTACCGAGATAACTTGCACTACGTCGGCCCACGTCGCTGGCACGGTTGATATTACTATTAACAACGCCGGTACCTTGCTAACTTTGCCGGCGGCTTATAGTTATCGCCCGCCGATGGGAATTACTGGCATTACGCCGCGCAAAGGGCCGATTGGCGGCGGCACGGAAATTACTATCACTGGCCAAAGTTTTGCGCCAGACGGCGGTGATGCTGCCAGCGTTTCGGTGGTTTTGGATCCGGCGGGGCAGGCGGCAGTTTGTAATGTCAAGTCGGTTTCCGATTCGGCGATTGTTTGCACAACGACGGCGCACGCGGCCGGCGCGGTGGCGGTGAAAGTTGAAAATAGCGCCGGCAGCGTTGTGGAAAATCCAGTGGTGGATGCTGCGACTGGGGCGGCGAGCAAAGGATTTTTGTATCACGATTTTTCGCTCAGTTTGTCGACCGGCGGTAGCCCGATTGCTTATACGCTCAATCCGGCCGGCCAGCCGGACGGTTATGGGTATACAGTGGCGACGGTGACGACTAATAATCCAACCGGATATGTGGTGGAGATGGCGGCGCACGGCGCGGATTTGGTGTGTCAGAGCGATGGCAGTTTGAAAATTCCGGCATTGGCGGCTGATGGGGCGCTAGATATTGCAGCCGGCAATGGTGGGGTTTGGGGTTATGGTGTTGTGCCGCCCACCGGTACTTGGTCCGGCGCCGTGCCGAATCCGCCCAACACGTGGCGAAAAATCCCAGTCGCCGTTCCGGACGAAGTGGCCAATACTAGTGTAGCCAGCGCCACATCAGGGGACAAGTACGGCCTGTTCTTCGGCACGAAAGTAAATTTCCTACAAGCCTCGTGCAACGCCTACACCCAACAAATCGAAATCACCGCCGTACCGAAAGTGTAACGCTTAATAGTAATAGTTACTATTATCAATAAGAATATTTTAAACCTTGTCATTCCAACCAATTCCTCGTCATTCCAACCGCCCCCTCCGTCATTCCGGGCTTGACCCGGAATCCAGAAATAAAAAGTCTAGATTCCGGCTCGTAGGCCGGAATGACGGAAAGTTCTTGCATAAACTGCGAATTTTTGCTAAAATAGGAGTGAGTTTCAAGACAAGCTGACGGTGCTGGTTGGTTTGTCTGCAGTTTTGTTAGTAAAAAAGGAGAATAATTTGCCAACTATAAATCAATTGGTGCGAAAACCGCGCGCTTCGGCGGCTAAGAAGTCAAAGGCGCCGGCGCTGGGGACGATTCAGAATACTCTGAAGGTTCGTACTTATAATCAGAATTCGCCTCTGAAGCGGGGCGTTTGTATTAAGGTCACTACTAAGACGCCTAAGAAGCCGAATTCGGCTCTCAGGAAAGTCGCTCGCGTGCGCTTGACCAACGGTCAAGAAGTTTGGGCTTACATTGGTGGCGAGGGACATAATTTGCAGGAACACGCCGTAGTTTTGGTGCGCGGCGGTCGCGTGCCGGATTTGCCGGGCGTGCGTTATCACATTGTGCGCGGCGCGCTGGATTTGACTGGCACGGAGAATCGCAAACAAGGCCGTTCTAAATACGGCGCCAAGAAAGGCGGTAAATAATGCCACGAAAAGTTACTAAAAGTTTGCAGCGCAAAATCAATCCCGATCGCAAATATGACAGCGTGCTGATTCAGCGGTTGATTAACAAATCGATGCTGAATGGTAAAAAGCACGTGGCCGAGCAGGCGGTTTATGGCGCGCTGGAAGATGCCGCCAAAAAGTTGAAATTGGAAAATCCGGTGGAGGTTTTTGAAAAGGCTTTTGAAAATATCAGCCCAAATTTTGAAGTCAAAAGCCGGCGGGTCGGTGGCGCCAACTATCAGATTCCGTTTCCAATTCAAGGCCATCGCCGAGAGCATTTTGCTTTTATGTGGCTGGTTGGTTCGGCTCGCGACAAAAAAGGTATGCCTTATCAGAAGCGGCTGTCGACGGAAATTGTTGACGCTTATAACGGCACCGGCACGGCTTTTAAGAAAAAAGAAGACACTCACAAGATGGCGGAAGCCAACCGTGCTTTTGCCCATTTCGCGCGTTAGGAAAAGTGTGATAAAATAGTAAAGGTTAAATATTAAGAAGAGGAGGCTGAAATGGCTACAATTGACCAACAATTCATAGAATATATCGTAAAACAACTGGTGACCGAACCAGACGCTGTCAAGATTGAGCGTAAAATCGACGAGAAAGGCGTGCTGCTGGAGTTGACTGTTAGCCCAGAGGACATTGGCCGAGTGATTGGTAAACGCGGTTCGACGGCTCAGAGCTTGCGCAATTTGTTGCGGGCACTGGGCAGCAAAAATGACGCACGTTATAATTTGAAGATTGTCGACATTGACAAGCCAGAAGGCGAGCGCAATACGCGGTCGGATTATGGCGATCGCGACAATAGCGACGACGCGCCGGCTGAAGACGAAGAAGCACCACGAGAACCGGAAAATGTCGAGCCTGTGGAAGAAAATTCCGCCGAAGATGTGGAAAACGAAAGCGGTTTGACTGAAAAGACGCGAAAAGAGCTTGCAGACTTGGACGACCTTGATATATAATAGGCGTAAGTTCAAAATGCGAGAACTTAAAACACAATAATGCGAGACTTATTTGTGCTTTAGAAAGGCGACCTTTGGAGGGGTCGCTTTTCATTTTGTGGGTATTGCATTTTCATTTTTGTATGTTACAATCAGGTTAGTTATGACTGTCGGAAACAAAACCACGCCGGTTGGCGAATCTAGTTTAAGCGCTGAAAAAATCATGCTGAAAACTTTTGTATCGGCTAATTTGCGGATTTTGTTGCCGGTTTTGGGACTGTTTGGAATTGGCGTATTGGTTGATTTCTTAACTGATTCTGGGATGTTTTGGACGATTATTGGCTTGTCAGTAGGTGTTGTAATTTCTACAACATTAGTGGTTTTACAACTTAAAAACATTAGAAAGGCTCAGAAATGACGCCGTTTTTTGTAGCCGAAGCAATGCACGTCAGCGTTAAGGCCGAAAAGTTGTTTCAGTTTGCCGGCATCGATATTACTAATTCAATGTTGCTGGGGTTTTTCGGCTATCTGTTGCTGCTGGCGTGGCTGTTTTTTGTGTCCAAAAAAGCCGCTGTAGCCAAGTCGAAAAAAGGCTTTTTCACCCGCTTAGCGATTTGGTGTTACACCGGCCTTTACAACACTTGCCGGCAAGCCATACCGAGCGAAAAAATCTGTCGCGTGGTGGCGCCGTTTGCGATTACACTGTTTTTTTACATTGCGCTGCAATATTACATTGGGATTTTGCCGTTTGTGGGCGAAGTTGTGACTTGGAATGGCACGCCGCTGTTGCGCGGGCCAGACGCCGACCTTAACCTGACTTTTGCGCTGTCAATTTTAACGATTGTGATGATTCAATTTGTGGCCACTATTAAGCACGGTTTTAAGGGCAACATTGGCCGTTATTTGCGTAATCCCCTGAAAGATCCGATGGGATTTTTTGAAGGAATTTTGGAGCTGATTGCCGAATTTTCGCGCCTCGTCGCCTTGTCGATGCGCTTGTTTGGCAACGTTTTTGCCGGCGAGATTTTGCTAATGATTGTGGTTTGGCTAACCCAATTTGCTTCGCCGATACTGCTGCCGTTTTTGTATATTTTTGAGATGTTTATTGGCGGCATTCAAGCCTATGTTTTTTTCAGCCTGACGGTAGCTTTTACCGGTCTGGCCCTCGCCGAGCACGGCGAGCCCAATCACGACACCGAATCAATTGAGCAAAAACCAATCGAGGCGGGTGTAGAAAATGTTTAATAATAAAAGGAGAAAAATATGGAACTATTAGGCTTTGGTCTAACTTACGCTTTGGCGGCGCTGGGCGCGGCGATTGCGGTCGGGATGATTGGCTCGGCGGCGCTAAACGCGGCCGGTCGCAATCCGGAAAAAATTAACGACTATCGCACCGTAATGATTTTGGCGATTGCCTTTGCGGACGCGCTGGCTATTATCGGCTTGGTGGCGGCGATTATTGGCAGTTCGATGGTGGGGTAAATCTGATGTTAAATTGGCTAACACATTTTGCGAATGCAGCTGAGCTGGAGTCGGCCAGTGGTAATTTTCTGGACGCGTTGGGGATTGATTTTCAGCTGCTGATTTTGCAGATTATTGCCTTCCTGATTTTGGTGTTTATTTTGGCCAAGTTTATTTATCCGCAAATTTCGGCGATGCTGGATCGGCGCGACAAAGTTATCAACGACGCCATTAAAGCCGCTAAAGAATCGGAGGAAAAGGCCGCTAAGTCGGAGGCCGAAACCGCCAAAATACTAGGTACGGCTCGTAAAGAAGCTGGCGAAATTGTGGCCACCGCCAAAAAAGAATCGGTTGACATTGCCACGCGTTCGGAGTTTGAAGCCAAGAAAAAGGCCGAAGGAATTGTGCGTCAAACCAGAGACGATTTGCAAAGCGAAGTGGCGGCGGCGCGGCATGCGCTGCGGTCGGAAATGCTGGATTTAGTAGCTGTATCTACTGAAAAAGTGGCGGCGGTGAAGCTGGGCGACGACGATCGCAAGTTGGTTGAGAAGACTTTGGAGGACGGCGATGACTAGTCGGCGAAAAGTGGTTTCAGCTCTGTTGGATTTGCTAGATGCTGGCAAGAAATCGCCGCAAATTGCGGAGATTTTGGCGGCTTATTTGCTGGAAAATGGCGCACTGCGTAGCGCCGATTTATATCTTAAGGATTTGCGAGCTGAAATCGCTCGGCGTTATGATTTGATGTCGGCCGAAGTGACTTCGGCGCACCAGCTGGAGGCGGATTTTGAGGCCCAAATCGTCCAGTTTGTGAAAAAGCAAACCGGCGCACGGCAAGTTGAAATAATTAGTAAAATTGATAGAAGTCTAATTTCAGGTGTTGTAATTTCTACAACAGATAGTGAATATGACGGCAGTTTAAAACAGCGAATTAAAAAATTAAGGGCGGCATAGAGGAGGAAAATGGCAAATATTTCGGTTAGTGAGCTGACGAAGGAGCTAAAAAACGCGATTTCAAATTTGGAAGTGACGGAGGGTTTGGAAAAGTCTGGCATTGTGACGCGGGTCGGTGACGGCGTGGCGTGGATTTATGGATTATATGAGGCCGGTTATAACGAAGTTTTGAAAATTGAGACTAAGACTGGTCAGACGGAGGCTTTTGCGCTGAATTTGATGGAGGACGAAATTGGCGCGGTGCTGCTGGGCGACGAGACTGATGTTTCGGCCGGCGCTAAAGTCAAGCTGTCTGGCCAAGTGGTGCAAGTGCCGGTTGGGCCGGAGTTGTTGGGTCGGGTGGTTGATCCGCTGGGGCGGCCGATTGATGGTTTGGGCGAAATTAAAACTAAAAATCGCGGTTTGGTGGAAAATCCGGCGCCCGGCGTGATGGCACGCCAGAGCGTCAACGAGCCGCTAATGACTGGAATTATGGCGATTGACACAATGACGCCGATTGGGCGCGGCCAGCGTGAGCTGATTATTGGAGATCGTCAGACTGGCAAAACTGCCATTGCGGTGGATACTATGATAAATCAGGCCAAAAGCCAGACTGGCGTTAAAAATATTTATGTGGCGGTTGGCCAAAAGCGTTCCAAAGTGGCGCGGTTGGTCGAAAAGCTGAAGGCGGAGGGCGTGATGGAGCAGACCATTATTGTGGCGACAAGTCCGGCCGATCCGGCGCCGCTATTGTATCTGGCGCCGTATGCTGGCGTGGCGATGGGCGAGTATTTTCGCGATAATAAAGACCACGCCCTGATTATTTATGACGATTTGTCCAAGCATGCCAACGCTTATCGCCAAATGTCGCTGCTGCTGCGTCGGCCGCCCGGCCGCGAGGCTTATCCGGGCGATGTGTTTTATTTGCATTCGCGCTTGCTGGAGCGAGCTGCCAAACTAAGCGACGATTTGGGTGCGGGTAGCCTAACGGCTCTGCCGATTATTGAGACGCAGGCCGGCGACATCAGCGCTTACATCCCGACCAACGTGATTTCTATTACCGACGGCCAGATTTTCTTAGAAACGGATTTGTTTTATCAGGGAATTCGGCCGGCTATTAGCGTTGGTTTGTCGGTGTCACGGGTTGGTGGCGCGGCTCAGACTAAAGCTGTCAAATCGGTTAGCGGCGGCCTGAAATTGGCGCTGGCGCAGTTCCGCGAACTGGCTAGTTTTGCCCAGTTTGGCTCGGATCTGGATGACGCCACCAAGTCGACCATCGAGCGCGGCCAACGTTTGACCGAACTTTTGAAACAAGATCAATATCAGCCGCTGGAGATTTGGCAACAAGTGGTTAGCGTTTCGGCGGTGGACGGCGGCAGTTTTGATGGTGTGCCGCTGGCAAAAATTCAGGACGCTAAAGCCGCGCTGCTGTCTGATTTGAAAGATAATAAAGATATTTTGAAACTAAACGCTGGCGACAAGCCGGACGAAAAAGCTCTAAAGTTAATTAAAGTGGCCGCCGAAAAAGTAGCCAAAGGATTTGCGAGCTAATGGCCTCAGTTTCCAAACTCAAAAGTCGGATTCGCTCGGTTAGTTCGACCAAGCAAATTACTGGCGCAATGGAGCTGGTTTCGGCCAGCAAAATGCGTCGGGCCGTCAAGCAGACGATGGACAGCGAGCCGTTTCACGATCACGCTTCGTTGATTTTGATGAATTTGGCCAATCAAGAAGCCCACGACAAATATGGTTTTTTTGAGCATCGCCAGCTGAAGACGCGCCTGATTTTGGTGATTTCTAGCGACACGGGCCTAGCTGGCGCTTATAATTCTAATGTCGCA
Source organism: Candidatus Nomurabacteria bacterium (assembly GCA_031264785.1). Classification (GTDB taxonomy): domain Bacteria; phylum Patescibacteriota; class Saccharimonadia; order Saccharimonadales; family Saccharimonadaceae; genus JAISDN01. Next base: position 12,694 of record JAISDN010000051.1, read on the forward strand.
AAAAAGCTGATAGCGGAGCTGGAAAGAGATCGCGAACGCGGTGTTCAGACTCTAGTTTTGACACTAGGCCGCAAAGTCTCTAGTTTTGTGTCGCGCTTAGAACACGTCGAGGTGATTGGCACTTATAATAACTCTGATATCAATTCGACCATCCACCGCGAAGCGATTTATACTACAATTTTTGAAAAATATCGCCAAAAAGAAATCGACGCCGCCGATATTATTTATACCAAGTTTAATTCGGCGGTTAATCAAGAAGTTCGAACTTGGCACTTACTGCCGGCCGGTCATATTCCGGGTGTGGAAATTCCGATTTCTATTCAAAATGCTAAGTTTGAGCCATCGCGCGGCCAAGTGCTGGACGCGGTGGTGGAATGGCTGTTGAATGTGCAGGTGGCGCAAGCAATTTCTGATAGCGCGGCGGCGGAATTTTCACAGCGGATGTTGGCTATGAAAAATGCCACCGATAATGCTGAGGAATTGGTGGAAGATTTGACGCTGGCTATGAACAAGGCGCGGCAGAGCGCTATTACCAATGAGTTGATTGATATTAACGCGGGAGCGATGGCGGTGAGCTAAGGTTTAACTGCCAAGAAAGGAAGGTATGAAAAGTATGAAAAGTATGAATGAGGGAAAAATCATCCAGATCGTCGGCGTGGTGGTCGACGTGGAGTTTGACAAAAGCCAGCTGCCGGCCATTAACGAAGCGCTGACGACCGGCGAGATTACGCTGGAAGTGGCGCAGCATTTGAGCGAGACGACGGTGCGGGCGATTGCTCTATCTAGTACCGACGGCCTGCAGCGCGGCGCGGCGGTGGCGGCTAGCGGCGCGCCGATTTCGGTGCCGGTTGGCGAGGACACAATGGGCCGGATGTTTAATGTCACAGGCCAAGCCATCGACGGCAAAGCCGAACTTAAAAATCCCACCAAAATGCCGATTCATCGGGCGGCGCCGACTTTGACCGAGCAATCCAATAAGACCGAGATTTTGGAAACTGGCATTAAAGTGATTGACTTGATCGCGCCGATTACTAAGGGTGGTAAGGTCGGGCTGTTTGGCGGCGCGGGCGTGGGTAAGACGGTGCTGATTCAGGAATTGATTAATAACATTGCCAAATTTCATTCGGGAAATTCGGTGTTTGCCGGCGTTGGCGAGCGGACCCGCGAGGGTAATGACTTGTATCACGAAATGGCGGAATCTGGCGTGTTGGAAAAAACTAGTTTGGTGTTTGGTCAAATGAACGAGCCGCCCGGCGCGCGTCTCAGAGTGGCTTTGACCGGCCTGACTATTGCCGAATCTTTCCGCGATATGGGCCGCGATGTATTGCTGTTTATTGACAATATTTTTCGGTTTACCCAAGCCGGTTCGGAAGTCTCGGCCTTGCTGGGCCGGATGCCTAGCGCGGTTGGTTATCAGCCCAACTTGCAGCAGGAAATGGGCGAGCTGCAGGAGCGCATTACTAGTACTAAAAAAGGTTCGGTGACTTCGGTTCAGGCGGTTTATGTGCCGGCCGACGACTTGACCGATCCGGCACCGGCGGCGACTTTCGCACACCTTGATTCGACGATTGTACTGGACCGCAGCTTGACTGAAATCGGCATCTATCCGGCGGTCGATCCGCTGGCTTCCAGCTCGACGATTTTGTCGGCCGAATTTGTGGGCGAAAAACATTACCAAGTGGCCCGCGAGGCGCAGCGGGTTTTGCAGGAATATAAAGATCTGCAGGACATCATCGCGATCCTTGGGATGGAGGAATTGTCGGACGAGCAAAAGCAAACCGTCAATCGAGCGCGGCGCCTGCAGCGTTATTTTTCGCAGCCGTTTTATGTGGCGGAGGTCTTTTCTGGGATTCCGGGCACCTATGTCAAACTTGACCAAGTTATTGAAGACGTGGAAGGGATTTCGGTCGGTAAATATGACGAAAAACCGGAGGATTGGTTCTATATGGTTGGTAATTTGAAGGAGAAGAAGTAGCCAATGAAACTTGAACTCGTGACGCCGGTTGGGATCAAACTCAGCGAAGAAGTTTATGAGGTGGTTTTGCCGACCACCGACGGCGAGATTACGGTTTTGCCGAAGCACGAACCGCTGGTGACTTTGCTGTCTGAGGGTGTGATGGCGGTGCGGCGTAGTCGTACTGACACCGAGCCGGAGCATTTTGCGGTGGAGCGCGGCATTGCCGAAATTAACGGCGAAACGATTCGGATTTTGACCGACGAAGCTGTAACCGGCGACGAAATTGTGGAAAATGAGATTCAGGCTGCGCTAGCTAACGCTCAAAAAATGCAAAGTCAGGCCAAAACTCACATTGAGCTGGAAGAGGCTAAAAAATTAGTAAATCGGCAAACGGCGCGGCTGCGGGTGGCGGAACTGCATCGTCGCCACCGGCCGCATAGAAGGAGTAATGATGGAAAAATCTTTAATAAATAATGAAAAATCGCCGGCTCGCGCTGAGTTGGTGGCAGTGCTGGGCGAGGAGATGGCTAGTGGTGACATTGGCGTTAAGCCGGAGCAGGCAGCGGCCGCTAGTCGGTTTTTTGCTGATCTAGAAGCCGGCCAATTTGGTGAGGTTTTGAAAAGTACTGAGGAAACTTTTCCGACAGCTTGTATTGATGGCCGGACGGGTGAAGACTTGCCAGAAACCAGTCTTAAAACCGCCGGTGGGACACTGAGTTTTTGGGCGGCTTATCGCTTGACGGGCGGCACTATGGATTACGACGGTTTTTTGCAAATATTGCAGGAAAATGACTTGCCGATTGGTGGCCACACCGATGATCACGATCACACGTCGGGTGGCACTGGCTGCGGCGCTAATGATAAATTGCCGGAAATTATTGAAAAACTGGCCAATCCGCAGACCAATAATCCGATTTTCAACACGGCCGGTTTGATCGATAACTCGACCGACGCTTTTTCGCAAGTGGTGATTGAAAATAGCGCTAAAGATTTGGCCGCCGCCGATCTTGGCAGCGCCGCCCAGCGCACCGAAAACTTGGCCAAGTTTGTAAAGCCGGATCGGTTGACCGGCCAACATCAAGAAGTGACAGTTTTAGTTAATTTGCGAGAAAATACCGCTGTTGATACTTCGGAAATTAGCAAAAAATACGGCGCGGAAATTTCGGCCTTTGCGGTTGACGCTTGGACTTTTCAAAATTCGGCCGAAAAAGTCATAACGGCCATAAATATGTCCGGCCAAGACCCAGAATACCTAAACATCGCCAGCAGCTATCGCTTGGCTGACGCCCTGACAGCCTTCAATCTAGCAACGGCCAGCGCACTTTGCGCGCCGGGTATGAAAATTATTACAATTAAATAAATTTACTCAAGGTTTTTCAAGCGCTTTTTATCGTAAATACTGACAATTTTTTTGCGAGTCAACTCAATTAACAGGCAAGCCGTAAACACCAAAATTCCGCTCAGCCATGGAAAAAGATAAACCCACCTTGTCCCCATTAGACTTTGTAGGTCTAGAATATGTTTATTCAAAATAACCCAAACATAAGGATGCTCATGAATTAAGTAAATTGGAAAAACACAGGCCGCAATTGAATTGATGATTCTAATGTTTGGCATTTTAAAGCTGCGAAATAGCAAAAACATTAGCACCGCACCGGCAAAAGGCAGCCAATCAGTTCTGATATTGCTGATAACCATGCCGTCTGGTAGATAAATATTTGAATACAAAGCCCAGAAAACTATCACGGCATAAACCAAAAACATCGGATATAAAGCGCGTCGTTTCAATTGTGGGGGGTGCAAGGCAAAATAAACGCCTAGGACATAAGTCAAACCGTATTGCAGCAAATGGCCAATCATATTGAAGTTGATATTTGGTTCGTAATTTAATCCAAGCATGGTCAACAAATAAAAGACTCCAATCGCTACGATCAAGCCGGTTTTGAATTGCTCTTTAGACAATTTTTTGAGCAGCATATTCAAACAAGGTGATATCAAAATCACTATGATATAAGTTGTTATAAACCAATAACGGCCGGTGACAATCGGCAAAAAGGCCTTGGCTAATTCGGCAAAAGTCAGATGTAGATTATAGCCATATTGGGCAGTAATGCCAAAAACTGCTACCGCCAAAACCACCAGCGAAATTGAAACGCTATAAAACCAAGTCTGCTTGGCCAGCTTTTTGATTCGCTCAAACTTGAAGGCTTTGTTCGCTAAAAAATAGCCGGCCAATAAAAAGAAAATATGATTACCAAGATGGCCCAGCAATGTAAAAAATAAAAGATACAGATATTGTTTGCCGTCATCTGGCGACGCATTATTTAGGTTGACGGTTGAATGGATAATAATGTGAAAAACTACAATTCCAAACATCGCAAAAATTCGCAGAAGTTCAAAATTGCTAGAACGTCCGGCATTATCCGAAGTTTTATCATCATTAAGCCGCGGCCGGCGCGACCTTTCCCTCCAAAATTTCATAAACTAAGTTTAATATATCACCCCACGTCAATGCAAGCATAAGCGGAAAAAACTTGCGTCCGCGTTCCGGTTATGTTAAAATTAGCCCAAGCTGGTATGCCAAATGGGCGTGCGATTAAAACAAACATTCCATAAAATCCCGCCCGGGTGGGCGCATAGCAGCTGGAAATAAGGCCGCCAGCGTGAAGTTGGCGGTTTTTTGTTGACTAATTGTGGTTATCGTCTCTGTTATCTTCATCCATGATTGCTCGCGCCAATTCCATCCGGCGCTGGAGCAATCTAGGATCATCCGGATTATCTTTGATTTTTTGGTCGGTGTCTTCTAGGAGCTCCTTCCAAGTTGGAATTTTCTCATTTTCGCTCATAAATTTCCTTTCAAATTTGGTGGAGTATGCGAGAATCGAACTCGCGACCTCTTGATTGCGAACCAAGCGCTCTACCAGCTGAGCTAATACCCCTTGCTA
>JAISDN010000057.1 GCA_031264785.1 Candidatus Nomurabacteria bacterium
GCATATCGAGATATTCCAAACCCAAAATCTCGGCCCGCTTCTTAGCCGAATTTTCCTCAGTCTCGCGAAATCGTTTCTGTCGTTCTTCTTCGTTCATTTTCCCACCAATTAGTCCTTGTGAAGTATTTTAGCATAAGTTGGATGGGAAATGAAGATGGTTTTTGTTGTATTTCTTACTGCAATGGCGTACAATCAAGCTTATGAGTAAAAAGCAAAAGCCCAATGTCAGTAAAAGAGCTTTGCGAGGCAAAAACTTTATTTTGGCCGGAGCGACAATCATGGCATTCTGTTTTTTTGGTCTACTTATTTTGGACCTTCCTGCGGGGTGCTGCACTGTTGAACCAAATACGATAACTGTAATAACGCCGATAAATATTATATCTTATGTTATGCAGGCGCTGTTGCTTGTGGGAGTAATTCTTGTTTTATACGGCGGTTTCTTATACGCGACGCCGAATAAAAAGTTTGTCTGGAAATAATGTCGGTGGTGGTATAATTTCGATATGGAAATCGTTATTTTGGCGCACAACATTCGGTCGTTGCATAATTTGGGGTCGATTTTTCGGACGGCTGAGGGTTTCGGAGTTCGGAAAATTTACCTGTCCGGTTGGACGGCCAATTGGCATTCTGGATTGCCGCATATTCGGGCGCGGATGGAGCAGGAGATTCACAAAACTGCTCTGGGCGCGGAAAATATGGTCGATTCGGAGTATGTTGAAGATGTTGTAAAAATTACAACATTTTTGAAAAGGGCAGAGTATCGGCTAGTTGGGCTAGAACAGGATGCGCGGGCCGAAGCTCTGCCAGACTACAAGCCACCGCGGAAAATTGCCCTGCTGATCGGGGAAGAAGTCGGCGGCATTGCCCCGAATTTACGAGATTTGTGCGACGATTTGTTGGAAATTCCGATGCACGGCGCCAAAGAAAGTTTCAACGTGTCAGTGGCCACCGGCATTGCGCTGTATCATTTGACGACCACGCAGCCGGCGGCGTAGATTTTTTCTAATTTACCCAGTAATTCCTCGCCAATTTCGGCCTTGAACGGCAAACGCAGAGCGTCGGTTTTGTCTTCGCCCAGCACCATAATAATTTCGCTTTCCCCCGTAAATTTACTCAAAATCGCTTTGGTCTGAGTCAGCAGCTCGGCGTCATTAGGATTTTTGATATGCAAATATAATTTTTTGGGTGGCGGCGCTTCCGGTTCGGGCGGCGGTGGCGGCGGTGCGGCGGATTTGGCGCTAGAGCGCGGTATATTTTCAGCACCATCGGCCGGTGCGCGTCGGCCGCGACTGCGGGCTGGCGCCAGCTTAGCCTGATCAATCGTCATTTCCACCCCAGTCGGCTTATACGAATCCAGCTCCACATCGGAAATTTCGGAAACGGTTTCCGCCAAAATCTTGGGATCGGGATCAGTTTGGCCGTTTTTGTCGCGACCGCTAATTCGGCCAGTAATTTTAACCACTTTATCAACCGCTAAAATCGCGCCGGCTTTTTCAAACACGCTGGGAAAAATCACAATCTCGCCTTCGCCGGTCTTGTCTTCAATGGCCACAAAAGCCATTTTTGAACCGTTCTTAGTCACAATCGACCGCACCGAATTAATCACTCCGCCCACCGTCACCATCAAACCGTCGTGGCCGGAAGTAAGGCTCGACAGCCCAACCGTCTGCTCGTCAAAAAAGGTGCTATATTTGTCCAGCGGATGAGCCGAGATATACAACCCCAACAGCTCACGCTCCCAGCCCAACATATCTTTTTCAGAATATTTGGTCGGCGCCGGCGTGATTTTGACCGACGGCAGAGCTTCGTCAACCTCCACGCCACTTTCGGCCAACGCGCCAAACAAATCGCCCTGACCGCTGGCGGCTTCGGACTGGACTTTGCGCGAGTATTCTCCTAAAGCTTCCAAGTTAAACAGCAAATCCGAACGATCGCCAAAACCGTCAAAGGCTCCGGATTTTATCAAACTTTCCCAAACTCGCTTGTTATTAACTTTGCTGTCGACGCGCTTAGCATAATCTTCCACGCTGAGAAATTTTCCGCCCAATTTGCGAGCCTCTTCCAGCTTTTCCACCACCGCTACGCCAACGCCTTTAACCGCCGCCAAGCCAAATCGCACGTCGCCAGTTTTTGGTACCACCGCAAATTCGGCGTAAGATTCGTTAATTTCCGGCAGCAAAACTTTGATACCCATATGCTGACATTCGGCAATTTCGATGGCCAGCCGGTCGGTGTCGCTGGAATCGGAAGTCATCAGCGCCGCCATAAAAGCACTGGGATAATGCGCTTTAATGTAAGCTGTCCAATAAGCCACCAGCGCATAACAAGCGGCGTGACTCTTGTTAAAACAATAATTAGCAAATTCTTCCAAATGTTCCCAAAACTTTTCCATTTGGCCGCGATCGGCGCCGGAATTTTTAACCGCGCCATCAATAAACATCGGCTGCATTTGACGCATCAAATCGATTTTTTTCTTGCCAACAGCCTTACGCAAAGTGTCGGCCTGACCACCAGTAAACCCGCACATATCTTTGGAAATCTGCATAAATTGCTCCTGATAAACCAAAATCCCGTAAGTTGAACCTAGTGCCGATTCCATATGCGGATCAAGGTAAGTGATTGGCTCCTTACCGTGTTTGCGCTTGATAAAACTGGGAATTTCGCTCATTGGACCGGGCCGATACAGCGCCACCATCGCGATAATGTCATTAAATTCGGTCGGTTTCAGCTCCTTTAGATAGCGTTTCATTCCGGCCGATTCCAGCTGAAACACGCCGGTGGTGTCGGCCCGCTGGAACAGCTCGAAAGTTTTTTTGTCGTCCATCGGCACGTTGTAAATATCAATTTCTTTATCATAAACTTTGCGCACAATCCGCAGCGCGTTATTAATAATTGTCAGGTTTTTCAGCCCCAAAAAATCCATTTTAAGCAGGCCCAGCTCCTCAATCGGCCCCATCGGAAACTGCGTCGCCACTACGCCTTTTTGAGCCATTTCCACCGGCGCGTATTTGACCAGTTCGTCCGGCGCAATCACCACACCAGCGGCGTGCACGCCGTGCGAACGAATCGTGCCTTCCAATTGAATGGCATAATCCAGCACCCGCTTGCTGGCGGCATTTGATTCATACTCAACTTTCAAATCCGGATCGTTGACAATCGAATCTTTCAGCGGAATCGGCCGGCCCTGAATGGTGGCCGGAATCATTTTACTGAGCCGATCCGATTCGGCGTAAGGCACTTCCAAGACCCGCGCCACGTCCTTGGCGGCGTTGCGAGCCATCATTTTGCCAAAGGTGCCGATGTTGCTGACCCGATCCGCCCCATATTTCTCAGTGCAATATTCAATCACTTCGTTGCGCCGCGTGTCCTGAATATCAATGTCAATATCCGGCATCGAAATCCGATCCGGATTAAGAAAACGCTCAAACAGCAAGTCATATTCCAGCGGATCAAGATCGGTGATGCGCAGCGCATAAGAAATAATCGAACCGGCCGCCGAACCGCGACCCGGCCCAAACACAATACCCTGCCGCTTACCCCAGTCAATAAAATCCCAAACAATTAAAAAATAGCCGTTAAAGCCCATTTGGTCAATCACACCCAGCTCATAATCGGCCCGCTCAACGATGGTTTTGTTGAGCAACTTTCGAGCCTGTTTTTCGTCAATATCATTATCATCCGGCGACACACCATAACGCCGCGCTAAGCCCCGCCAGACCAGCTGATGCAGATAAGTTTTTTCGTCTAAACCGTCCGGGCAAGGAAAAGTCGGGATCAAAATTCCACCAAGATCCAGCGTCACTTCGCAGCGATCGGCAATAGCCCGCGAATTGCGAATCAGCTCCGGATGATCCTTACCCCAACGCGCAACAATATCCTCCGGGCTAATAACGTGCAAATCAAACTCCGCCAAAGTCATCCGGTCAGTCTCCGACAAAAACGACCCCGTGCCAACACACAGCAAAATCTCGTGAGCTTCGGCGTCGCTGGCCTTCAAATAGTGCGCGTCGCAAGTCAGCACCGCCGGAATATCCAGCTCGGCGGCGATTTTCAACAGCCCGTCATTGACTTTCTTCTGCTCCGGCCAATATTTTGGCGATTCCGGATGGCCGTGATCCTGCAGCTCAATGTAATAGCGGTCACCAAAAACCCCGCGATGCCACTTGGCAATCTCCACCGCCTTGTCATAATCGTCGTCGCGCAGGGCCTGCCCAATCTCGCCGCCAGCACAACCCGACAAACAAATCACACCGGCGTTATATTTCTCCAACAAATCGTGATCAATTCGTGGTTTATAATACATTCCGTCCAAATTGGCAATCGACGACAGCCGCATAATATTTTTATAACCCTCATTATTCATAGCCAGCAACGTCAAATGAAAGCGCTGCTTATCCTTAGCCGGATCGCGGTCGGTATGCTTGCGGGTCGCCATATAAGTCTCCAGTCCAAAAATCGGCTTAATCTCCCGCTCAGTGGCGTTTTTATAGAGGTCAATCCAGCCAGAAATCGTGCCGTGATCGGTCATAGCCACCGCCACCATACCAGAATCTTTGACAAACTGGCACAAATCGCCAACTCGCGTCAGACCGTCCAGCACCGAATAATTAGTGTGATTGTGCAAATGCACAAAATCCGCCGCGCTCAAAGCCTGCTCCGTCTGGTTTTTCCCCTCTTTGCTCATATCCCCAAGTATATCACGTCCGCGCCACGACTGAAAGTTGGCAACATAAGCAAAATGATGTATAATCACAGTGTTATTCCGGCCTCCGATCCGGAATCCAGACAAGAAGTTTAAAGAAAGGTTATCTCTATGGGGAATTTTATATGTTTCGAAGATTATGTGGCCGCGCCTTTAGCAGGCGCTGCGCCATCGTGGACGATTTTGATAGGCATCGGCGTTTATCTCATTTGGGCTTGGCTACTTAGTCGAATTTTCAGGAAAGCAGGCCTGTCAGGCTGGTTAGCTTGGGTACCCTTTGTTAATGTTTGGAAAACTTTCAATCTAGGCGGCCGTAGCGGCCTAAATTTGTTATGGGGTGTTGTCAGCCCAATGCTACTTGGGTTAGGTACACTTTTAATCGGTTGCCGATTAATCAATAGTACTGCTTTAGCTTGGATTTTACTAATGGCCACTGTTGTCTCCGCCCTAATCTACATCTGCATAGGCATCTCCGTCCTCTACAACATCCAGAAAAAGCTCGACAAACCCGGCATATTTTTGGTGCTATATTTCATCAACCTAATCGCCCCGCTCTGGCTGTGGATTTTGGCGCTGGACAACTCAAAATGGCGCGATTCTAAAGGCCGCGCCACAATTAAGTAACTGATCCCGGTAGTTTTTATCATCGTCATTCCGGCAATTTCTCACCACCGTCATTCCGGCCCCCGAGCCGGAATCCAGACAATCTATTGAACTGATTTAACAGCGTAAGTCACCTCGCCCTTCGGCGTTTTGATAGTGACTTTGTCGCCGGTTTTTTTGCCCATCAAAGCCGAACCCAGCGGCGATTCATTACTGAGTTTACCGTCCAGCGGATCAGCCTCCACCGCGCCAACAATCCGATACTCGGTCTCCGCGCCATTTTTCAAAATCACCGTCGAACCGAGCGCAATCTTGCCGCCCTTGCCGCCCTTAATAATCTCGGCGTTCTGCAAAATATTCTCAATCTCCATAATTCGCGATTCGTTCAGGCTCTGCTCCTCGCGCGCCGCCGAATATTCGGCATTTTCCGACAGGTCGCCATAAGCTCGCGCCTCCGCAATCCGCTCAGAAATCTCCTTACGCGAATCCAACAAAACCTTCAGTTCCTCCTCCAGTTCCATCTTACCGTGTTGTGTAATATGGTAATTCTTCATATATTTCCTCCTTTCTAAAAATAATCCCTCGAATATTGATCAAATTTAACTTAAAAATAAAATATTCAAGGCCTAATGCCTTAGTAATCAAACCAGTCTAACAAATAGTGTTTCAAAAGTCAACAAAAGCACTACATCTGTGGTTTAAGCTTGTTTTTGACGGTTTTCTGGCTGGTCGTCGTGAATAATATCCAAGGTAGTATGCGCCACATCCAGCGGCTCCAGAATTTCCTCCACACCGTGCGGCACAATTCCGGCTTCACAAAACAAAACCGAAGCCAAACCAACCATCGCGCCGACCGTTTCGGCATT
>JAISDN010000007.1 GCA_031264785.1 Candidatus Nomurabacteria bacterium
AAAGAGGTGTCGTCAATTTTGACGCACCGCGCCGATGACGGCAAGCTATATCGCACGACTTTTTATAATTTTCAGGCGGTGGTGGCGGTCGGCCAGAATCTCAAGTCGCCGGAGGCGGAGGGGTTTGTGGCTTGGTTAGGAATAAATCAGAATAGAAAAATCCGAGCTTAATTTTTTCAGTGTGTTCCCAAATATTTCTGATTTTATCTCTGTTATATAAATATTTTATCTGTCAGTGTGTTCCGAGTTTTGTAATCCATTTTGGCGGTTGGGGTGGGATTTGAACCCACGAAGCGGTTTAAGCCGCTTACACGATTTCGAGTCGTGCGCCTTCAACCAGACTCGGCCACCCAACCTTGTTTTTAATTTTAGCACATTTTTACGGGGCGGGTAAACGCTGATCTGGGCAGGCCGACAGGATTTTGGCCATAGCGTCGTGTTCGGCGGCGGTTAGCCAGAGTTGGTATTTGGCTTTGACGGCGATTTGGCGAGCCACATATTGGCAGCGAAAAGGTTTGTTGGGCGGCAGCCAAGTGGCGGCGTCGCCGTCGGATTTTTGCTGATTGGATTTGCCGTCGACTGCTAGTAATTCTAGATCGTCATTGGCGAGCTCCACGCGCTTGGTTTTGGTCCAGCCTTGCGCACCTTTTTGCCAAGCGTCCGACAGCGCTACTACGTGGTCAATTTGTACCGCGCTGGAGGTGCTGGCACCACGCTGGAAATTGATTTCTTTGGCGGCGTAGGAATCGTGCAAAACGCCGGATAGCACGGTGCAGCCGTCGTCGCTTAAAGTCACGTTTTCAAGATCGCGAATCAGGATTTTTTGACGGATGTCGCATTTGCTCCAATTGGCCCAGCCGTTGCCAAATTCGGCCCGGCTGTAGCCAGTTTTGGGCGCGCGGCCCTTGATTTCCAAGTCGGCCAGAGCCTCAATCGCCAAAGCTTGGCCGTTGTCGACCAGCGGTGCAATGGCGGTTTCTGGCTGGGGCGGCTGCGAAAGATCCTGCCAAAAATACTGGCCGAGCAGAAACAGCGGCACGGACATAACTGCTAGCAGCGCGACGGTTCTTCTTCGCCTATGGACGTTTTTCATAGTTTTATTGTATACTTAATAGTATGAAAAAGATAATCCCATCAGTCACGGCCGTTACCATCGCCAGTTTCCTGACGGTCAGTTCGGTTTTTGCGGAGGATTTAAGCGATGCCAAGAAGGAGGCTGTGGTGGCTAATTGTGCTACTAGCCAGTCGACTTTGCAGCGGATTAGTCACGGCGATACCTCGACGCGGATTAGTCGCGGCCGCAATTATGACCAGATTATGAAACTTTTTTACGCGATGAATGTGCGGGTGGCTTCTAATAATATTACTGAGCCCAAGCTGACCGACATTACCAAGCGGTTTGAGGACAAATTGGCCAGTTTTCGCAGCCAATATAATAGTTATAATGGTGATCTGAAAAAAACTGTCGAGACCGATTGTAAGGCCAAACCCAACGATTTTTACGAAAACCTGCTGCGGTCGCGGATTCGGCGCGAGACGGTTAGCGAGACTATTCACGAATTGGACGAGTTGATTGACGAATACAAGGCGGCGACGTTGGAGATGGTGAAATGAATCAGCGCCTACTCGAAATCGTCCGCAATAACCGCTTCGCCTTTATGATTGGCGGCGTGTCGTTGGTGACGTTAGTTTTGACGATTATTAGCACCACGATTTACGTTTCTTCCGGCGCTATTAACATCGATCTCAGCCGGCCGGGCTATGAGACTGTCCGCGACGACACCGAAAATGAGGCGCCGGTCAACGAATTTAGCCCCAGCGGCCCGATTGACAAAGAAACTGTCGAGGATTTTAACCAACGCCTCAGCCAAATCCAATCCGAAACTGCCAAAATGAACAATTTTTCGGCCGACGCGCTGAGTGATGAAGCTTTAAATCTTGGCAAAAAATCACTGGATTCCGGGTCAAAGCCGGAATGACGGGAGCTGTCAAAAATGAACGACCAGCTCAAATCTAAATTGAAAAAGTTACCGAGCGCGCCCGGCGTTTATTTTCACAAATCGGCCAGCGGGGAAGTGATTTACGTCGGTAAAGCGGCGGTTTTGAAAAATCGCGTGCGGCAGTATTTCCAGAGCCGGCGTGATATGGATGCCAAAACTTTGGCGCTGGTGGAGGAAATTGCCGACACCGATTGGACCACCACCGAGAGCGAAATTGACGCGCTGTTTTTGGAAAGTGAAATGATCAAGCGCTACAAGCCGCGCTATAATATTTTGCTGCGCGATGACAAAAGCCAGACTTACGTGCGCATCAATCTGCGGGCCGAGTTGCCGTTTGTCGGTTTTACGCGCCAGCCGGCTGATGACGGCGCGCAGTATATCGGGCCGTTTTATAGCGGTCGCAGTTTGAAAAAAGCTCTGCGGATTTTGCGTAAAGTTTTTCCATATTATGACCGGCCGGAATTGCCCAAAAAAGCCGGCTTAAATTACCAAATTGGCCTGACGCCGGGTTTGGAAGCCGGCCAGTCCACGCTGGAAGATTATAAAAAATCGCTGCGCCAGCTGATTAGTTATTTGAAGGGCAATCGAGTGGCTGTGATTAAGGAAATCGAGGTCGCTATGAAGGCCGCCGCTGGGTCCCAAAAGTTTGAGGCCGCCGCCAAGTTTCGCAATCAGTTGTATAATCTGAGTGAGCTGAAAAAACAGGTGGTCTTTGGGCGCGAGGAATTTTTGGATATTAGCCGAGATGAGGGATTGATTGGCCTGCGCGATTTGCTGAATTTGGAGCGGATTCCGCGCCGAATTGAGGCTTATGATATTTCGCACCACAGCGGCACAAATAACACCGCTAGTATGGTGGTGATGACCAACGGCGTGGCTAATAAAGCTGAATATCGTAAATTCTTATTGCGAATCATTCGCAATAACGATACGGCCCAGTTGCGCGAGACGGTGCAGCGGCGTTTGAAACACTTAAAAGACTGGGGTAAACCGGATTTGGTGGTGTTAGACGGCGGTAAAGGCCAGATTAGCGCGGTGGCGGATTTGCTGAAGGCGGCTGAGATCCCGGTGCTGGGGCGTAGTAAAGGCGGTGATCACAGCCGAAATGCGGCGGTTACGGTGGTTTGGCCGGCCCAAACTGGTTATCAAATCGTTAATTTGGATTCTGGCAGTCACGTCGCCAAGTTAATCGCCCGACTGGACGACGAAGCTCATCGCTTTGCGGTTAGTTATCACACCAGTCTGAAACGAGCCGGCCAAACTCGTAATCAGCTGGAGGAAATCGCCGGAATTGGCCCGAAAACTCGCCAAAAGTTGTTGCGACATTTTGGCTCGATTGCTAAGGTAAAAAATGCTAAAAAAGCCGAAATTGTGGCGGTTATTGGCAAAAGTAAAGCAAATTTGCTAAAATAGAGGTGAAGGAGAAGAATGGATATTGAACTGATAACTAATATTTTGGACTGGACGATGCTGATTACGGCCAGTTTGACGGTGTTGCTGATTTTGCTGCAGGCCCGTGGTGCGACTTTGGGCGCTGGTTTTGGCTCGAGCGGGGAACTTTTTACTTCGCGGCGCGGTATTGAAAAAAATCTTTATGACACCACCATTGTGACCGCCAGTATTTTTGTGTTAAGTATAATTGTTGGTTTAATTATCGGGTAATATTATGCCAAAGAAGAAGTGGGGTGGGTTAAAACCAAATCTAAACAGCCTACGCCGCCAAGCCATCGCCATTGAGAAGGCGGCCGCGCGGCACCGTCAGGCTTTTTCCAAAAACCGCCTGCGTAATTTTAAAAAAGTTCGCTACAGCGCGGTGTTGTGGGTCAGTTTGATGGCGGTGCTGATTTTGGCAGTGGTGTTGCAAGGCGTGATTTATAATTTTAATACCACGACGTGGTCGGGCCGAGCCGGCGGCACTTACGCCGAAGGAATTGTTGGCGAAATTACTTCTTTTAATCCACTTTACGCCAGTAGTGAGGACGAAAAAGCTATCAGCAGTTTGGTGTATAGTAGTTTGTTTAAGACTGATTCGTCCAACGCTCTCCGGGGCGATCTGGCCACGACTTGGAAAATTAGCAACGACGGCCTGAATTATGACATTAAACTGCGCGACGACGTGTTTTGGCAGAATTCGGACGAAACGGTCAGCGCTGACGATGTGGTTTTCACCTTTGGTTTGCTGCAAAATCCGCTGGCTCAGTCGGAGCTGTACGATTCTTGGCGGTCGATCACGGTGTCGAAAATCGATAATCAGACGGTGCGTTTCCGGCTTAAAACCGCTCTTAATTCTTTCCCTTGGGCGCTGGATATTGGAATTTTGCGACGGGCGGAATTGAAAGACGTTGAAGTGGGCGAATTGCGCGAGCATCTAGCCGATCACACCGCCACTGGTTCTGGGCCGTTTAAATTTCACAGCACTTCGCTGTCAAGCGACAACAACCAGATTTTGTTTTTCGTGCCGAATGAAAGTTATTACACCGGCGCGCCAGCCGTTGAATCGTTTCACATTGAGACTTTTGCCGATGACGAGGCTCTGGTAGCCGGTTTTAACAGCGGCGAAATTAATGTTGCTACTAATATTAGCTTGACCAAGGCTCAGGCGCTGCCGGCTGGAGAAGTTCACACCACGCCTTTAGACAGCGGGGTTTTTGCGATTTTTAACACTGACAACGGCGTGGCGGCTAGCACCAAAGTTCGGCAGGCTTTGCGCTTGGCTTTAGACCGCGAGCAAGTTCGAACTGCGGCGGCCATCGATAAGCGCGCCCCGAATAATCTGGAAACGCCCTTGCCGCGTGGAATTTTCAGCGATGTTGACGACCTGTCGCAGCCTAAAACCAATGTCGAAAAAGCTGAAAAAACTCTGAGTGACAGCGGTTGGCGTTTTAATAAAGATCTGGTGCGGGCTAAGGACGGCGTGGCGATGAAGCTGAATATTGTGGCGGTTAAGGGGTCGGATTATGTGGCGGTGGCAGAAAATCTGGCCACGCAGTGGCGGCGGATTGGCGTGCAGGCTGAGGTGACGTTGGCCGAGCCGGAAAATTTTCAGCAAAACTTTTTGTTGCCGCGTAATTATGACGTGCTGGTGCATCAGCTGCAACTGGGCGGCGACGGCGATGTTTATCCCTATTGGCACTCTTCGGGGGCGCGCGACAGCGGCCTAAACTTTGCTAATTATTCTTCGCCGGTGGCAGATTTGGCTTTGGCGCGCGGTCGTTCCCAAAACGGCACGGCGCTGCGAGCCAGCGCTTATAAAACTTTTGCCAAAACTTGGTTGGCAGACGCGCCGGCCATCGCGCTGTATCAGGCCAATCTGAATTATCTGGTCAGTGACAGCGCCGAAATTTGGAACGGCCAGAATTTGGTGGACAAATCGATGCGTTTTCGCGATGCGGCCGAATTTACGGTTAATTCCGAAGCGGTTAACAAAACGCCTTAAAAGTGCTATAATCCTTGTAGTGGTCCTTTAGCTCAGTTGGCTAGAGCGCAGCATTCACATTGCTGAGGTCGTAGGTTCGAGCCCTACAAGGACCACCATTAACGCAATTTCAAAGATTTGATAGCTTCCGCGATGGCGTTTGCGCCGGCGGGATCGTGGTGCGCGAAGTGTTCTTTGCCGGCGAAAAGCATTTGGCTGCCGGCTGCTGGGCTTAAGCGTTCGCCGCGCCATTTGATTAGTTCCGGTGCGCCGCCGTTGTTTGGATTTTCTTCGTTATATTCTTGTTTGAGATAGTCGGGGATGACGAAGATCGTCGGTACAGTCTCCGGAAAACGCATTTTATACTTCTGCTCAGTTAATTCTTGGTCGGTTGGTGATTTGGTGTCCGGAATTAGGTTTTGGTCATAAGTTTCAATAAGAAATTCGTCTTGGCCCGGCAAGTAGGCATCGATGCCGACAAAACCTTGGGTTTCTTCGGGGTGGCTGGCGGCAAATTCTTGGCCAGCCGCGCCTGCGGCAGAATGGGCAACGATGGTGTATTTCGAATTTTGCGGAATCACGCTTTTGCCGTCTTCGTTAGGCGTGCTCAATTTTTCCAGCACGCTGTAAATATCGTCGGCCGTCAGTTTCGACCTGTCTCCCTCTGGTTTGTTTTCACTTAGGCCAGCACCAAACGGATCAATTGTGACGACTCGGCAGTCGCCTAATTTGGCAATCAATGGCTCATAATCAAACAGCGGATCTTCACCGCCATTACCCGGCAGTAGCACGACCACTTGGGCGTCGGGCTCTTCCGAACCTTGGACATTGGCGTTCATTTTTGAGCCGTCGATCTCTACTGAATGGTCATTTTCAGTTTTTACGCGCTCTGGCTTTGTTTCTACGGTTTCATTTTGCTTCATTTCGTCCTCCAATATTTTTACTATTTTAACATCTGTTTGTGCGGTTTTTGTTTAGAAATTAAGTTGATTGTGGAAAAATATTTGACAAGCTCAAGCTTTTTGGTATAAGCTGTTTACGGCAATAAAATAATGTGGAAAAGGAAACAATATGAAGAAATATTTATTATTGACGACGGCAATTACGGCCAGTTTGGGCGTGGCAATTTCGGTTGGCGGGGCAGTTTCGGCTTCGTCTTTCGACCTAAGCACTTGCACCATCACGGCTTCGGAAATTAGCACGGGTTTTGACCCAAGCGAAACCAATCCGGCGGTAACGCCGAATATTTGGGGCTATGTTATTGAGGACCCGACGGAGCTAGCAGATTTCGCAACTTCAAGTTGCGCTACGCTAACAATTACCGGCGGTGACGCCGATGTGCATAACGCCATCATTAGCACGGCAGCCAGTTTGCCGACCGACGGTTCGGTGGTCTCTGGTAATCCGCTAAATAGTATCCAGACTTTGAAATTGGATATTACTGGCGATTCAACAATTACGTTGGCCGACGCGGTGGAATTGCATTACATTGGCAAGATCCTGAACGACGGCGTCACGCCAACTGTGGCGGTGGAGCTGACGGTGGACGGCGCGCTGACGCTAGATCAAACTGCTATTCCGGGCAACGACCAATTCACGACTTTTTCGAGCGTGGCTAAAGGCGGACTGGGGCTGTCGGCGGCGGCTGAAGTTATTAACTTCACCGGCAACAATCCGGCGGAATATTTTGACGGTATTGATGTCAAAGCTGGCACGGTGGTAAGTAATGGCACGTCGACTTGGACTGTACCGGAAGATAACGAGTTCGTCTTGGATAAGAAAAATGGCGGAGGCAAGAAAGACGGAGAAGAGATTGTCGAGGAAACCGTCGTGACTACGCCGGCGACCGGTACGTTTGACGCCGGTTCCAATGGCGCGCAAATTGCGGTGCTGGCCGGAATTGTGGCGATGGCCACATTGCTGGGCAGTATGGTGATTAGCAAAAAATTGTCACTGCGAAAATAATAGCAAAAATCTAAAAAGCCGCTTCTTATGGGAGCGGTTTTTGGTGTTACCCTATAATCTAGCGTCTTAACTGTGTCTATGTTATGATTATTTTGTGGCAAATGCGCCTGTGGCGGAATTGGTAGACGCGCTAGCTTGAGGGGCTAGTGACCGTTTTTAGGTCGTGTAAGTTCAAATCTTATCAGGCGCACCATTGTTGTAATTTTTACAACATCATATGAAATTATACAATTATATACCACAACCACTATAGGAACGTGTAGACTTTTTGGTCGATTTTCTTACTTTTTGGTGGCAGTTTTGATCGCCGGTTTTTTGGCGACTGGTTTTTTGGTAGCTGGCTTCTTAACGGCTGGCTTAGCAGTAGTTTTGGCGGCTGGCTTAGCAGCTGGTTTCTTGGCTACAATCTTCACTCCCGCCTCTTTGGCCAGCCGAGAATAGCGCTTCATCCGGCGGGCGCCGGTGTTTTTCTTCAAAATGTTTTTCTTGACAGCGGTGTCGACTTTGCTCTGGACTTCGCGCAGGGCATCAAAAGTCGGCTTGTCCTCAAACTTTTTGGTAGCTTCTTTTAAAGCTCGCTTGACGCGCAGGTTTTGAGCGTGTCGCCGTTCGTCTTGACGCATTTTTTTGCGAGCTGATTTGATAATTGGCATTTTTTCTCCTTTTGCGGGCGAACCTAAGTCCGGTGGCCGCATTATTTTTGACTAGGTAGAATTATACCGCATTTTGCGCCGCAACACAAGCTTGACCGTTTTCAGTAAAATATGATATACTTTTGGCAAAGGCACAAAATGAACAACCAGTCGCAAATTATTGAGAAAATCAACGAAGCCAAAAATATTTTGGTGACGGTCGGGCATAGTCCGTCGATTGACGAGCTGACGGCTTGTTTAGGTTTGACGCTGGCCATCGACAAGATGAAAAAGCATTCTTCGGCGATTTTTTCCGGCCAGATTCCGCCAATTATGAATTTCCTGCGGCCGGAGAAGACTTTTGAAGATTCGACCGCCAGTTTTCAGGATTTTATTATTAGTTTGGACAAAGAAAAAGCCGACAAGCTGCGCTATAAAGTCGAGGGCGATATGGTGAAAATTTTCATCACGCCGTATCACACCAAACTCAGTCCGGCCGACCTGACTTTTGAAGAAGGCGAGGTTAATATTGATTTGGTGATGGCGCTGGGCGTTAAAAATCAGTCGGATCTGGACGCCGCCTTGACGGCGCACGGCCGAATTTTGCACAGCGCGCCGATTATCACCATCAATTTGGGCGTCGCTGGCCAACTTGGCTCAATCAATTTTAGCGACGACAGCGCCAGCAGCTACAGTGAAGTGGTGGCCGGGCTGGTGGCCAAAATTGACGAAAAACTGTTTTCCAAGCAAGTTTCAACGGCGCTGCTGACCGGCATTGTGATTAATACCGAACAATTTAGCAACGCCCGCACCACCGCCAGCACGATGGCGCTGGCCGGAAAATTGCTAGCCAGCGGTGCCGATCAGCAGCTGATCGTGCAAGAAATTCGGGCCAATGGCTCGGTGGCTGGGGCAATTCCGGAAACTATTCAAGAAATTCCGGAACTGGAAAACTCAGCGCCGCTAGCCGCTTCGCCAGAAAATATTGTCTCAGAACTAGAAACTTTGCCGCCGGCCGAAGCTGGAGAAAGTTTGGCCGATTTTATGCCGCCGCCGCTGCCAGATTTTGACAACGAGTTGCCGCCTTTACCAGATTTTGAAGCGCCGCGCCAAGAAACCGCGCCGGCCGCCGAAGCCGAAGTGGAAGCGCTGCCGGAAATGCCAGCCAGCCAGCCAATCAGCGGCGAAACCATCGACTCTTTACCGCCGCCGCCGGCCGCCGAAGGTCTGTCGCCGGCCGAAGAAATGAGTGACATTGTCGTGCCGTCCAGCGGCGATCCAACCCAGTTTAAAATTCCCACCTGATTTGTGGTAGAATGATAATATGAACGAGATTTCTGGAGCTGTTAAGAAAGCCGTCACGGCCCTTTTTGGCGTGGAAATCGAGCCGACCATCAACGTGCCGGAAGCCGAATTTGGCGATTACGCCACCAACGCGGCGCTGGTTCTCAGCAAACAACTGGGCCAAAATCCGCGCGAGGTGGCCCAGCAAATTGCCGACAAAATCTCGACCGAAAATCCCAATCTCAGCACCAGCATCGCTGGTCCGGGTTTTATCAATTTCAAGTTGGCCGACGGAGAAATCATCAAATCGCTCAATCGAGCTCAACTCGCCAAAACCGATTTATACCAAAACAAAGTCGTGGTGGCAGAGTTTTCCGACCCCAACCCGTTTAAAGTTTTGCACATTGGCCACCTCTATACCAGCATTGTCGGCGACGCCATTTCGCGGCTAATCGAAACAGCCGGCGGCACGGTCCACCGCGTCAATTTCGGTGGCGACGTTGGCCTACACGCCGCCAAAACCATTTGGGCGGTGCTGCGAGCTTTGGGCGGCGAAAATCCCGAAAAATTGGCCGACATCAAAGAAAACCAGCGTGTCGACTGGCTCAGTAAATTATACGTCGAGGCCAACCGCGCCTACAGCGACGACGACGAAGCTCGCTTGGAAATCGTAGCCCTCAACAAGCGGCTTTACGAAATCACCGACAGCCAAGACAAAAAGAGCAACTTGGCCCAGATTTTCTGGCAAACCCGCCAGTGGAGTTACGATTATTTTGATCAGTTTTACCAACAAATCGGTATCAAATTCGAAAAATATTATCCCGAAAGCGAAGTTAGCAAACTCGGCCTAAAGGCCGTCCAAGATCATCCGGAAATCTATACCAAATCCAACGGCGCGGTGGTGTTCGAGGGCGAACCTTACGGCTTGCACACGCGGGTTTTCGTGAGTTCCGAAGGCCTGCCAACCTACGAGGCCAAAGATATGGGTTGCACCCTGCAAAAATACGCCGATTATCACTTTGACGAGCAGATTATCATCACCGCCAACGACATTGTGGAATATATGAAAGTTGTTTTGAAAAGTCTGGAGCAATTCGCGCCGGCGCCGGCCCGCGCCACCAAACATTTTACGCACGGTATGGTTAAATTGCCCGGCGGCGTCAAGCAAAGTAGCCGACTGGGCAACAGCATCAAAGCCGTCGAAGTTTTAGAACTAGTAGCCGAAAACCAAGCCGCCGCGCAGGGCAACCGCGACTGGGCCACGATTTTGGGCGCCGTCAAATATGCTCTGCTGAAAAATCGGCTGGGGCCAGACGTGATTTTTGATCCAGAAACTTCGGTCAGCCTGACCGGCAATTCCGGCCCATATTTGCAATACGCCGGTGCCCGCGCCAAGTCGATTTTGCGCAAACTGCCAGAGCCAGCGTCGGAAATCAGCGCCGAAGAACGGCTCGACGCCAACGAGCGCGCTCTAGCCATCAAACTAATCCGCTACACCGAAATCGTCTCCGCAGCCACCGCCGAATTAGCGCCCCACTTAATCTGCAGCTACCTCTTTGAACTAGCCGGCCAGTTCAACCGCTTTTACGAAAACGCTAAAGTCGCCGGCCACCCGCGCCAAAACTTTCGCACTGCTTTAGTAAAATTATATGTGGCCACATTAGACAGCGGCCTTAACCTGCTGGGCATCCCAACAGTGGAGAAGATGTGATGGAAAAGAAAAAGTTCGTGCCATATGAAAAACTGAGCAAAAGGGCCCAACGCGAATTTGACAAAAAATCGCGGGCCGACTGGGGCGGCGTTGACCCCACCACCAAAAGATTTGACAGCGACAAAGATTACAACCGCGCGGACAATCGCGAAATAATCGAGAAAGAACGGGAGGATTATGAAGAAGACTAGTGGTTTTTTGATTAAAAATCGGCACGGCCGGCTGCTGCTGACGATTATTTTGGTGATTGTGGCTCTGGCGGCACTGGCTGGCGCAACTTATTTGCTGCTGCGCCACAATGATAATCAAACCGCGCCCGAACCGGAGGAGGCGCCGGCCAAAGAAGAGCCAAAACCGCTTGAATTGTCGGCCCGGCTGCTGTTTATCGGTAATATTTTCTGGGGTCGCTACATTAACGACTGGTCGCAAGCTAGCGAATTGGGCACAGCTTATCCGTTTTCCGGACTGAAAAATTTTCAGCGTGACCAATACGACGCTTGGATTGCTGGCTTAGAATGTCCAACAGTGGCCGGCGTCAACACCAGCTCGGCGGCGCAGGAAGACACCCTGACTTTCAACTGCCGGCCGGAATATCTGCCAGAGGCCGCCAAGTGGTTTTCGGCCGTAACCCTCGCTAATAATCACACTGACAATCAAGGTTTGGAGGGTTTTGAAGAAACCAAAACCCAGCTGGACGAAGCCGGCATTCAATATTTTGGCCATTATGACCCCGAAAAACTGGATGAAGTTTGCAATATTGTAACCATTCCGGCTCATTTGCAATACGACGACGGCAATTACCAAAAAATCGAACTGCCGCTGGTGTTTTGCGGTTATCACGGCGTTTTCAAAGTACCCTCAAGCGAATCGCTGGCTCTAATCACCAAATACAGCCAGAATTTTCCGGTCTTTGCGCTGCCCCATATGGGCGCGGAATATCAGCCAGCGCCGGACGACATCAAAACCGCCACTTACCGCGCGATGCTGGACAACGGGGCAGAAATGGTGATTGGCGACCACCCACACTGGGTCCAAAATACCGAAGTTTATAAAAATAAGCTAATAATTTATTCGATGGGCAATTTTATGTTTGACCAACAATTTAATAGCGAAGTCACGCGCTCGGCGGCCATCGACGTCACGGTCAGCGGCGACGGTGCGGCAGCTCAAGCGTGGGCGGCTTTGGCCGACGACTGTCGCGGCGATTTACCAAAATGTTTGGAACTGGCCACCGAAAAGCAACTACCTAAACTAAAATTAAATTACAAATTCGACGTCAAAGGCTCGGACGACAGCAACCACTTAACCAAACCAGCCACCAAAAGCCAGTTGGACAGCATCAAACAACGCCTCAATTGGGCCTCGACGCTTAGTAAATTAGAGAATTAACGGTCATTACCCGGCAATGGATTGTTCGGGCCAATCGGATCGCCTGGCAAACCCCGCTTTTCGGCTATAAGCCCGTGCATTGCGCTCTCAAAATCTTCATCAAATTTCTTCTTATCACTGTCCGCGCGTTCTGCTTCTTCCGAAGTTTCGTGAAAACCCGTAACGCCCATCACATCATCTTTTGTGGCCAAGCCCTCTGGACCATTCTGAGCCTCGTCGCCGTCAACAGCGCCGTCATACTCCGCAGTTCCAGTGGTCTCCTCAACCTCAGCTTCAGCCGGTATATTCGAATTATTTTGAAATTGTTCCATTTTTTTCCTTTCATTAGGTTATCCTCATCAGTATAGCACACTTTTTTGAAAAAGTCAATGCTTTTTTAAAAAACTTCAGATCTGCCTGAAGAGCTTGTCGAGTAGCGATATTTTTTTGATGTGGTCGCCAAACACTTTTTCAATTTTACTCATAACAACTTCTTTATCTTTCGCTTTGCTATTGGCGGTGGACAGCGCCAAATCATACATAGCGTCAGAAGACATATCCAACCACAAGTTATTGACAAACAGAAACATCAAAGTCAAAACTACAGCGGTACGTTTATTTCCATTTTCAAGTTTGTGGCCTTTGGCTATTTGATAAAACAACACCGCCGCCTTGTTGGCGGCCGAAGGGTATAGTTCCGTGCCATTAAAAGTCTGGAAAGGGCGCTCCAAACAAGCTTCCAATTCGCTAACATTTGCATCGGAAATAGACCACATCGGCTCATTATTAAAACCGAGCGTCTTAAGAAATTCCGGCATTTCAAAGATAACCGACAGGGCCGTGCCGATATCGAGCTGTCTCATATTTAGGTTTCCGCGAGTTTTTTAATTGCCGGCCCAAAGTTTTTTACAATTTTTTTGGCGGCCTTTTTGGCGATTCTTTTTTGTTTGGCGGGAACTTTTGAAATGATGTTTTTTACTTTTGCTGTCATAGTAGTATTTTACCACATAACATTAGCAAAACCAATTTACTAATTTTTCTGGATTCCGGATCAAGTCCGGAATGACGGGGGGTCGGAATGACGGGAGAGGGCGGTGGCCGGAATGACGGGGAATGGTTGGGTATGACAGGAAGAGTGGAATGACGGGGAATTATGATATAATTGCTTTATGAGTAAAAAAGCCACAGTTTTATGGATGGATTTGGAGATGACTGGTTTGGATCCGGTGGAGGATCGGATTTTGGAGGTGGCGGCGATTGCTACGGATTGGGATTTTCAGGAGGTCGGGCGATTTGAGGCGGCGGTCTGGGTTGATCCGGAGCTGGCTAAGGCCAGAATGACCGGCGCTTTTTGGGACGAGCACAAAAAAACTCGTCGGCAGCTGCTGGAGCAGAGCAGTAAAGGGCGGCCGATCGCGGCGGTGGAGGACGACCTTTTGGGGTTTGTCCAGCAAAATTTCGCCAAAAATCAGCCGATTTATTTGGCTGGTAATTCAATTCATCAAGATCGTAAGTTTATTGCGAATCATTTGCAACAACTCGAGGTGAAATTGCACTATCGAATGCTCGACGTGTCAGCTTTTAAGCTAGTTTTTGAGCATAAATTCGACCGGCCGGTCAAAAAACCGGATCACCATCGGGCGCTGCAGGACATTGAAGGCTCGATCGCGGAACTGAAATATTATTTGGAATTTGTTGACTGTGAAAAATCATAAGGAAATTGAGGAATACATTTTGTCGCTGCCGAATACGCGGCTGGATTATCCGTTTGGCGAGGGCACGGCGGTTTATCGGGCGGCCAATGACAAGATGTTTGTGCTGATTTCGGAGGGCAGTCAACCGCTGCGGATTAGTGTTAAGACTGACCCGAATTTGAGCGAAATTTTGCGCGAGCGTTATGAGACGGTGCTGCCGGGTTGGCACCTCAATAAAAAGCATTGGAATACTCTGATTTTGACCGGTCAGCTGGCTGATGATGAAGTGCGCGATTTGATTCGGCACAGTTTTGAATTAGTTAGCGTTTAGGCGGACCGCCAGCTCCGAAAAATCGACGATGGCGCTGTCGACTTGAGTTTGACTGTCGACGCTGGTCAGCTTGCCACGCACCTCTTGCAAAGCTTCGACAATTTTATAAACTTGGGACACCAGCGCCGCCGAATATTGTCGGCCCAGACTGCTGGTGGTGGCCGCCGCGTCCAGCGTGGAAATCACGCTGTCGACCGATTCGCCGGCGGTGATTTGGGCGCTTTGGCTGTCATTTCCGGCGGTCAAAGTCACGATTTGCGACAGTTGGTATTTGTGCGACAGGGCTACAATTTGGGTTTCGGCGACGGCTTTTTTGAGGCTAGCGTCATTGACGCGGTCGGCGTCATCATAAGCGATCAGGCTGCTGAGAGAATCGAGCCGAGCGCCCAACACCGCGCCGGAGGGCGGACCGCTGGAGCTGTTCAGGGCCGCCATCGCAATTAACGAAATCACAATCAACAGCGCTAGGGCAATAATTATTACGACTTTTTTGTCGAGCCCTTGAAATTTGTTGGGCTTTTTGGGCGCGATTTGCTCCAAATATTCCAAGCTGTTACCGGTGTAAACCGGCGGCGCGGGAGTTTGGTTGTCATTGGGATACATAACCCCATTTAACCATAATCAGGTTGGTTTTGCTAGAATGAAATCAGTTTGTGGTAAAATGGAATTATGGACGCTAAGGAGGAAGTGCGGTCGCGACTGGCGATTGAGGATGTTATCGGCGAATATGTTCAGCTGAAGCGGAAAGGCCGGTATTGGTTTGGGTTGAGCCCTTTTTCGAGCGAGAAAACGCCTAGTTTTTCGGTTAATCCGGAAAAGAATATTTGGCACGATTTTTCCAGTGGTCGGGGCGGCGATATTTTTGCTTTTATTATGGAGATTGAGGGTTTGGATTTTCGGGGCGCTTTGGAGATGTTGGCCCGCAAGGCTGGCGTGGAATTGCAGAAATTTAGCGGCAATTCAAAAGTTAACGCCGACAAGAAAAAGCGTTATTTGGAGGCCAACGTTTGGGCTAAAAAGTTTTTCCAGAGCAATATGGTTAGTTCTAAACCGGCGCAGGAATATATTTTTAAAAAACGCCGTTTGAGCGTGGACACGGCGGCGGAGTGGGGCATTGGTTTTGCGCCGGACGGCGGCGGCTTGGTGCAGTTTTTGCTGGGTAAAAAGTTTACGGATAGTGAGCTGAAGGGCGCTGGCCTGATGAGTTTGCGCGGTTATGATATGTTTCGGGGTCGGATGATGGTGCCGCTCAGTGACAGTCAAGGCCAAGTGGTTGGTTTTACGGGGCGGATTATTGGCGAGGGCGAGCCGAAATATCTGAACACGCCGGCCACGCTGATTTATGACAAGGGCCGGCAGGTTTTTGGGCTGTATAACGCCAAAGAAGCTATTCGCAAGAGCGGCGTGGCGGTGCTGGTGGAAGGGAATCTGGACGTGATCAGTAGCCATCAGGCCGGTGTTAAAAATGTGGTGGCTTGCGCTGGCACGGCCCTGACGCTAGATCATTTGAAGGCCCTTAATCGCTTGGCCGGCAATATTTATCTAGGGTTTGACGCCGACAAAGCCGGCATCGCCGCCACCGAACGGGCGATTGGTCTGGCCCAAAATCTGGAAATCGATTTGTTTGTGATTGAAATGCCGGCCGGCGCCAAAGATCCTGACGAGTTGATTCAACAGGACATTAAGCTGTGGCAAGCGGTGGTCGAAAGGCCTAAAAGCGCCGTGCAGTGGGTGATCGATCAATACGCTCGGGCTGTTAATTTGGACAGCGCCGAAGGCAAAAAGCAGCTGGCTAGCGCCGCTACTAAAGTGATTGCCAAGCTGCGCGATCCGGTGGAGGCCGAGCATTATTTGAAGCAGTTGTCCAAGTTGATTGACACTTCGCTGGACAGTTTGAGAAGTAAAGTTGCTGGTGGCGAGGCGGCGCCCCAAAAAGTTTTGAAAAAAACCAAAGTCGAAGGTTTTGATGCGGCGCGGCGCCAAAATACGCTGTTGTTTTTGAACCAGATTTTGGCGATTGCTCTTAGCAAAAAAGATTTGCGCTCAATTCTCAATAACTTACCGGACGCTTATTTGACAGAGGTGCTGGCCAAAGTTAAATATCATCTTCTTGGTAAAAGGCTGGAAATCGATCAGGAATTGTCTGACAAATTAAACGAGCTCGAAATGGTGGCGGAGAAAATTGCGGGCGATAAACGGTTGGCAATGTTAGGATTTATGAAAGAGCTGGAAAGTTTGGAAATCGCCAAGCAGCGCGACAAATTTATGAGCGAATTTGCTAATGCCGACGAGGCTGACTCTAAAAAAATCGAAATCCTGAACGGCGCGGTCAAAAACTTGAATCAAACTATTAAAACCCTCAAAAAAACCGGCCCCAACGACGAATTTACCGGACTTTTTGCGATTTGGGATAGTCGAAAAGACAACGATGTGGTATAATTTGGCCCACTATGGATGATAGCGACGATTTGAAAAATTTGTTGCCGGACGATCTTGACCCCGATCAAGACGATCTGGCCAACACCGACGAAGAGGTGATTGATGATGCTAATGACGAGAGTTATTTTGACGATATTTCTGACGATTCGGTGCGTTTGTATTTGCGCGAAATCGGCAAAATTCCGCTGTTGACGCAGGAGGAAGAGCTGAAACTGGCTAAGCAAGTTGCCAAAGGCAACAAGAAGGCTAAGGACAAAATGGCGGAGGCCAATATGCGGTTGGTGGTATCGATCGCCAAGCGCTACAGCGGTCGCGGCTTAGATTTTCTGGACTTGATTCAAGAGGGCAACACCGGACTGCTAAGGGCGGTCGACAAGTTTGATCCGGAAAAAGGTTTCAAATTTTCGACTTATGCCACTTGGTGGATTCGCCAAGCCATCACCCGCGCCATCGCCGATCAAGCCCGGACGATTCGGATTCCGGTGCATATGGTGGAAACTATCAATAAGTTGCTGCGGATTCAGCGCAAAATGACACAAGAATTGAACCGCGAGCCGACTATTGAGGAGCTGGCCAAAGAATTATATGCTGGCGAGAGTAAGTTTACGCCGGCCGAAAAGATTAAAAAAACTAAATATGTGATTAAAATTAAGCAAGATATCGCCAGTCTGGACGCCACGATTGGCCACGACAGCGACGAAGAAGATTCGGTTCTCGGGAATTTTGTGGAGGATGATTCGGCGATTAAGCCAGAGGAAGCGGCGGCCAGTCAACTTTTGAAAGAGCAAATCAAAAGTATTCTCGACACTCTGTCGGATCGCGAAAAGAAAATTTTGAAAATGCGTTTTGGACTGGACGGCGGCCGGTCGCACACGCTGGAGGAAGTTGGTTTGGAGTTTGACGTGACGCGCGAGCGGATTCGCCAGATTGAAAGTAAAGCTATTGCTAAGCTGCGCAAAAACAAGGACGTGAAAAATCTTCACGAATATATCAAATGAAATTACCGGAAATTATTGGCGTGGCTGGCACCAATGCCAGTGGTAAAAACACGCTGGGCGATGTCTTGGTGGCGGATTTTGGTTATTCTCAGGTTTCGACCGGCGATATGGTGCGGGCCGAGGCGATGAAGCAGTTTGGCGATATTGAGCGGGCGACTTTGCAAAAAGTGGCGCCAGCTTATAAGCGGCAACACGGCGCGGGAGTGTTTGTGGAGCTGGCTCTGCAGCAGCCGCGACCGCTGGTGATTGACGGGATTCGGGCGCTGGGCGAGGCTAAGATGATTAAAAAAGCTGGTGGGGTGTTGGTGTTTGTGGATGCCGATCCGGAGCTTCGCTATCAGCGGATGAAAAAGCGGGCTCGCGACGCCGAGAGCCAAAAAAGTTTTGAGGAGTTTTTGCAGCTGGACCAAAATGAGTGGGAGGCCGGGCCGGATGACAGCGATTACAACATCAAGGGAATTAAGGCGATGGCTGATATTAGCTTGACTAATGACGGCACAGTTGAGGAGTTTACTAAAAAAGCCCTAGCGGCGCTAGAGCAACAGCAAACAAACACGGAACTAACCGATTAACCCCATTGTAGCAAAACGTAAGCGTTTTGTCAAGAGGATTTTCTAGATTCCGGATCAAGTCCGGAATGATGGAGGGGTTTTATCAACGGTTTTACAAAACTTTGTTGGTTATGTTAGAATGGGGTTATGCAGATTTTTGTGAAAATGCTGACTGGGACGCATATTACTCTGGAGGTTGAGCCGACTGATTTTATTGGGGTGGTTAAGGAGAAGATTCAGGATAAGGAGGGCTTGCCAGTGGCTCTGCAGACTTTGACTTTTGCTGGCAAGTTGCTG
>JAISDN010000016.1 GCA_031264785.1 Candidatus Nomurabacteria bacterium
GTTCTCATTCCGAACACAGCAGTTAAGCCCAGCAGCGGCGATTATACTGCGCAAGTGGGAAACTAGCACGGTGCCGAATTATACAGAGACCCGTCCGAAAGGACGGGCTTTGTCTTTTAGGCAAAGTTTTTGCGCAGCAAAAATCTGTATAATCTGCGCAGCACATTATATAAAAGCTCTCGTTAATGCGAGAGCTTTTATCTTTGTGATATAATATTACATATGGGATATGTTGGTTCATATATATGGCAAATTCGCCAAAAGGTTGGCTCACAGCGATTAATAACTGCTACGGTCGGTGTATTGCCGGTGGATGAGAGTAGCCGAATTAAAATGGTCTTCGTCAATCATTTCGGACTTTGGATGCATATTGGCGGTCACGTTGAACTTGGCGATAGTTGGGAGACGGCAGTGATACACGAACTGAAAGAAGAAGCCGGAATACTTACCAACAAAGAAAATTTGGAACTTTTTGCCACAATTTCTGGCCCAGGTCGGATTTATCACTATCAGGACGGTACCACACAATCGTTCACGAATGTCTATCTGGTCAAAAAGTGGCAAGAAGAGATCAGACCAACCGATGACGAAGAAATTTCAAAAACAAAGTGGATGAGCCTAGCCGAGATTAAAAAATTAAAAACCCACAACCTCACGCGGCTGATAATCGAAGCTTACGAGAAGTATCTTGAAACCGGAAAGGTCCAGACGGTAGAGGATTGAATATGAAGCCAAAGTTAACTGCAAAAAGGGCGTCGAGACTTTTTCGACAAGCCGTAATATTTCGTCAAGTATATTGAATAAAAGCTCTCGTTAACGCGAGAGCTTTTATCTTTGGGCCAATTATGCCTCGAGGCACTTAATATGATACAATATCAGTATGAAAATGATTCTCACAAGTTCAGACATCACTGGCGTTCCAAACGGAATTGAAACTGTTGAAAAATTAGTTGGCAAAAATCGTCAAGATATAAATATCGCGATTATCAATGAAGCGTCGGCGGTTGATTTTGGCGGTCATCGCTGGGCGATTGCCGAAATGGAACATTTGGCGCGAGATTTTGGCGGCGAAATTGAAATTGTCCACTTGCTCGCAATATCAAAGGAACAAGTGAAAGAACGAATTGAGATTGCCGATGTAGTTTTGGTTTTGGGCGGAAACAGTGATTACCTAAAAACTGTTTTCGACAAGACCGGTTTTTCTGAATATCTTCCAGATATTTTGGAAAATAAACTTTACATCGGCAGTTCCGCTGGCTCAATGATATTAGGTCATCGTACAACAACGAAAATCTGGACGGACATTTATCAAGAAACCGAATATACCGACAAATATTTTGACTTTGTGAACCTTGAGTTTTTGCCACATTTACACAGCCCATATTTTGACCGCAAGGGCAGAGTCGGTAGTCGTATGGTCGATTATGCCGTTGAGGAATCGAGAATATCAAACTGTCCAATTTACGCAGTCAGCGACAAAGCGGCAGTCGTAGTCGACGGTGATGATACCTCAGTGATTGGCGACGACTACTTGATAATAGACAATGGTGAGATAATATCTTAAATACATCTAAAACAATATCTAAAACAATATTTGACTTTTTTGTCTATCTGTGCTACACTTGTTCTGAATATTTATAAAATAAATAGAAAGGAACGAAATGAGTTCAGAAAAAATAACGACGGGAGGGCAAGCCAACACCCCCCCCAACGAATGGCAGAACGTTGCTGAATATTTAAAGGAGTATCCAGATGCCGTCGTAGATGTCGAAAAAGCACACGCAATGGCTGCAGCGAGTAAGCGTAATGAGGAAAACGCGGAAGCGTTTAAGAAGGTTGCTTTAGATGAGTTACAATCTCCAGACGGAGTAGGGAGAATGGACGACTCGTTGAAGGTCAATTATTATGGTATATATGGCCAGCCTCTATTTGGCCATGACGCGGATAATGTAGAAAATCGCGTAGTAAAAGCAGTAAAAGGCGGTATCACTGGTATGCATAAAGACCTTCTTATAGATGAAGTGAAGCGCGAGCGCAAGGAGGCTGCTAGACGAGCAGAATCAGCGGCCGAAGAATATGATGCTTTACAAAAGATGTAGAGTCGGCATCACGTAAAGCGGCAAACAAAATTGCCAACCTATTAAATATGAACGATTTTAAAATCGTGTCAAAAATTCGCGAAAAATACTTTGCCAAAAGTAAACCGGTTAGCACTATGGTTGCAGCCAATGGCTTTACAGTCAAAGGCGCGAAAATTGAAATCGAAGTAACAGCAGTGGTGTCAAAATAATCATATAGCGTCACAGGACTTTTATTTGATATCAATCTCGAGTTTCGGTATTTGAGACTTGGCATATTCCAAATATAATCTTCGATGGCACATCTTGGGTGATTTTTCTGTGCACATTACTACAATGTCCTGGTCGAGTGCTAGTTCGGCAAGATAAATGGCATAGCCGGAATTTTCGGGTTTACGTAAATGCTCAAAATATCTAGGTGCAAATTCTCGGTTAAAAACTTTGACAGTCTTTTTTCCGATTTCACCTCTAATCTAGGCGCCAACTAATTTTTCCGGCGGCGCTAATTGTTTTAGCCATTTCGCATCGCAACTGCCACAGATTTTGGCAATGGAGTCACGCCGTCATTCATTGTCTGACGACTCATAATTGAATAATATTCGGTGCCACTAGACCGCTTTTCCCGGATAGACTGGCTCTTTAACATAGGACAATTATAGCACGAAACACGACGCAATTAGCAGGGTTCGAGTTATGCGAAAGCTCTTGCCAATACAAGGTCTAACAACTCACACACAAAACACTGCATAAAGCGGAACTGACTTAACATCATTTTCAAACCCAAAATTTTTGCCCGAAACGCGAATAGAATAGGCCGGCTTGTTCTGCTGTTTATAAACCGCCAAGCTGCGCGATTTAGTATTTTTACCGGCTTTTACCTCGATCGGCACGATTTTTCCTGACTTATCGGTAATGACAAAGTCAATTTCGGCGGTGTCGGCGCTCGTCCAATAATTGATGTCATAGCCACTACTTTTGAGCGTGGTTGCCACATAGTTTTCCGCCAAAGCACCAACGAAATCGGGCGCTAAATTGTCGCCGCCGAGAATGCCCTGAACCAGCGTGCCGGCCTGCCTGGTCAACAGCCCGACGTCATTCATATAGAGTTTAAAACTAGGCAGGTCGAGAAAAGCCCGCGTCGGCGACTTGATCTGCGACAATTTTACGCATTTAATGACGATATTGGCCAACTCCAGCCAGTTAATACTGCCGCCAAACATGGTCGAACTGCCGCCTTGCGCCACGACTTTATATTGGAATTTGTGGTTTTGCTTGGCCAGCTGCGTGGGAATCGAGTTGAACGTAGCCATAATCCGAGCGGTTTCGTCGTGGTCAGCGTACTTTGCCATGTTGGCGATATAGGTGTTGATAATGCCGTCTTGGGCTTCGGCGGCGTTGATAAATGATTTGGTTTCGATATATCTGGCGACCGCTTCCGGCATACCGCCGACCACGAGAAATTGTTTATATAATTCCATTGCCAGATTGTGTGAGCCGTTCCGAGCGTCAGTTTCGTAGCACTGGCGAATTTCCTTGGCCAACATCTGGTTGTTGGTAGCCCACAAAAATTCCTCAAAGTCCAGCGGAAACATGTCCAAAATCTCCACCTTGCCAACCGGAAAAGAATTATTTTTGCGGTTCATGGCCAGCCCCAACAAACTGCCAGCGGCGATGATATTATATTCCGGCGCGTTTTCATAAAAGTATTTGAGAGCAGTCAAAGCGCGATCGTTGGCCTGAATCTCGTCTAGGAAAATCAAGGTGTCAGCCGGCACGATTTTTTGCTGAAAGAACAGTTCGATACGCGAAATAATATAGTGCGGATCCAGATTATCGTTAAAATAACTCGACAATTCTTTGTTTGATTCAAAATTGATGACGATCAATTCCTTGAAATGTTTTTCGCCGAATTGTTTAACAGCGTAAGTTTTGCCAATTTGTCGCGCACCGCGCAATACCAGCGGTTTTTTGTCGGCCTTTTTACTCCAGTTAAGGAGTTTTTGCTCGATTTTTCGTTCCATTATGTGACTCCTTTCAGATTACAGTGAGCATTATAGCATACTTTTAAGTTAGAATAAATAGTAGCTTTGATTATTTTTTCTAAGTAAATCATATGATAGAGAATAAAACTCGTATTATGTAATGTAACCCCAATATGCTATCAGAGTACAAGTTTATTCAATTGGTTGAATGTTATGAAAGACTCCGCGATATGCGGAGCCTTTCGTTTTTCGCTGCGCACTTACCGAATCAATTGGATAAAAATCCCAATAGAAATTAGTGTAGCGTTGACGAAAATCGCGAGGCCCACCGGCGAGCCCCAGCTGAACCACGAACCCCACGCCCGCCAATTTCTTAGCGCTGGGCTGGGATTTTCGGCGACCAGTTTGCGCCATTTTAGCCATTCAGCTTGCCCGGCGTCAATCTTGGCTTGCTTTTTCTCGTTCATTTTTCCTCCTAATAATATTTTACCAACACCTCGACCAATAGCATTGGAACCGTTCGTCGTGAGTGCCACCGTCCCAGTTGTTCGCGAGTTATGCGGCCAGGACATGTATTGGTGGGCTTATGTCTTACCGACATTATAACATAAACGATTGAAACGGAATATATTTGCCGTAACTGTCAATAACGCCAGCAATATATTTTTTATTAAAAACCCAAGCTTTGTTGTCCGATGGTATTTTCATGTCGCTCGGTATCGCTCCATCTTTTTCCGCTGCGGTTATGCCACTGCCCATGACTCCCTTTTCGTAGAACTCGTTGAGGTAATTTCTGTCAATAGGAATCACCATAACATACGTATACTCACCGCCGTCCGACGCCCGATGGTTATAGCCGCTAAGCATATTATTCACATTAATCGGAATGTTGTCTGGATGATGATCGCCTCGGCCCAGCTCTTGCGCGCTAAACAAAATACCATGAGTATCAATATTACCGCCGTATACCGTGCCGCCATTGGCATTTAAATATTCCAAAACCTCCTCCATCGATCTCTGGCCATCATTCCGCGTCGCTAAAATATATCGTTTGTCGTGCGGAATCATGGATGCCTGATGCTCGGGCAGGCGACCCATAGTAATGTCAGACTCGGCCCGCAAATTTTGCATTCTAATTTCATTTTTAATATCTCTAAACAAGTTAATGTCAGATTCCCGAACACCCTGATCGGCGAAGTTCTCTTTTGGAGCTTTATAGCAAACCTGCGTCACAGTTCCAAGATTTAAAAAGTCATTACCAATTTTTATTTCTGGAGCAGAGTAGTCATCCAAGAAAACCAACTTCGATTCATCGCTGCCATTTTGTTTTTTCAGCATATATCCGCCCATAAAAGCAATTTGCCCTTGATCTGTTTTAATATACATCCCTTGCTGCTGCTCGTCGGTCGGTTTCACTGGCAGGCTAATAATATCCCCGTCCGCGTAGGCAACTCGTATAACTGAGGTTTGGTCATAAGGATCGTCGTAAGTATCTCTTGGGAACTTGGAAATTCCTTTATCAAAATTGAGCGCATTATCTGTAAGCTTCTGATTCATGGTGACCATGTTACAATAACTGTGCCCAAAAAGCAACAATCAGCCTCCACAAACCACCCACATCCTGTCGACATTTTGCAAGTGCTTTAGCATTTTGATACAATTAAGAAGTATGAAAAAGTGGTTTCGGAAATTATGGCGGGATTTTGGGGTGGCCTTGCGCGGCGCCGGCCGAATTTTTCGCCAGCCGCGATACGTTTTAATCTTCGCCGGCTTTTTCCTGATTTTTGGCACAGTACTATCACTGTTAAACGCCGGCACAACCGAAATCGGATTATTATTTTCCAGCATCCCGCTTGGTGACAAGCTCAGCATCCTCGCTAACGTGGTCCTGCGAATCTTCACAAATCCCACCGTCCTAGTCCTAGCAATCCTCCAAGCCACCATCTTCAGTATGCTGATTTTCGTCTGGCGCGCCCCAAAACTCAAAATCTGCCGCAAAAACGACACCGAATCCGCCGGCATCGGCGCAATCCTAACCCTGTTTGGCGCGGGTTGCCCAGCTTGCGGCATTTCCATCGTCACGCCGCTCGTCACCACAGCTTTCAGCACCGGCGCTTACGCTGCCGTAGCGGTTTTTGGCGCGGTCGCTCTGATTTTGGCGTTTGTAGTCAGTTTATTCACTTTTATTCATTTAGGAAAGGATGTCAACAATGTGGTCAAGACTTAAAACAATTATTTTAGTGCTGTTAGGCGCCGGCATCGTCGGGCTAATTATCGTCAACGCCGTCGTCACCAAGCCGACGCCGTCATACACAGTTTGGTCGGAGGCGATGACGATGGGGAACAAAGAGGCTGAGCATCATTTCACGGTTTACACCGATATTTATTGCCCATATTGCGACAATTACAGCCGTGCGCTGGAAGAAAATCTGGATGAATTTCAGCGCGATTACATTGATTCCGGCAAAGTTTTTTACGAAATTCGCCTAACCGATATGATCGCCGACCATTCGCCAAATTCGGAGCGCGGTGGAGAATCGGGTTATTGCGCCGCCGACCAGAATAAATTTTGGGATTATTATCACGGCATCCTAAGCCAGCTGAAAGACGATTACCACAGCAAAGGCATCGGCACCAGCAAAACCTCGCCGGAAATCCCCAAGTTGGATGACGATTATTATATCGACGTCGCTCGGAAAGTTGACGGCCTAGACGTCGCGGCTTTTACCGACTGCTTAACCGACCACAAAATGCTCGACACGCTAAACCAAAACACCACTAAAGCCGCCCAAACCATTTCCAGCGGCCTGCCGTATTTTGTTTTTGACGAATGGACCAGCTCCGGTTTTGAAGGCGACTGGAAAACCATCAAATCAATGTTCCGCGCCGGCGGGGTATAAAATGAGAGAAGCCAGCTCGCTTGATAAGTTACTGGTGTCGGCCATCAACTTTGTCGTAGCCGCCATTCCGACCATCCCGTTTTTCTTCATCGGCTATTGGCAAATCGCCTTGGTGAGTTTTTTCCTGATTTATCAAGTGGCAACGGCTTTCACAAAAACCGGTCAAAGCATTGGAATGCGCGCCTTGAAAATTCGCTGGGCCAAAAAATATCCAATCAAAAACCGCCTGATCTTCGCGATTTTATACACGGCAAGTTTTGCGACGATCACAGTTTGGGTGTTCTCCCCATTTGACTTACTAATTTTCAACCTATTAATTATTCAACTGCCAATGGTCCTAACCACCGGCTACACCCTACACGGCTTTTTAGCCGGCAAAATGTATGGCATAAAATCGGCATAAATCGCCGCCACAAAAGCCATTTTTCATAAAAACCTTATTGCGAACCATTCGCAATAACCTCTGTTGATTTTGTATAAAAATTTAGATTTATCGACCAGAGATTATTTCTTTGGCCGATAATCGGCGCGAATATGCCAGATTGCCGTATTGGAAAATGCGCGCCGCCAACATCAGCACCAGCGCCGCTGAAACCGCCGAGATGGCGATGCCGACCAGCGGCAGCCAGACAGGTAAAGTTTCAAACGCCGAACGGATCAGCACCACCATCGGCGAGGTCAGCGGGAAGAAAGTCAGGAATTGCACAAACGCCGAGCCAGGGTCGCTCATAATTTGAGTGATGAAAATCAGCGGCAGAAACAGCAGCATAATAAT
>JAISDN010000019.1 GCA_031264785.1 Candidatus Nomurabacteria bacterium
AAATCGCGCAGTTCGGCGGCTTTTTCGAATTCTAAGTTTGCGGCCGCCAGTTCCATTTGGGCGGTCAAATCTTTCAGCAGATTTTTATATTCGTCGCGCGGAATTTTTCGCAGATCAAGTTTCGGCTTGTCCTCCTTCGGAATAATCGCCCGCAAGCCTTCGCTAATATTTTTACTAATCGACTTCGGCGTGATGCCGTGTTTTTTATTAAAATCGTCTTGAATTTTTCGGCGGCGATTAGTTTCGGTGATAGCGCGGCGCATTGAGCCGGTGGTTTCGTCGGCATACATTATGACCGTGCCGTCAACGTGGCGTGCGGCCCGGCCGATGGTCTGAATCAGGGCCTGCTCGGAGCGCAGAAAACCTTCTTTGTCAGCGTCAATAATCGCCACCAAGCTAACCTCCGGCAAATCCAAACCTTCGCGCAGCAAGTTAATCCCGACCAGCACATCATATTCGCCCGTCCGCAGCGACTTCAAAATATCGCCACGCTCCAAAGTGTCGATTTCGCTGTGAATATAAGCCGTTTTGATGCCGTTCTCCACCAAAAAATCCGACAAATCCTCGGCCATTCGCTTGGTCAAAGTCGTCACCAGCATCCGCTGCTGTTTTTTAATCCGCTTCTGGATTTCCGCCATCAAATCATCGACTTGGTGCTGGCTAGGCCGAACTTCCACTTTCGGGTCGAGCAGCCCAGTCGGCCGAATTACTTGTTCGATCGGTTTGGGGCTGTGCGCCAGTTCATAATCGCCCGGCGTGGCCGAAACGTAAACCACTTGGTTGATGTGTTTTTCAAACTCGGCGAAAGTCAAGGGGCGGTTGTCCAGAGCGCTAGGTAGCCGAAAACCGTGCTCCACCAACACATCCTTGCGCGCCCTGTCACCGTTATACATTCCGCGCACCTGCGGCAGCGTCATATGCGATTCGTCGATAAACATCAAGAAATCGTTGGGGAAATAATCCATCAGGGTAAAAGGTTGTTCGCCGGCGCCACGATTCGATAGATAGCGCGAATAATTTTCAATACCTTTGACAAAACCAGTTTGCTCCAACATTTCCAGATCAAACTTAATCCGCTGAGACAGCCGCTGAGCCTCTAAATATTTACCATTTTTTTCAAAAAAATCCAGCCGCTCGTCATATTCGGCCCTGATTTGCTCGATGGTGGTAGCCAGCCGCTCCTTCGGCGTTACAAAGTGGCTGACTGGAAAAACTTTGTAAAGTTTGGGCGCGGAAAGAACCTCTCCGGTCAGCGGATTGATAGTCAAAATCCGCTCAATAACATCGCCGAACAGCTCCACCCGACAAGCCATTTCGCCGCCAGCCGGAAAAATGTCAATAGTGTCGCCGCGCACCCGAAAAGTGCCGCGCCGAAAATCCATATCGTTGCGGTTGTATTGATTGCCGGTCAAATGCCGAATCAGCTTGTCCTGCGGAAAACGCGCCCCAACCGCTAGTTCAATCGCCATCCCGCCGTAATCGGCCGGCGCGCCAATGCCATAAATACAACTGACCGACGACACAATAATCACATCATCGCGAGTCAGCAGCGCGTCGGTAGCGGCGTGACGCAAGCGGTCGATTTCCTCGTTAATCTTGCTGTCCTTTTCGATATAGGTATCGCTGCTAGCAATATAAGCCTCCGGCTGATAATAATCGAAATAACTGACGAAAAAGTGCACCTCGTTGTCGGGAAAAAATTGCTTGAATTCGGAAAATAGCTGCGCCGCCAAAGTTTTGTTATGCGCCAAAATCAGGGTGGGTTTCTGGACCTTTTCAATCACACAAGCAAGAGAAAAAGTTTTACCACTGCCCGTCACTCCCAGTAAAGTCTGCTCCCGCGCCCCAGAGTCCAAACCCCGCACCAAACCCTCAATCGCCGCCGGCTGATCGCCGGTGGGCTGATATTCGGTGTGGAGTTTAAACTTATTCACCGTACTATTGTAACACTAATGAATACTTGGATACAGATGCTTAACTAAGGAGTATACAAAAAGACTGGCCAGTTTAGTCCAGTCTCAATGCTTTGTAGGGTGATAATCAGCACAGTTCAGCGCTTGAATTCAACCTTAGAATACAGATCATCAACCCATTCGAAATTAGGGTTGATCTTGTTGCGTCGCAACGGCCTCTTATAAAATTTTTTATAAAACCATTTCAAATCATATGTATAATGGTAATGCCCGACCTTTGGCGACATAAGATCGATTACAAGTGGCCAAACGCCACTGCGCCTGCGATGTAGCACTAAATATCGTTCGTTATACAAACCATATTCACCCGCCCAATCATACGTTCTTGTGTATAATGTCGTAAAGACGCCGTACGTACGTTTAAAGTCAATAGTTATGAGATCTCTGCCTTCCAGTGGTTGTATTACAACTCTATTATAATAACCTTTATCAAATTCCAACTCAAGCTCCGATTGACTATAATGTATATTCATTTCTCACCTCCAAAACTGAAAAGAACGAGTCAAAATGCCCGCCCTGCTCCTAAAAACAAAATTTAACCTACCGCTTATTTTACGCTTTTCTTATTTCTTTTCAATAGCCCAAATCTCAACCAGCCCGTCATTCCGGACCTGATCCGGAATCCAGAAAAATAACCCACTAAAAATCCAAAACCTCAATCGGCATATTATGAATCCGCGCGCTTTTGTGTAAAATATTAGTTTTCGCGCCGATGGCTTGACAAACTTCAGAGGCGTTAGCGCTGGCAAAATGCACCGCTTCAGCCAGACTGCGACCTTCGGCCAGTTTCAGCACCAGCCCTGAACCAAAAGCGTCGCCCGCGCCGGTGCGATCGACGGTGCGACGAATATTATCATACAAACCGGCCTTCACCAGCACCCGCCCATCGCTGGCCAGCGCGCCTTTATGGCCGTCGGTCACAATCGCCACCGGCACCAATTTAATGGCCCGCTCAATCAATTTCTGGCTGGTATTGCCCGGCACAATCATTGACATTTCTTCTCTGTTAGTAATCAAAACATCGACCAGCGGCAACAATTTCACCAACTCATTCCGCTTGGACAGCTCGTTTTTACCCGGATTAAACGCCACCTTCGCGCCCATCGCCTTAGCCTGCAAAAACAGCCGCCGAAAAATTTCCATTTTGCCGTTCATCGCGGTGGCGTACAGCCAATCGACATTTTTACAGCGGCTAATTTCAAAATTTTTCTTGTCGTAATGAGTGCTGGCCCCGCGATAAGTCAAAATCGTGCGCTCGCCGTTGGGCGCCAACATCAAAACCGAATAACCGGTGTTATATTCCCGCGAATAAGTCACAAATCGGGTGTCGATATTTTCGCGATCCAACGTCATCATCACGGCGTCGCCAGCA
Organism: Candidatus Nomurabacteria bacterium; assembly: GCA_031264785.1. Lineage (GTDB taxonomy): Bacteria > Patescibacteriota > Saccharimonadia > Saccharimonadales > Saccharimonadaceae > JAISDN01. The sequence goes on from JAISDN010000019.1 coordinate 3,346, forward strand.
ATATCGCGGCCAATCGTGCCAATAAAAACCGATTCGTGGCCAGCCCGCGCAAAAGTCGTGGCGGCATTACTAGCGCCACCGCCGGTCGCAAAATCGATTTTATTAACATTAAACTTGCCGCCCAGCTCCAGATGCTCAAACCACTTGCCGTTTTCGTGCACCGGCGCAAAAGCTTCGCTGTGGCTCATAAAAACGTCCTGCACCGCCGCGCCGACGCACAAAAACTTCATAAAACCGCCTTGCCCGCGCTACCAAAAGCCTTGATTTTCTCCTCAACCACTTTTTGGACCGCGCCATAAACCGGCGGCATTAGCTTGACAACCGCATATTCGTGGGGATTTTCCACCAAAACTTTTTCAAGAGCTTGCCGAAAGGCCACCCGCATATCACTGTTGATATTGATTTTACTAACGCCAATTTGGGCCGCTTCGGTAAAATAATGCAGCGGCGTGCCAGAACCGCCGTGCAGCGAAATATTAACGCAAATAGCCTTACGAATTTCCGCCAACAGCTGCAAATCCAGCTTTTTCGGCACGGCATATTTACCGTGTAAATTACCAATCGAAGCCGCAAAAGTGTCAATTCCAGTGGCAGTCACAAAACTTTTCGCGCCCTCCGGCGTGGAAAAAGTCTCCTTAATCTCAGCATAATTGATTTTTTCGTCGTGCAAAGTCGAACTGCCGGCAAAATAATGCGGCTCGGACTCTACCAACGCACCGGTAAACTTAGCGTATTCCACCACTTCCTGTGTGCCAGCGATAATTTCGGCCTCGCTAGCGCCGTGATCAGCCTGACTAATATCAATATGAATAAATTCAAAACCAGCGTCAATGCCCTTTTTGGCCGCCTCAACCGACGGCGAATGATCGAGGTTGATATACATTTCCACCCCATATTCCGCCCGATAATTGTCCACCATATCGCGCACGTTGTCGAGGCCAATGGCGTCCACCTCGCCCTGACTAACCTCCACCAAAACCGGCGCATCCAATTTGGCCGCCGCCCGCGCCACCGCAATCAGCGTTTCCTGATTATCAATATTAAAAGCCCCGACCGCAAACCGTTGCCGCCTGCTACGTTGCATCAAATGCCGCGCCCTGAGAGTCCGTTCCCTGATTTCACGAATAGTCATAAAGTAATTATACCACAAGCGAAATAATTTCAAAAAATCCCGAGCGACAAATGCTTGTGAAAGCAAATGTCACCGTGAACTTAATTGTTACAAACTTTTCATTTCTGGCTGGCCTTATTTTGGCGTATACTTTTTAAGTCACGACCACATTCATACAGCAAACGAATGCACGAAACTACACCAGCCGTGCAAATAATTCCTATTATCAACGAAAAAACCATCATTAAGAAAGGCCATCTTGGTGTTCCTTCGGCAATGCCAGCTATGCCTTCTACAAAAATAATCCACGCCATACCACAGAATGCAAGAAAGGGCATCAATAGTATCACGGCGAGAAAAATCATCTCATGTAGCGATAATCTTACCCGCTTTAAATCTTCAGAGTTTGTAAACAAAATCAAGAAAAGCAAAGTGTTCATTTTCCCCTCCTTAGCGAAAAAACTACTTCTTACCGGCGTCTTGGCGTATCTGTTCTATCCGACGATTACACCGCCCAATGGCAATGACTTGCAAGCGCGTGGCGATCAATATGATAGGAGACAATACGCCTACCGCCGGCATCAACGAATAATTAGCCCTCAACAAGCTGGCAACAATGGCGACCAAACAGCCGGCCAAAATGCCAATGTCTACGCACAGCCATATGATACTGGTTCTGCGCATTTTTGCGATCTCTATTTCTTCATCGCTGCGAGTTTCGACTTCATAGACATTACCAGTTACGTTGCGCATTGTGCGCATTTCTCCGTTTATTTTCATTTTCGTCCTAATCTCCGTTTTCATCTTTCTTCCTCCAAATCAGCAAAACTGCAAAAAACATATAAAACGCGCGCCTAACACCGCGGAAAAGTTTAACAATTTGGCAAAGAGCCGGGACGTCAATAATCACACTGTGTGACTAAGATTTGACACCCTATCTTACCATTATAGCACACTCGCTTTAAAAAGTCAATGCTGGACTTTCAATTTTCCCTTACCCAAGATGGCGCTCCAAGCCCCCTTGCGGGCGTCAACCGGGTATTTTTTCTTAACCACAACTTT
>JAISDN010000028.1 GCA_031264785.1 Candidatus Nomurabacteria bacterium
GCCGGTCGCGGTTTGATTTTTTTGTCACTGAAAATATTGTCGAGCATTTCGAACTTGACCCGGCCCTGACCGTCCACCGGCACCACGTTGCCATAAGTCATTTTTTTGCCGGCGCCGTGTAAAAACGGCTCGAACACCGACGGATGTTCGATGGCGCTAATCACCGTGCGCTGGCCCCAAAAGGTGTTAAATACCATATTATTGGCCTCTGTACCGCCGGAGGTAAAGGTGATTTCCTCGGCCCGCGCCCCAATTAGTTCCGCCACCTGACGGCGGGCCCGTTCGATGGCTTCCTTGGCGGCCCGCCCCTCGATGTGGAGGCTAGAGGCATTACCAAACATATCCAATTGCTTTATTGTTGTATTTTTTACAACATTTAATAGTGGTGTAGTGGCGGCGTGGTCCAAATAAACTCGTTTCATTACTCCTCCTTTATAATCTCTCCACCCTTTAGATGTAGCAAGCGTTGATTGCGCGAACCGCGAAATTTCAAGGAAATATCGCGCTGGTCCAAAATAAACGGACCGTCAATCAGCACGTCTAGCAATTTGACGAACTCCCACTCCGGGCCACCACCGGCACGTAGCTTCTCATAAATCATACCAGTAAACGACCAAATATTCCAGCCCATTTCAGCCCGGGCCCAATCGGCAATGATTTGACAGGCTCGCGGCTGTAACATCGGTTCACCGCCGCAAAAGGTCAGTCCAGCCTGGCCCTTTAATTTGCGCAGTTCGTCCTTGACCCAATCGATTTTAACCACAATCCCGCCATCCTCGTCCCAAGTTTCGGGATTCTGACAGCCCGGACAGTGCTGCCGGCAGCCTTGCGTCCACAGCACCGCCCGGAGGCCATAGCCATTAACAATGTTATCATTCTCGATCGGCCCGGCTAGTCTAATTTCATCGTCCGCTAGTTTCATATTAAACCTCGTGTTTAACCCGCGCGGCCTCTTCGGCCTGTTTGGCGTCATTCCAGCGTTCCAGCGAGCCGACCAAATAACCGGTAATTCGGCGCAACCGTTCAAAACCGTATTCGCCATCGCGTTCGTGACGGCCACAGGATGGGCAGGTGTCGCCCGGGATAATGCCCGAAAAACCGCATTCCGGATCGCGATCGACCGGATGGTTGACGCTGCCGTAGCCAATGCCGGCTTCCTTCATATGGCGGATTACGGCCTCAAAAGCTTCAATGTTCTGCGACGGATCGCCGTCCAGTTCGATATAGGTGATGTGGCCGGCGTTGCACAAACTATGGAATGGGGCTTCCTTAGCAATCTTGTCAAAAGCCCCGATTGGGTGATAGACCGGCACGTGGAAGGAATTGGTGTAAAAATCGCGGTCGGTCACGCCCTTGATTTTGCCAAATTCCTGTCGGTCAATCCGGGTGAACCGGCCGGCGATACCTTCGGCCGGCGTAGCCAGCAGGCTGAAATTCAGTTTATGTTTGGCGGCAAATTCGTCAATTTTCTCACGCATATGGCTGATAATTTCGTAACCGCGCTCCAATGCCTCGTCGCTCTGGCCGTGATGTTCGCCCATCATCGCCACCAAAGCCTCAGCCAAACCGATAAAGCCCAGTGACAACGTGCCGTGTTTGATAACGTCACGCAATTTGTCATTCGGTCCCAGTTTTTCGCTGCCGAACCAATTGCCTTGACCCATCAAAAACGGAAAGTTTTTAACGGTGCGCTCGGCCTGAAATTGGTAGCGTTCCAGAATTTGCTCGGCCGCTAACTGTAATTTGTCGTCCAGTTCGCGATAAAAACCATCCCAATCCGGCGCCTCGCGGTCGCCCAGCGCAATGCCGTTTTTAATACCAATCCGTGGCAAATTGATGGTGGTAAAGGAATTGTTACCGCGTCGGGTGGCGATGCCGTCGGACTCTGGAAAAACACTGCTCATCACCCGGGTGCGGCAGCCCATCGTAGCGACTTCGGTGCGGTAATCGTCGGCCCGATAATATTGTAGGTTGAACGGCGCGTCCAAAAACACAAAATTCGGGAACAACCGCAGGGATGAAACCTCCATCGAACGTTTAAACAGGTCATAATTTGGGTCGCCGGGATTGTAATTAATGCCCTCCTTGACCTTGAAAATACTAATCGGGAAAATCGGTGTCTCGCCTTTGCCTAGTCCGGCCTCGGTGGCGTCCAAAAAGGCCGCGCTGACCAAATGGCCTTCCGGCGTGACGTCAGTGCCAAAATTAATTGAGGTAAACGGCACTTGAGCGCCGGCCCGGCTGTGCATCGTGTTCAGGTTGTGGACGAAACCTTCCATCGCCTGAAAAGTCTGCTTTTCGGTGTCTTTTTTAGCCAGTTCAAACACTTTATCATCAAGGCCTTTGATTTTCTCATCAAAATTCAGTTTAGCCAGTTTAGCTTCGTCCAATTTGACTTTTTTACCGGTAAAAACCGCGTATTTTTCAGCATTATGCTTGACGGCCTTGCGATAAGTTTTATTAACGCCCTCGGCCATCGCATAGTCAAAATTCGGAATCGACTGGCCGCCGTGCTGTTCATTCTGGTTGGCCTGGAGCAAAATCGCCGCCAGCGCCGCGTAACTACCAATCGATTGCGGCGTGCGCAAAAAACCGTGACCGGTGTTAAAACCGCGCTCAAACAGCGGAATCGGGTCGGATTGGCAACAAGTCAGCGTGCCAGTAGCATAAAAATCCAAATCGTGAACGTGGATGTCGCCGTTGTCGTGGGCCAAAACGTGATCCGGCTTCATCAAAAAAGTCTTGGCAAACTCCTTCGACCCCTCCGCCCCAAACTGCAGCATCTTTCCCATCGCGCCGTCGCCGTCAACATTGGCATTGCTGCGCTTGACATCACTATCTTCAGAAGAATCAGCGCTGGTAATGGTCTGATAAGTCGACATCAGCCGCGACTTGCTATCACGCACTCGGTTGCGCTCGTTGCGATACAAAATATAAGCCTTGGCCGTCTTATGATAGTTCGAGCTCATCAGCACATTTTCCACCACATCCTGAATCTGCTCCACGCCCGGAATCCGACTTTTGATAGTTTTTTCGGCCTGCCGCAGCGCCTTAGCCGCCAATTTTTTAGCCTCTTCCACCCCAAATTCTCTGGTTGCCCGCCCCGCTTTAGAAATCGCCGTAGCGATCTTATCTTGCGCGAAGTCGGTCAACCGACCATCACGCTTCCTGATAGTCTTATACATCTTAAACCTCCTGTAGATGTTGTTTTTTATTTGTCTATTCACGCTATATATGGTGTCTTCTCGTCAGATACGCTATATATTGTGTGTGCTAGCCATTTTAATACCGCTTATGTAGTGTGTCAATAGTTTTATTGTAGTAATTTTTAAAACAATCTTGTGGAAAAGTGGTTATTTTTTAGTGACTTTTACCATCGCCGGACGGGCCACTTCGCCGTCGATTAGCCAGCCCGCGCGCAGCTCTTCGGCCACCACTTCTTGGTCTCCGTCGCCGTCTTCCATCTGGATGGCTTCGTGAAATTCTGGATTAAATGGTATGCCGGGCGCGGCGGGGATTTGCTGTACGCCGATTTCCACCAAACTTTTTAGCAGTTTTTCGCGCAGATTCAACACGCCTTTAGCCCAGTCGTCGTCGGCCAAATTAGCTGGCAGATGAGCCGTTGCTCGTTCAATATCGTCGACAATTGGCAAAATTTTCATTAGTGTTGTATTTTTTACAACACCACCATAACGCTCCTTGGCAACCTCAGCATTTTTGCGATAATTTTCAAAATCGGCCTGCACCCGCTGCAAATCCGCCGTCAGTTCCGCAATAGCTTCGTCTTTCTTTACAAGGTCGGACCTTGTAAAAGTGGGTTTTATGGTATCATCATTGACCTTTTTCATAAAATCCTTTCCAACATTTTACCGGTGTCGCCCACCAGATTCATAACTTTTTGATAGCTCTGACGAGTCGGGCCCAAAACGCCGATGTAGCTGTCGTTAGAAAACGGCGAATGAAACCGACTGATAATCAGGGACACACCGGTGTCGCGACCAATGGGATTTTCCGAACCGATAAAAACATTTAGCGGCTGATTGGGCGCAGCTTCCCGCAGCCAAGGTTCAAGATTGTCAAGCAGCTGGGCCACACCCCGCACATTTTCGCCAGTAATAAACTCCGGCTGCATAAAAAGTTTGGAAATTCCGCTCATATACAACTGATCGCCGATGGTAGCCAAACCCAGATTGCGCGTCAATTCCGACAGCGTATCCACCGCCTGCCGGATGGCCCGATCGGCGTGGTCGGCATTACTAGAAACCCGCGCCTCAATCACCCGCGCGGAGCGACTCTGGTCACTCTGCCCCAGCGTCAAACTGTTGACATAATTGCGATAGCCTTTGTCGGTCGGCACCCGGCCAGCGCTGGTGTGGGGCTGTTCAATATAGCCCATTTCCTCCAATTTGGCCATTTCAGCTCGCACGGTGGCCGACGAAACATCAAAAAGCTTAGCCAACAAAACGCTACCCACCGGCGCGGCAATCTCGGCATACTGTTCAATAATGGCGGCGAGCAGTTTCGCCTGTCGTTCTGTCATCATACCCCGATTATATCAAAAAAATAGCACTCCCGCAAACGGAGTGCTAGATTTTACAATTTTAGACTTGACAAAACGCTTATGATTTGCTATACTGGTGACAGTGGCCGTTGTAGTACGGTCTGGGTATTATTATATTTAGTGTATAATAAACATTATGGATGAGAAAAAGTTAGACATTATTAAGGAATGGCTCGGCAGTGGGTCGATTAATATTTTTGGGGTGCAGTTTTCCGGCAAGGACACGGTTGGCAAGCGTTTGGCGGCGGCTCTCGGTGCGGAGTTTATTAGTAGTGGCGATATTATTCGGACCACGCGGGAGAAAACTGACGATGCGCGGATGGTTGAGGCTATCAAGGTCAGCGACAGCGGCCGAGAGATGCCGACCGACGAGTTTCGGGATTTGATTTTGCCTTACCTATATGACGAGCGACTGGATGGTCGGGCTCTGATTTTGAGCTCGGTGGGCCGCTGGATTGGCGAAGAGGAACCGGTGATGGCGGCTTTGCAGCGCGGCGGACACGATTTGAAAGTTGTGATTAACCTTGATATTTCTGAAGCCGAAATTTGGCAGCGTTGGAAAATCGCCAATGGCGCCAACGATCGCAACGCCGGTCGCGCTGACGAAACTGCCGCCGGTCTGCAAACCCGACTGGACGAATTTCGCGACAAAACCTTACCTGTTATTGCCAAGTTTCGTCAAATGGAACTGCTGATCGAAATTAACGGCCAAGCCACCCGCGACCAAGTTTTCGATGAGGTGATTGATAAGCTTTACAAATTTATTCAGTAACATCTTTTGTCGTCGTGGATTTGGCGGGCGATTTTGTTGGATTTGGTGGTCATTTTGTATTTGGCGTCGACGTAGTTGTTGAGGAAATCGAGGTCGGCGCCCAAAAATAGCACGGCGTAGGAGCTGGTGACGGCTTCGTTTTGGGTGCCGGCGATGATCGGTTCGACGGTGCCGCAGATTTCGCTAATCAAATGGTGGCCCATTTCGTGTTTGATAACGTCGATGATGTTGGGCGATTTTAGGCTGTCGGGGTAATATTTGTAGTCGTCGTTGATGAAAATTTTGGTCGGTGTGCCGTGACAATAGGCCGCTACCACTAGTTTGACATCGCCGTCGAAACCGGCCGGACAGCCTTTGTAAATGTGGCTGAAATCGTAGTCGAGGGTCATATCGAATTTTTTGACGTAGCGGTTGATCGAGCTGGAATATGTGCCGTCGCTATCCGGCGCGGACAGTTCGAACTGGGTCGACCACGCTTCCAAATCAACTTTGCTGGTGTCGGAGATTTTTTTGACTTGAGGCTGGACCGGGATTTTAATTTCCCGACCGGCGGAATCTTTTAGCGACTCGGTGATCGGCTCGTATTGGTCGACGCCGGCGCTGTCGCTGTGATATTTGCCGTCAAAAGTAAACTGCTCGCCGCCGATGGTGGTGTCAATTTCGTAACCCAAATCTTGGTGCGCGCGGAAGCGATTCCAAGTTTCTTGGAGCTGCTTGGTCGATTCGGCGATAATGGCGTCGAGCTCGGCGGCGTTTTGATACATCGGCACGCGAGAAAATTGGATTTTGCCAGCTTCGTAATCGCGAGTCAAAATCATACTCATTGCTAGGGCGTATTGGCGATCGTCGGCGTTGTTGGTGACGTCAAGATTGAAAGTGTTTTGCATATATTGGCCGCCGTTTTCGGCCGGCATTTTATCCGGACAGAGGGCGTCGCAGGCCTCTTTATAAACCACCAGAAAATCATTCCAAGCCGGACGCTCAGCCATACAATAGCGCTTGACGCCGTCCACTTCGGCCGGCCAAAGTTCGGTGTAATCGCAAGCGGCGGCGAGGTCAGCTTGAGGCTGATCGTCGCTGGTTTGTGGTGTTTGCAGAAACACCGCCACCACGATTGCTATTAGCGCCAAAACTCCAAAAAGAGCGGCGCCGATGATTATCAAGTGATGGTGTTCGTGACGCTGCGGCGGTTCGGGCGGGGGTTCGCTGGGCGGCGGATTCGGTGGCAAAAATCTCGGATCGGGCGGAGCGATTGGTAGCACAGGTTGGGGCATTGGCGCAACTTCCGGTTGGAAAACAGCTTCCGCCGGTTGCGCAATCTCTGCTGGCTGCGGCTCGGGCTCGACCGGTTGTGGCTCAACTTGAACTTCCGGCGGATTTTCAAAACCCTCCGGCGGCGCTTCAACCGGCTGAGTCGGTTCAAAATTGGTGGGTGTTTCTTCTTCTGGATTCATTTTATTGCTCAGCGTACTCCATTTCAATTTGCGCTATATCGCCATAACCATAAGCTAGTCTTTCGCCGTTTTCGTCATTCCAACAAGTAATAGTATTGTTATCATCCATAAAACCACCGCCATAACTAGCTTTTTTACAAGCCGAATCATACGGCTCGGCTCGGCGATCTCCACTGCAACCACCGTTCTTTGTCCAAGTGTTATATCCCATATCGCGGCAACTACTTACTTCTTGTTTTCGCTCTTCCTCATCCAACTTAGCCTGCTCTTTCTGCTGCTGTTCTTTTTCGTATTGGGCTTTAGTTTTTTGAGTCCAGTTGCCATTCTTGAAGAAATAAACGTCAAAAGGATATTCGCTATGGGAAATGTTGCTATCGTTGTTATTATCCGTTCCGTAATACGGCATCGTATATGATCCCATACTGCTTCGTGCAGAGTGATTGCTATCAACAATACGATTATAAACAACTTTGTCAAAATAGGATTTGGTCATTCTAAATACGTTGCCGGTAGCGCCAAGATAAGAATCGTCTCCAGCGTCGCTTGTCATGTCACACGTAAAGATTGCGAACTGGTCGCCGTTAGTATTCGACTTCAGATTTTCTACTGCACTATTAATGATCTCCTCTGATTTCCTTATAACGGCTTCGCTCATATCTTTATCACTTATTCGACTGTATAGTTTGTCATATATTATACAGTCGACAAATAGATTATCAGATACTTTGCCAAACACATAAGACTGAGCCATTGAAAATACAAAGCCGGATACTGTTTTGTCGTTGTCATAAATCTCGTTGTCGGCCGCAAAACGCTTGTAGATTGCCACGTTTTTGTAGTCCCATTTGAAATTATATGACAGTGTTTTACCGTCCACCACGAAGTTGATCGAATCGGGTGATACGGAGAAATCAACATCTTTTTGATTGCGAAAAGCTAAAATCAACTTGACGATTTGTTCTTCATAATCCACTTTGTAGTTCGGCTCATAACGTCCACAAAAACCATTTTGGCTTGACACACAATGGGTAGTTTTATCGCCTTTGGCTAGGGTGAAACTATAAGCCTCAGTTATGATTTGTCCATAGTTTGTGCCAGCCGTGAAAACATCCGCGAATTTCAGGTGTTCGCCAGTGGCTAAACGAAAGTTCAAAGAGCGATTTCGGTTTTTCACAGAACCAACATAATCGTTCGAGTTATAATCCTCTCGGTTGCACACAACCGACAAAATATTGCCAAATCCCGGCCCACCGTCGCAAGAAACCTTGGTTTGGTCTGCGCCTTTTGGCGTGGGCAATTTCTCCAGTTCCTGATAAGCCTGATCGATCTCCTGATTGATCTTATTCTCGACATCTTTATTTTTGAGGCCGCTGATTTTGAAACTCCTGTAATAGGTATTGCCGATTTCTTTATATTCACGAGTGCCCACAGTCCGCAGCGGATTACTGTGATAAATCTCGTCCATACTCTTGACCGTCATACCGCTTTCATCTGGATAGTCTTTGCCAACAACTTTGTCAGGAATATATTTGACCACGCCGTCGGTGGCAACTTCTTGACTATTTTTCCAAATGATCAAACCGGCTGTCACGCCGCCCGCCAGCACGGCAAAAACTATTGAACCAACAATAATTTTCTTTTTGGTCGACCAATTTTTAATCTTGTTACCGATTTTGCGGATTTTACTTAACAGGGACATATTGCGCCTCCAAAGCCACTTTTTGGCCGCGATCGCTCAGCATAGCTTCGGCCAATTGGCGAGCTGGGCCGTCGGCCGCCGCAGCTTTGTTAATTACAATATAATAAGCTGTGCGGAAAGGATAATTACCGGCTTTGATCGATTCAACTTCCGGCGCAACGCCGTCGATTTTCAGTAGCTTAACATTGTTGGCCACGCTGGCGTCGATATCTTGATACATTGTGGTGGCGTAATAATAATAGGAATAACCAATGCCATCAGCGCCGCCGTTATAGCCGGACACAATATTTATAATTTGCGTCATTGATTCAGCAATCATATCAGTCGGAGCCTTCATCAGCTGCTTGTTTTTCATAACCAAATCCAGCATTCCAGTTTGCGAGCCAGAATTAACCGGCCGCTGATAAGCCTTAATTTCCTGATTTTCGCCGCCGACTTGATTCCAGTTGGTAATTTTCCCCTGATAAATATCCTGAACTTGCTGAACAGTCAGGCTGTCGACCGGATTTTGCTGGCTGACGAAAAACACAAAACCTTCATTCACCACCGGCGTAACTTCCAGTTCCACGCCAGCTTTTTTGGCGCGGGCCAGCTCATCCTCGCTGGGGCTGGTCACCAAAATCAGGTCAACGTCGCCCTTAATGAGCTTACTGTAAGCTTGGTCGGTCTTGGTAAAATTCAGCTTCGACGTATCAATGTCGGCCGTAGCCGTAAAGTTTTTCATAAAAGCCATCGCCAGCGGCTGAGTGGCGGTGCTAGCGTCGACTTTGGGATAATTTTCTAGCGTAAAAAGCGGCGTATCGTCGGTTTTGACGCTCTGAGTCGGCTGTTGCTGCTCCGCGAACCACCAACTCTTGGTAAAATATGAAAAAGCCAACACACAAAGTGTTGTAATAATTACAACAATAGCGATTATTAAAGCCACCGTTTTGCCTTTTGATTTTTTAGGAGCCGTTTCCATCGGCGGCGCCTGCTCCAGCTCGTCCGCCTGAATAACCTCGTTCACCTCAGTTACTTTGTTATTTTCCTGATTGTCCATATGCCTCGCTTTCTTTTTATTTTTGTTTAATATTTATGCTTAAATTGTATCATATCTGGCAGTTTTTGTTAATAACAAACATTTAAACTCTGTCATTCCGGACTTGATCCGGAATCCAGAAAGCGTCGTAAGGACCGTCCTGTGACAAAGTACTAATCGCGCTTCAACATCACTGTAAAAGCTTCGCTCGGGATATCTACCTTGCCAAAACGTTTCATCCGTTTTTTGCCGCGGGCTTGTTTGGCGAGGACTTTTTTCTTGCGCGTGACGTCGCCGCCGTAGAGTCCGACCGTAACGTCTTTGCGGTAAGCGGAGAGGTCTTCGCGGGCGATGAATTTACCGCCGATAGCGGCTTGCAGGGCGACTTTGAAATTTTGGCGCGGGATGACGTCTTTTAATTTGGCGACGACTTCGCGGCCGAGTTTTTGGGCTTCGCTGCGGTGGGTCATTACTGATAACGCGTCGACCATTTCGCCGGCGACGTAAAAGTCTACGCGCACTAAATCTTCGACGCGGTAGTCGGCCAGTTCGTAATTGAACGAGCCGTAGCCGGATGTGACAGATTTCAACTGGTCGTAAAAGTCGGTCAGCAAATTCGCCAATGGAGCCTCAAAAGAAATCAGCGCCCGCTGGTCGATATAACTGAGATTTTTTTGCCGACCGCGCTTGCTGATAATCAACTGAATCACCGCGCCGACGTAATCCTGCGGCACGATAATTTCGCCGCTGATCCACGGCTCGGCGATGGTTTTAACTTTGCTAATGTCCGGCAGATCGGCCGCCGATTTGATGTCGATTTCTTCGCCGCCGAGCAGCGCTACGTGGTAGTCGGTCGAGGGATTCGTCACCACCAAATCGAGGTTATACTCGCGTTCCAACCGCTCGCGCACGATGTCCATATGCAGCAGCCCGAGAAAACCAATCCGCACGCCAAAGCCTAGCACCGGCGAATTTTCCGGTTCAAATTGTAGCGCCGAATCGGACAGCGACAACTTTTCCACCGCGTCCTTCAAATCTTGGTAATCCTCGTTACTAACCGGAAAAAACCCAGCGTAAACAAAAGGCTTAACATCCTTATACCCCGGCAGCGGCTCAACAATTATATTCATACCCAATATTATATCACGTCGCCATTCACGAGTGCACTATCGCCAAGTTCCAGCAAACAGCACTCAGCGCCGGATATGTTAAAATACAAAATATGAAAATTTTTCGCCAAAACCAAACTGACGAGATTGTCGCGGCCTTATGTGCGGGTTCGGTGGTGGCGTTGCCGACTGAGACGGTTTACGGTTTGGCGACAAAATATGACAACGCGGCGGCTATTGATAAACTGGCAAAAATCAAAAATCGCACGACGAGCAGCGGCAAAATATTCACATTAATGTTGCCCGACGTCGACAAAATTAACGATTTTGCGCTGGAGAATGCTCTGTCGCGCCGTTTGGCTAAACAGTATTTTCCCGGCGAGCTGACTTTTGTATTACCTAAAAATCCGAAGTTTCGCAACCCTTACTTCGACCAATTTGACACCATCGGCATTAGGATTCCGGCGCACGATTGGCTACTCGGTTTACTCAAAATCGCCGGGCCGCTAATCGTAACCAGCGCCAATCAGCGCGGCGCAAAACCAGCCATCACCAGTGACGAAGTTCAGCAAACTATGCCCGACATAGACACCCTGATCACTGGTAAAGCCGGAGGCCACCAACCCTCAACCGTAGCTCAAATCAGCGGCAGCCAAATCAAAATCCTGCGCCACGGCGAGTTAGAAATCAAATAATTTTCTTAATAATTTCTTTAGCAATGTCATAAACCCCCGGCGACGAACTGGCGCGCGGGCCGGCAAAATTAACTTCGATGTCACCCTTAAAATTTTTATTCAGCCATTTCAGGACTTCCGTGACATTTTCGTCGCGCAACAGAAAATACGGCTTTTTCAACTTCTTAGCTTCATCAATAGTCAGCTGCGTGCCGGGCGAAACTTTACCATCACCCGGCGATATGATAATCGTGGCGTCGGCATCCCAAATATTCAGCACCGTCCGCTGACTAAAACCAGCATAATTAGTTTCGCGCAGCTCCGGATATTGCTTTAGCAACCAATCGTCGGCCGGATCTTCGTGGTCCTCCGCCCGACCATTTTTCGGACACCAACCAGCGATCGGCAACCCCAATTCCCGCGCCGCATCCAGCGCCGCCCGATCCACTCCGGTTTGCCCGCCGCTCCTAATTCTGACTATTTTCATAAGGACTATCTTAACACATTTTTCGTGTTTGCCAGATTTGAGATTCGAGTTTATTTATAATTTAGCCATCCTAAACGTCAAAAACCGTGTCCCCAACCGCCACAATCCCCAAATCACGAAAAACCTCGCTAACCACTTTGTTGTCCGTATACTCGGTGAAAAACGGCCGGCCTTGATAAATCATAACTTCATACTGTCCGGGCACATACAAGCGATCGCGCGCTGGCGCATTTTCACCGCCGGGCGTCGGCGATGGAATGCGGGAAATAGCATTGGAAATACTCTGCCTAGCCTCTATGTCGTCAGTCTGATATTTGAATGAGCCGGTAAATGAGTCCCGAATCGCAATATGGTCAACTCGTCCGCCGTGCATTAAATCGCTCAAACCGCCATTAACCGCCTCGACATAGACGTCAAAAGCGTTGGGAGCGACCGAAATCGTGCCGGAAATATTGTATCGATGATTTTCTTTGAGTTCCATCAGATTATAGCCCCGCCCGCTGCGCGCCAATTTATTTACAAAATCCAGCGCCGTACCCCGTTCCAAATTATACGCTCGCTCGCGCGGCGCTGATTCGTTGATATCAGAACTAACGGCAATCCAATAAGTATCGGTCGGTATTTGTTCAAAAAAACTGTCAGGATGCTCAATGAACTCATTCGGATCGCAATCAACTCTCGCCACCGTCGGCAACCCCAATTGAAGAATTTTCCGATAAGCGCCTTTGGTGTCGCTATCATACAAGTCTTCTATCTGCCCACAACAATCCAAGCCCTGCGCGGAAATACACCAATTATTGAGGCCCGGAGGCACTATTCTCTCGCTCATACCGGTTAATATATTGTATTTTAATATATTTGTCAAATTAGCAGCTCTGTTAGGCTAATGGTATTTGAAAACCACCGGCTCGCGGTACTCCACCAATTTATCATCGAAAAAATCCCGCGCCAGCGCCACCACATCCGCGCCACGCACCAAGTCGTCGCTGGCGATTTTTTCCAGTTCAGCTTTATTAAAATATTGATAATTCATTTCTCGCTGCTCCGATTCACCCACAATTCGCGCCTCGTAAATGAACCGCACAATATTATTGCCTTCGTGCGATTCGGGCTTTTGACTAATCATCACCAAGTTTTCAATTTCAACTTCCGCGCCAATTTCCTCGCGGCATTCACGAATCGCACATTCGCGCAGCGTTTCGCCAAATTCCAACTTACCGCCCGGCAGACCGAACTTGTCCACTTTGTTTTCTTTAGCTAGCAAAACCCGCCGACCTTTGGTTATAAAAACTGAACACGAAACCATTATCATACTTTAGATTTTAGCACATTTCCTAGTTGTCCCTACAGTTATTTTGCTTTATAAATAGTCGCGATGATGCACCACGATGCTATCATTAGCGAACCGAAAAATGCGCCGGCTATACCGCTAGCTTGTTCGCCAAATAATAAGCCCGAACTGGCGATCAACGAGCCAAATATCATTAGGCTGGCGGCACACCATAATGAGATATAAATTACTTTATCGCGGACGGAAAGTTTTGGTTTTTCCAGTTTAACGTTGACGACTTGAGGCAAGTGCGGCCCAAAAGTTTTAACCGGCGCCTTGCTGTGAATCAAGTCGTCCAATTTGCAGTCCAACACTTGCGCAATCAAAATCGCTTTGTCCATTTCTGGATAATTTTCGCCCGATTCATATCTGGCGACCATTTGGCGCGACACGCCAATTTTGTCGGCCAAATCTTCTTGAGTTAGGTCGCGCCTAGCTCGCAACTCCCTTAAGTTTTTACTAAAATGCATCATTTTTCTCCCTTCTTATTTAAACGATGTGGCACAATCTTAGCAATCATCATATTGTCAACTCTACCAAACTCAGCTTGATTTTGCAAGATTTATGTAAACTTCAAGTTGCTTTTTGTCAACTTGAAGTTGCACTTTAATACCCACCTCTATTGTTTCATTCTCTTTTTAATTTTTAACTAATTTCATAATCTCCAAAAAAGTCTCATCCGGCGTTTGATTTGTCGAATCAATAATTTGCGCCATCTCAGTTTCCACAAGTGACGAATCGTAATGATATTTTATACGTTCGACTTCCCAATCACTCAGTTTTGGACTGGTCATTTAGCCTCCTTGTCGAAGTATTTTTTGAGCGTTACCGTGTCGCCAACTTTGGCGTCGCGGGTGGTTTTGAGGTTGGTTACGATGTAGCCGATTTCGCCGGTGGCGAGGACTGGGTCGGCGGTCATTTTTGGGCTGAGGTGGCCGACTTCGAGGGCAATGCCGTGCGCGGCGGTGGCCAGCATTTTGACCTCGTCGTTTTTCTTAATTTCGCCGTCGACCACTCGAACATAGAGGATTACACCTCGATAATCGTCGTAATAACTGTCAAAGATCAGGGCACGGGTGGGAACTTCACTTGAACGACTGAATTGCTTCGCTGCGCTCGCAATGACGGAAGAAGTGTCTGCAATGACAGCTAGGGGTGAAACCGGTGGTGGGATTTTCTCAATAATTCTGTTCAAAACCTGCTCCACGCCTTCACCGGTTTTGGCGCTGATTTTCAAAATGTCCGACTCGTCGCAACTAAGCAAATTGGTGATTTCTTTACTAACCCGCGCCACGTCAGCCGCTGGCAAGTCAATTTTATTTAGCACCGGAATTATCGTTAAATCTTGCTCCATTGCTAAGTAAACGTTGGCTAAAGTCTGAGCCTGAATTCCCTGCGAAGCGTCGACCACCAGCACCGCGCCCTCACAGGCCGCCAGACTGCGCGAAACTTCGTAAGAAAAATCCACGTGGCCGGGCGTGTCAATCAAATTCAAATCATAAACTTCATCACAAACAAGACTGTCTTGTTTGTGGAGGATTTTGTGTTGTAATATATTTTTTCGACTTTGATTTGACGACCAGCGCATCCGCACTGGCGCCAGTTTGATAGTGATGCCACGCTCGCGCTCCAGCTCCATCGAATCCAACAGCTGCGACTTCATAGCTCGCTTTTCAACTGTGCCAGTTAGCTCCATCATCCGGTCGGCTAATGTCGACTTGCCGTGATCAATATGGGCAATGATGCAAAAATTGCGAATTTTGTCTTGATTCATATCTGATATTATAGCATACTAGAGTTATGCACGAGAGTTGGAAAAAATATTTACAAGCCGAATTTGCGAAACCCTATTTTACGGAGCTGAGTGATTTTTTGAAAAAGGCTTATGTCGGGCACACAATTTACCCGCCCAAAGGTCAGGTTTTTAGCGCTTTTAAAACCCCGCTAGACGACATCAAGGTTGTTATTATTGGCCAAGATCCTTATCACGGGCCGCGACAAGCTCACGGTTTGGCTTTTTCGGTGCAACCTGAGGTTGACATTCCCCCGAGTTTAAAAAATATTTTTAAGGAAATTAATAGCGACACCGGCCAACCAATTCCGGACAATGGCAACTTGCAGCGTTGGGCCAACCAAGGTGTCTTGTTGTTAAACAACACTTTGACAGTTGAAGCTCACCGAGCCGGCAGCCATCGCGGGCACGGCTGGGAACAGTTTACTGACACTATGATTCGGCTATTGTCCGATCAACGCGACAATTTGGTTTTTTTGCTTTGGGGTCGCGACGCTCGCAATAAAAAATCACTGATTAATGACAGCAAGCACTTAGTTCTAGAAGCGGCTCATCCGTCTCCACTATCGGCCCACAACGGTTTTTTTGGTTGCAAACATTTTTCTAAAGCCAACGTTTATTTGACAATGAACGGCAAACCACCCATCGAATGGTAGCCGAAGTTATTCGCGGACTTTAGGTTTTGGCAAGAAAGCTTTTTTGATTTTTCCGACAATCGAACTGGATTCTTCTAGCTTCAGAGCTTGTGACATAGCTAAGTAGATGATGGCACTAAACAAGCCGATCAGCAGCAGTTGCGGCAGCACCATTAAAATATTTTGGTCGACAAATTGAAGCCCGACGGCCGACACTAAAATATAAGTTCCAATGCTCATAACGCCGGTGGCGAGCAACATTTTTAGAACGATTTTGCCGAAGTCTTTGTCAAAAACGCCCTTCAGCCGCACCGACATCACTACAAACAAAGCGGCGATTTCTAGCGCTGCCCAAATTACTTGGGCCCAAGCTAAACCATAGGCGCCCATATCTAAACCAAAAGTAAACCACAGCGCGAAAGCAATGGCCACAATAATTGAACCGAGACTAATAAACATTGGTGTTTTGGTGTCTTGCTGGGCGTAAAAACTGCGGCTGGCGATATGAAAAACGCTACGCAGCAAAATTACCAGCGCAAAAACCCCAAATAAATTGGCAATCAAACTGTCGCCGCCGACTTTGATAATTGACACAATATAGCCACGCGCGAAAAACATTATCGCTGCCACCGGCATAGCAATCCAAAGTATAACTTGTATAACTTTTCGGAGTTCCTTTTTAAACAAGTCCGGCCGGCCTTGCCCTAAACGTTCGGTCATTTCCGGAAAAGCCGCCGTCGAAATCGCCACGCCAATCAAGTTGATCGGCATATTGCTGAGCGTGGTGGCCTGCTGATAAGCTCGCACCGTGCCTTCGGCCATACGCGAAGCTAGGTTGGTGTCGACGATCGACGAAACGTAATCTAAGCCTTGATCGGTCGATCGAGCTGGCAACAGACGCAAGACCTTTTTGAAGCCTAAGTTTTTCTTAAAAATCTTAAATTGATAATCAAATTTCAGGCCGACGAGGCCCAGCGAGCTAACCACCAACTGCAACAAAGCGCCAATCACCACGCCCAACGCCACGCCCATAATGCCGCCTTCCCAACCAAGAAAATCGATGCGGTTAGTCAACACCAAAGCGCCGAAAATAATCCCGATATTGTATATCATTGGGCTGAGCGCGAAGAACACAAACCGGCCGACGGCCTGCTGGATTGAGGCGATGACGGTGGTAATCGAAAAGATAAATGGGTTGATCGCGATGACCCGCATCATTGAAGTGGCCAGCGCCTGACCTTGTTCGTTGAGGCCCGGACCGACTACGTATTGCACCAGCACCGGCGCAAAAATCATAATCAAAATCGACGCGCCGAGCGTGACCAACGCCAAAAAATTAATCATACTGGAGCTGAGTTGCCAAGCCGATTCTTTGTTGCCAGTGGCGATGCGCTGGTTGAAAACCGGAATAAACGACACGGCTAAAGCGCCGGAAACCAAAATGAAAAACATAAAATCTGGGATGGTGAAGGCCACTGTGTAGGCGTCGATGCCGACTTTGTAAGTGTCAAGATACATCGAGTTGAGCAGGCGGTCGCGGTATAAACCCAAAATCGCCGACAAAAAAGTGCTGGTCGCTAAAACCGCCGCCGCCCAGCGCAGATTTAGGCGGTTGTTGGCGCGGTTAATGACCCGCTGAACTCGACTTTTTGGATTTTCTTCTCCCATCACGCGTGCAGTTTTGCCGCTGCCGGCAATTTCGCTCCTTTCAAAATCTCTTTAACTTGATCTTCGTCCAGGGTTTCGGCTTTCAAAAGTTCGTCGGCCAGTTTATCCAAAAGTGCCAAGTTGGCTTTCAAAACTTCGCGGGCACGCTTGACCGCTTCGGCCAAAAGTTCGTTGATTTCGTTGTCAATTTCCTCAGCGGTTTTGTCGGAATAGCCGCGTTCGCGCGTCATTCGATCGAACATCAGACCGCCTTCTTCGTCGTGGAAAGCCCGATCGCGCAGTTTCGAACCCATACCTTCTAAAGTTATCATATCGTGCGCCAGAGACGTGGCGTGTTTCAAATCCGAACTGGCGCCGGTGGTAACATTTTCGCGGCCAAACACCACCTCTTCGGCAATCCGGCCGCCCATCGCCCGCGCCAAAATATCTTTAAATTCCACAATCGACGTAAAAGCGCGATCTTCCGGCGGCAAAAACCAAGTCACGCCGCCAGTCGCGCCGCGCGGAATAATGGTGACTTTGTGCACCGGATCACTGTCTGGCAAAACGTGCCCCACCACCGCGTGACCAGCTTCGTGATAAGCCGTGATTTTTTTATCCTTTTCGGTCATAACTTTATTTTTGCGTTCCGGCCCAATCATAACTTTCTCAAAAGCCGCCGTGACATCGTCGCCAGTGATAATTCTCCGGTTATGGCGGGCTGCCACGATGGCCGATTCGTTAGCGATATTGGCGAGATCCGCGCCACTTGAACCGGCAGTCTTGGCCGCCAGCGCGTCCAGATCGACCGATTTATCAATTGGCTTACCTTTAAAATGCACTTTCAAAATCGCCAAACGATCTTTGCGTTCTGGCAAAATAATATTGACTCGGCGGTCAAACCGGCCGGGCCGCAGCAGCGCCGGATCAAGCACGTCGGAACGATTTGTCGCCGCCAGCACAATCACATTTTGGCCTTGTTCAAAACCGTCCATCTCTACCAAAATCTGGTTCAGCGTCTGTTCGCGTTCGTCGTGGCCGCCGCCCATTCCTGAGCCGCGCCGTCGACCAACGGCGTCAATTTCGTCGATGAAAATTATACACGGGGCATTTTTCTTAGCTTTTTCAAACAAATCGCGCACTCGGGAAGCGCCCACGCCGACAAACATTTCCACAAACTCCGATCCAGAAATCGAGAAAAACGACACTCCAGCTTCGGCCGCCACGGCTCGCGCTAGCATTGTTTTACCGGTGCCCGGAGGCCCGACTAGCAAAACGCCTTTGGGAATCTTGGCACCAACTTCTTCAAACTTCTTCGGATGTTTCAAAAAATCCACCACCTCAAACAAGTCTTCCTTAGCCTCAATATTACCGGCGATTTCGTCAAATTTGACCTTCTTTTTATCCTCGCCAAACAACTTGGCCTTAGAACGCCCAAAGCCCATACTCTGATTGGTCTGCTTTTGCAAACCGCGCATCATAAAAGTGAACAGCACCACAATCAGCCCCAGCGGCAAAATAATCGACAGCACACCAAAAATCATATCAGTCGTGTCGTCCGGCGCTTCGGATTCGTATTTCACCTTAGTCATATCGATTTTCTGCTCGTCGCTCAGCTCGGCCGCCGGCAAACGCGAAATCTTGGTCGGCTTATCCTGACCGTCCATCGTGACTTTCAAAGTCGCGCCCTGCTCCACAATTTTGGAAACTTGGCCGTGATCAACCGCCCATTTTAGATCGGAATAAGAAATATCTTCGGTCTTTTGACCGCCCAGCGGCGAACCAATTGAAAAAACACCAATCAGCAAAAGTCCAATCGCCGCCCAAAACAAAACCGTCCGCACCGCATTACTTTTGGGCTTTTTGGGACTGCCCTTTTTCGGCGTATTGGCACGCGAATTATTCTGTTTGGTAGGTTTTTCAACTTTCACTAATTTTCCTTTCCGCTTATTCGCTTTCCATTTTATCAAAAATCGTCTCGAAGTTCCACCATAAACGTGACGCCGTCATTCCGGACTCAACTCTCTTGTCATTCCGGACTTGATCCGGAATCCAGAAAAAACAAAAGTGTGATATAATTATTTCACTATGAGTGGGCAATTAACCTTAGTCCGGCACGGCGAAACCACCGACAACCTAAAAGGCGTTTGGTCGGGAATTCGCAATGTGTCATTAACCGAAAAAGGCCGCGCCGACGCCGTCAAATTTGGCGAAGTCCTGCGCGACAAAACTTTCGACCTGATTTACGTTTCACAATTAAAGCGCAGCCGGCAAACTTTGGAAGGATTATTAAAAGGCTACGGCCAAAAAACCAAAGCTAAAATCAGAAAAACCGGCGCGATAGACGAGCGCGATTATGGCCGACTGGCTGGCCGCGACAAATGGCAATTAAAAGCCGATTTCGGCACGCACGCCTGGACCGACATCCGCCGCGGCTGGGACGTGCCCATCCCCGACGGCGAAACCTTGAAAGACGTCTATGAACGCGTCGTACCGTGGTATAAAGAAATCGTCCTGCCGCAACTGCAAAAAGGCAAAAATGTCTTAATTGTAGCCCACGGCAATTCCAACCGCGCCCTGAGAAAATACTTAGAAAACCTCACCGCCGAATCCGTCCGCTTCGCCGAAATGGACCTCGACAAAGTCCGGATTTATGACCTCCGCCCCAATGGGCGGGCTAAACGGGTTTTGATTCGGACTATTAAAACTACTAGGACACATCGATATTGAGCAAACTCCATCCGGAACCCAGGAGTTGTGATTAGTCTTGGATCCCGGATGGGAGGTTGGAATTGGTGATCGAAAGGAACAGGTTTTGTCGGGCAGTGAGAGGTGATTCTAAAATTTGCTCAAAATGGGGCGAGAAGAGAAGATTGTGTCAGCCCTGCCATCGTAGCGATTCCCAGCGAACATCCCCGCGCGAACGGTGGCACCATGGCCCTGACCACGATAAAACCACGGGTAGCTCGAATCGGCAAAGGTGGAGTATTCCGAGTTCCAGGACTGATAGTACGTAGAGACCCGCTGGACGGCAGTAGTTTCGTATAGAGCTTGGCCTCCGCAGGTTGGGAAGGTGCAGACGTCAAAATTGTAATAGTATCCGGTTGATGATGAACTAGTTGGTGGTTTAATGCCAAAGGGTCCTACGTAGTAGATGTCCAAGTATCTTGTCTGGGGCATGGTGGTTATGTAGGAGGTTGATATGGCTCCAAGGTTGGACATAGTGTATTCAGCGGTTCCACCGGACATATCATATATTCCATAAATGTTGTCGGTGGTGGAGGCATGAACGCCGGTTGTCGTATTGTATCGGTTGCAGGTGCTTACTGAAAAATCTGAAACACTGTCGCCGGCACATCCGGTAACGTATGAGGAGTTGTTGTTTATCCATACTTGAGTGGAGTTTCGTCCGTAGGAACTAGTTGCTAGATATGCCGCAGCTCCCCAATCAGTGTTTCTCGCCATTCTGGATTGAGTATGGTTGCTCAAGTTTTGTTTGTTGGCACCAGCATCTTTAGATACTGGGTAATAGCTAGGACCGTCAAAATTAGCTCCTCCAGCTGCACCATCTGGGTTTCGTGACATGTTTACTACTATTGAGAACTGAGATCCTATAGTTTGAGAGCGCAGGGAGGATAGATTTGGTTTGATTGTTGGGCTGGCCGCCGTACCAGTAGTTTCAAACTTAGCTACCCATATACCATTAAGCTCAGTCTTCCCAAAAGTAAAAGCTGGATGCGTAGCCCAACAAGAGTCGTTTGCCGCCTGCCAGGGTGGTAGTTCATTACTAAGCTTATTGCAGTTAGCTTGGGAATAGGTAGAGGCTACAGCTGTCCTGTAGTCCATTGGACTGCTTGGGTCTTGTAGGTTTGAGTTGTCTTCTCCTACCGGATAATACTTAGTATCATCTTTGTGTTGGAAGGCTATGTTAAAAGCTTCTGGACTGGTGATCGGTGTATTACCAAGGGCACTCCATCGCATCACTTGGTAAGCATAACGTGGTATATAAACCCAATAGCCTAGGATGTCATCTTCCATGATGGGAGTACCTTCTGGGTCGTTTTGGTAGTCAGAGAGGACTTCTGGCCTGATGGTTACGGCGTTACACCATTTGCTGTCGTCGTAGTTGCACCAATTAGAGTCTTCGGTGTGAGCTTCACCTGTGCCATAGCGTTCGGGGTCACATTCTAGGGTAGAGGCGCCTTGCTT
>JAISDN010000039.1 GCA_031264785.1 Candidatus Nomurabacteria bacterium
ATCGCCGGCGACGATTACGGCATTTTCTTTGGCGCGATAGCGGACTGGGAGCAGCCGGCCTGTAAATACAAGCAAGATTTAACGGTTACAGCCATAATTAATCCATAATAAAAAGCACCCGAAAGTGCTTTAATGTGCTACTTGGTGATCCCAAGGAGAATCGAACTCCTGTTGTCAGGATGAAAACCTGATGTCCTAACCACTAGACGATGGGACCGTGTAGCACATTGTAGCACATTTGTGATAGAATATAAAATATGGGTAAAACTGGCATTGTAGCAACGATTGGTGCGGCCGGCGGTAACGGTTCGCGCGACAAGCTTTACCAGATGGTGAAGGCTGGGCTGGACGTGGCGCGGATTAATTTTTCGCACGCCAAATATACGGAGGTGCGGCAGCAAATTAAGTGGCTGCGCGAGATTTCGGTGGAATTGCGCCAGAAAGTTTATATTTTGGCGGATTTGGCTGGGCCGAAGATTCGCTTGGGCGAAGTTAAGGGGCGTTTCCAGATCAAGGCCGGCGACGAACTGGGGCTGGTTTATCGAGCCAAGCACAGCGGCGGGCCGATTTTGCCGGTGCAGTTTGATTTTTCAAAATATGTCAGTCCGCGCCAGCGGATTTTCCTGTTTGATGGCAAAATCGAGGCGGAAATTGTGGCGGTGGTTGGTAAAGTTGTGAAAATTGTGGCCAAAAATGACGGCTATGTGACTAGTCGCAACGGTATCAATTTGCCGGACACTAGTTTTATGGGCGACGCGCTAACCAGTAAAGATCTGAAGGATTTAGCATTTATTTTGACGCAAGATTTTGATTATGTGGGCCTGAGTTTTGTGCATTCGTCGGACGATGTGGCGACTTTGCGGAAAATTTTGGCTCGGTCAACCAAAAAACTGAAAATTATTGCCAAAATTGAAACGCAGGCCGCCACCGAAATTAAAAATCTGGCGGAAATTATTAAAACTAGCGACGGCGCAATGGTGGCGCGCGGCGATTTGGCTTACGAAGTTGGGCCGGAATTGGTGCCGATTTTGCAGTGGCGGATTGTCAAAATTTGTCGAAAATTGAAGAAAAAATCGATAGTGGCTACGCAAATGTTGGCCAGTATGGTGGACGCGCCGCAACCGTCGCGAGCGGAGGTTAGCGACGTGGCGCGGGCGATTTTTGAAGGCGCAGATTATACGATGCTGTCTGAAGAAACGGCGCTGGGGCGGTATCCGGCGGAGGCGGTGGCGGAAATGCGCCGGATCATTAAGGTGGTTTCAAAAAATCGCACGATTGATATGAAATAGCTTTATAAGGCCCACAAAAAATAGAAATTGATTTCTGCGAGGACGCCCGGCTCAAGGACACCCGCCTCACCGAGCGTGATTTGGCGCGCCCGTAGCCCTTGCAAAAATCAATTTCTATTTTTTGTGTTACAATAGAGCATATGAGTAAAAAATTTTCAACAAAATGCACAAAGATTTTGGCGACGGTCGGGGCAATTGACGGCAACGGCAGCCGCGACAGAATCGAAAATATTATTAAAGCTGGCGCAAACGGCCTGAGAATCAATTTCAGTCACGCCAAATATGACCAAGTGTCGCAGCAGATCAGCTGGATTCGCGAAACCGCTAAGGAAATTGGCCGCAACGTTTCGATTTTGGCGGATTTGCAAGGTCCGAAAATCCGGATTGGCGAGCTGAAAGACGATATGCGGATAGACATTAAAGAGGGCGACGAAATTAGTTTGACTTATGGCATTGAACACGATGGCAGTTTGAATTTGCCGTCGCAATATGACCTGTCGGCTAAGGTTAAAGTGGGCGAGCGAGTGTCGCTGTTTGATGGCAAAATTATGACTGAAGCGATTAAGGTTGAGGGTAAAACTGTAACGGTGGTGGCTAAAAATTCGGGATTTTTGATGAGCCGCAAGGCCATCAACCTGCCGGATACCGATTTTGGTGGCGAGGTTATGACCGAGAAGGATTTGCAGGATTTGGATTTTGCCATTGGCGAAGATTTTGATTATGTGGGCCTGAGCTTTATTCATCAGCCCAGCGACGTGCGGCAGCTACGCGATATTTTGAAGCAACGCCAGTCGCCCCTCAGGATTATTTCCAAAGTTGAAACTCTAGCGGCGATACAAAAGGAAAATTTGGAAGAAATTGTTAAAGCCAGCGACGGTGTGATGGTGGCGCGCGGCGATATGGCGGCAGAAGTTGGCGTGGAAGTTGTGCCTGTGGCGCAGCACCGGATTGTTGAACTGTGTCAGAAACACTGCAAGTTCAGCATTGTGGCGACCCAGCTGTTGGCTAGTATGGAAAATAGCCCAACGCCAACGCGAGCCGAAGCCAATGACGTGGCGACGTCGGCAATCGAAGGGGCTGATGTGGTGATGCTGAGCGAAGAGACGGCGGTTGGCAAATATCCAGTGGAAGCGGTGGCCGAAATGCGCAAAATCTTGGTATATGTTCAGGACAATCTGCCAGTGCAGGCGGTTTATCGGCGCGAAGGTAGCGACAAACGGCGCGACGCTCTGGCGATGTCGGTGGTGATGCTGGCCGAACAGCTTAACGCCAACGCTATTATTGTTGAGAGCCGCAGTGGTGCGATGGCTCGCAATGTGGCGATTCACCGGCCAGATCGACGGATTATTGCGGTGTCGGGCCAAAAACACGTGGCCCAGCAGTTGCCGATGATTTATGGCACGCGCAGTTATTACGCCGACGATATTCACGCTAATTATGGTTCAAAACTGGCCGAGAAGTTGTATGCGGAGGGCTATTTTGGCGACGGGCCAGTGACTTTGGTGATTGCCAAAAGCAGCGACCCGAACTTCGAAGCCAGCGTGGCTGATACGATATTTATTAAAACGATAGGTTAAAAATATGGCGGTGGGGCAGTTGACTTTTCCAAAAAAAATTCTGGCGGAGGTTGATGTCGAGCGGAAAGTTGTGCTACTCAGAACGGACTACAACGTTCCAATTAAGGCTGGAAAAGTCACCGGCGACCACCGGATTTATGCTAGTTTGCCAACGCTGCGCAAATTGATTGAACGCAAAGCTAAGGTTGTGGTGATTTCCCATCTGGGCCGGCCGCACGGTGCGATTGATCCGGCACTTAGCCTGAAACCAGTCGCCAAAGTTTTGGCCGATTATCTGGGTCAGCCGGTGTCGTTTGTCAGCGATTGCGTGGGTGACAAAGTCCGTTTAGCGGTTAAAAAAATGTCAGTTGGTGAAGTTTTGTTACTGGAAAATTTGCGATTTCACGCTGGGGAAGAGGCCGATGATGCGGATTTCGCGAGGCAGTTAGTGAAAAGTTCCGGCGCGCGCGTTTTTGTTCAGGACGCTTACGGCACAGTCCATCGCAAGCACGCTTCGACGGCCGCCATTACCGACTTTTTGCCGAGCGTGGCTGGGCCGCTAGTCGTGGAGGAATGGTTGAAAATTCAGAACGTAGTGCAAAATCCCAATCGGCCGTTGGTTTCGGTGCTGGGCGGTGCCAAGATTGCCGACAAATTGCCGCTGCTAGAAAAGCTCATAAAATTGTCCGACAAAGTGATTTTGGGCGGTGCGGTTGCCAATAATTTTCTGATGGCGGAAGGTTTTTCAGTTGGCGCCAGCCTGTGGGATACAGAGGTAGACGAGCTAGTGAACAAAATAATTGTTCAAGTTCGAGCTAAGTTTGGTAGCGTTTGGAAACAAAAATTTATTTTGCCAGTAGATGTGGCAATTTCCAAAAATGGCAATCCCGATGGCGCGCGCCACGTGGTGACACGCGGCGATGTTAAACCAAATAACGCCATTTTTGACATTGGCACAAAATCCATCAACCGCGCCACCGAAGCCGTCAAATCGGCCGGTACAGTAATCTGGAACGGCACACTAGGCTTGTCCGACAAGCTAAATTACGCTTATGGCTCGTCGCGACTCGCCCTAACCCTAGCCGACAATCCGCAAATCTACAGCCTGATCTGTGGTGGCGACACCGTAGATATGGTCCGCAAATGGGACGTCCTAAACGGCGGTAGCTTCTCCTACCTCTCAACCGGCGGCGGCGCAGCCCTAACCCAAATCGCCGGCCAAAAATTGCCCGGAATTGAATCTCTTCTTTCCTAATTACGACACTTTTCCACAACATCCGCGAAAACCCCTTGACACTGCGGGGGGGGGGGCAGGTATAATAAGGTTATGTTTATCTACGTGTGGTAGCGATATAAACAACAATATTTTCAAAAAACATGAAGGGTAATTAAAATGGACTCTAAACATAAAAACCAAATAATAGAGCTAAACAAAGATTCGGCAAGATTAAAACAGCACGAAACCAGTTTCCTCAAAAAACATCTCCACGCCCTCATAGCCGTTATCACAGCCATCATCTTTGTCCTGATCGTAATCCTCATAGACCTCCTCATGAACCACGTCTTCCTAACCACCTCTGCGAGTGGCCTAGAAGTCAACATGCAAACTAACGACCAAGGCCAAGAACTACCCAC
>JAISDN010000023.1 GCA_031264785.1 Candidatus Nomurabacteria bacterium
GGCCGATGTCGCGCGGCAGCGTTTGGCGTTCGAGGAATTGTTTGGATTGTTGCTAGCCAGCCGGCTGAATAAGAAAGAAAACAGCAAACTGCGCGGTTATAAAATCAAATTCAACCAGCCGCAAATCAAAGATTTCGTGGCCAAATTGCCGTTCAAACTGACCAACGCCCAGCGCCGCGCCATCTGGGATATTCTGTGCGATTTTGAAAAACCTCATCCGATGAATCGGATGTTACAGGGCGATGTCGGCAGCGGCAAGACTGTGGTGGCTGGCGCGGCGGCTTATCAGGCTAGTTTAGCCGGTTACCAAACCGCCATAATGGCGCCGACCGAGATTTTGGCCAGCCAACACGCCGCCACACTGGACAAATTGCTATCACCGTTTGGGGTGCGGGTGGCTCT
The DNA here is from genome assembly GCA_031264785.1 of Candidatus Nomurabacteria bacterium. GTDB lineage: Bacteria > Patescibacteriota > Saccharimonadia > Saccharimonadales > Saccharimonadaceae > JAISDN01. Next base: position 403 of record JAISDN010000023.1, read on the forward strand.
GCTGACTAGCTCGGTCAAGGGCAAGGCCCGCCAGAAACTTTATAAAGTTTTAGCCAGCGGCGAGATCGATGTGGTGGTCGGCACGCACGCCCTAATTCAGCCGACGGTCAAGTTTCACAAGCTGGGTTTTACGGTCATCGACGAACAACATCGCTTCGGCGTCAAGCAGCGGCAGGAACTGTCAGCCAAAAGCGAAAACATATTACAACATAAAAACTCCTACAAACAAGACAGTCTTGTTTGTAATCTGCAAGGACAGACCTTGAATAGCTTGAGTAGTGACGCTCAAAAACTTTTGAAAACTTATCCAAAATTTGCCGACGGCCGGATTGATTATACGAATCAAAAAATTTGCTATGTGACAAATTGCACGGTGATTTGCGGCGACGAAATTTTGCTGACCGAGCGCGGCGCCGACGTGATTGCTTATCCGAACAGCCTGAACGGCGTTTCCGGGTTTATTGACGATTTGTCGCTGACGCTGGACGCGGCGGTGCGGCAGGAACTGAGCGAGGAATTATCCGCGCCCAGCGATTTTCAGTTGCGGATTGGCGCGGAATCGGTTCAGCTTGACGAGGAACTGGGTCGGGAATGGCGGGTTTTTCCGGCGCTGGCGATTTTTGACAAGAAATTCAAGCCCAAAACTAATTGGGAAAATAAAACCGCCAAGTGGGTAAAGCTGAGCGACGTTGGCAAGTTGAAATTGATGCAGCATTACGCGGAGGTGCTAAAGCTGGCCCTAGCGCTGCAAGGACCGTCCTTGACCAAAAACATATTACAACATAAAAACTCCTACAAACAAGACAGTCTTGTTTGTGAAAGAATGCCGCATTTGTTGTCGATGACGGCCACGCCGATTCCGCGCTCGTTGCAGTTGACGGTGTTTGGCGACCTGGATATTTCGGTGCTGAACGAACAGCCGGCCGGCCGTCAGCCGATTACCACGCGGATTTATCAGCCGACTCGGCGTGCTGAACTTTATAAACTTATCCGCGAGCAGCTCGATCAAGGCCGCCAAGCCTATGTCGTTACGCCGCTGATTGAACAAGCCGAACAGGCCGACACCAGTACAACCAGCACCAGTCGTTGCAAGGACCGTCCTTGCAACAAACCATCCGCTGCAAGGACCGTCCTTGTAACAAACTCGTCGGTGGTGGAAAAAGCCGCTGCCGAAGCCGAGTATAAAAAAATCGTCAAAGTTTATAAAGACTTTCGGGTCGGATTGCTACACGGCCGGCTGAAGCCGGATGAAAAGGACCGCGTGATGCGCGATTTTGCCGATCATAAGCTGGACATTTTGGTAGCCACAACCGTCATCGAGGTCGGCGTCGACGTGCCGAACGCCAGCGTGATGTTGATTGAAAACGCCGATCAGTTTGGCCTGTCGCAGCTCCACCAATTGCGCGGCCGGGTCGGGCGCGGGGAACACCAGTCCTTTTGCTATCTGATGGTGAGTGACAACCGTCCACCGACCCGCCGGCTGCGCGAAATTGAAAAATCGACCGACGGCTTTTACCTGTCGGAAATCGACCTCCAGCTGCGCGGGCCGGGCGAAATCTACGGCACCGCCCAGCACGGCGACCTCAATCTACAGGTCGCCAACCTAGCCGACACCAAACTAATCGCCCGCGCCGCCAAAGCCGCCGAAAACTTCATCAACTCCGGCGCAAATCTTGCAAAATATCCAGAACTAAGACATAATGTTAGTAAATATCAACGATTAACTACATTGAACTAACAAAAAAACACCCCAGATGGAACGGGGCCGCTAATTAAATATACAACAAACTAATCCTCAAAGCGGAAGACTGCTAATGCCGCTTCTCCGTAACTATGATCGTCCACCACAACAACTCCATTAACGGTCGGCACACACAGTCTTCCTGAATAAGATAATACCACAAGCCCTTTGGGTTTGACAATGTTTTTTAATGCCGAGACTGTGGAAAAGTCGAAAGTGCCGTCGGGATTTTTCTTAAAATTCTGATACGGCGGGTCGACAAAAACCACATCGTAAACTTTATTAAGTTTCTGCGCCACCTCTGGAAAAATCGTCGCTGAAACTTTATAAAGTTTGGTTTTGGCTGCCACGTCAAGCGCCTTAATATTGTCCTCGATCACCCTTCGCGCCGATTTGTCGTTTTCCACAAAATCTGCCCAGACTGCGCCGCGACTTAGCGCTTCCAGCCCAATCGCGCCCGATCCGGCATACAAATCCAGAACTCGCTTGCCCTGAACCTCAACTCTAGCGAACAGCGCCGACCGCACCCGATCGCCCATCGGATGCGTCGTCCGGCCATCCGGCGCTTTAATGAGCCGCCCGCCAAATTCACCGCTGATAATTCGAAGTCTACTCACTACCACCACTTTTCGACAATGACGACAAAACCTGAATCACCTGAGCAAGATCTTTGTCATTAGAATTTTTATCGAACCAGATCTCGCCGTCCTTCTCAACATTAATCTTTACCGATCCTACAATATCAGATTCGACGGCGTCAATAAGTTCCGATTCATTACAAATAGATGTCGGCGTACCATATTTAATACTGTCTTGAACCACCAGAAATCGCCACGTATTTTTATCACGATCAGTCATCTGATAATCTACCACCGCCAAGCCGTTTATTCCCGTATCCGACCATTTATAAAACAGCATATCGTTTCTTTCGTTATAACAGGTCACATTAGAACCATACAAACCTTCCTCTAAGATTATTTTATAGCCACTTGGAGCACTGAATGTCGTCTCATATATGTCAATGCCAAAGCCATTATCTTTTAGCTCGACCTCCCAATTGGCCGGATATCTAAGCGATAGACCGGATAGATTTGAGGTAAAAGTCTTGACGGTTTGGTTGTCTGTAATATTAAGTTGCTGTTCGGCCGCTTCATTTATATTACGAGCTGGTTCAGCCGCCTTGTCGGCTTGAACTGCGACAAAAATAAACAATGCCGCTATGGTCAACAACACCAATCCGGATAAAATCACGCCGGCTAAGGACAGTTTTTTGCCGGCTCGTTTTTTTATTAAAGATATTAGACCAAATATAATGCTCAAAAGCGCCGTCAATACCATTATTGGTAAGAATATAAGTATGAAGGCATAGCCAAAGGCAAATCCCATACCCCATTGCATTGACGATGGCGCGGCATAGACGGCCAAAATTAAAATACCGGTAACTACGCCAGCCAAAAATGATATTATTCCCAGCACCAAAGCCGCAATGGCCAAGCCTTTTTTGGCTTTGGGTGGCATTTGGGGGTATGGATATGGAGCTGGGTTTTGGTAGGGATTTGGAGCGGGGGTCGGATTAGGGTTTTGGTATGGGTTTGGATAGGGATTTTGGTATTGATTTAGCTCAGGGGCCGGATTTGGCTCTTGACTTGGTTCGTTATTGTTATTTGGATACATTGTTTTTCCTTCCCCGATAGTTTAGTAGTTAATGCTTATCGACATTATGCCTCAGCTGCTGGCATTTTGCAAGATTGCTATACCCTCGCCGAGTGATGGATTATTTTTATAAAGTTTGCTAATATGGTTTCACGATTTCCCTTTCGGAATAGGCGCGAGTGGTGAAATTGGTATACACGTATGCCTTAGGAGCATATGCCTTCGGGCGTGGAGGTTCAAGTCCTCTCTCGCGCACCAAAACATAGTTTATTATATTTGTCAATAATTATTCAACTCGTTATGTAAATTTTTTCTAGCCTGCTGGTCGTATTTGTCGGCAAAATAGGGCAAGTGGTAAATTTGCTCACGATTAAGGAAGTTTTGTAAAACTTGTTTGCGGCCGTCATTAAACACATTGTCTGGAAAATGAGCATATTCTTGTCGTATTTGTCCAGCATAACGGTTGTAAATATCGGGTGATTGAGACCCAAAATGGCCAAATCAACATCGGCTAACAGGTTACTTAATAGGGCATTAGAATTATCAGCGCCGTCGTGCTTAGTGGCCAAGATAGCGGCGGCAATTTGTTCAATAGACCGCTGGTCATAGCCCAGCTGGTAGGCAAATTCGTCGGCTATTTCGGCGCTTGTTTCCTCATCTTCCTGACCACCGTGAGCAAAATCGTGAAGAATCCAAGCAAACTTAGCCAAGTCAAGTTGAGCGTCGTCTAGATCGTCTTGATTGGCCAGAGCAAACTCCTCCAGTTCGTGCAAACCACGAACGATATGTCCGGAGTCGTGATAGCGGCGACGTGGATTAGAGTAAGCCTGAATAATTTCGTTTGTTATGGCAGAATTTTCTTGGTTGTTGTCCGGCCCGCCGATTAAGGACTGCCATTCTTGGCGAAGTTTTTTGTTGCTGAAGGCTCGGGTCGTGGCATCTGGGGCAAACTTTGGCATAACGTCTATCCAGTCATCTGTACCATAAATCTCTTTTCGGACCAAGCTGGAACTGATAATTTCATTGCCATTTCCGCGAGAAGGAATATAAAAGGTGTCTAGCTCTTTAGAAATTAGACGATTAGCCACCGCGATTCCATCTTCGACGGCGTAATCCTCAGGTGAGCGGACACCGCGAATTAGGCTTTTAATACCGCGTTGCTCGGCATATTTGGCAATAAAGCCGCCAGACAATTCGGCAACTTCGACCGCCGCGCCATAACGTTCGGTCGCCGCCCTAACTATGTCGGCCCGCTCGCCGATGGTAAACATATATTTATCAACCTTGTCGCTGTTGGTAGCAACTACAACTACAATTCTTTCAAAGGCTTTTAGGCCTTGCTCAATCACCTCCATATGCCCATTAGTGATTGGGTCAAAAGAACCGGCATAAATGGCGGCTCTGGCCGCGCTAGCGTTAATTTTAATCTGCTTCAAAACATTTGTTACTTGCTGTTCGAGAAGTTCTTGATCGCCGTTATTAATGATGACATAGCTAGCTTTGGCCAAATTCATAATCGGCGGGGTTTGCGCCTCCATACGCTGCCGCGCCTGCTGTTCCGTCCAGTCGCTATTGCGCTGCAAGATGCGGTTTAGGCGTACATCGTCATCGGCGTAAACTGTGATAACACTATCATACTGGGGCGGGGTGCCGGTTTCGGTCTTGTCTAGCAATGGGATTTCAGCAAATGCCGCTTCTTGACCAGCCTGTTGCCCTTCGCGCCAAAAACCATCAAGGGCCGTCCGCACCACTGGGTGAGTGAGGCTCTCCAGTAATTCTTTTTGTTCGCTATTGTTTGGGTCAAATATCAGAGCCGCCATTTTACTGGTGTCGATTTGTCCCTCAGTGAATACGTCATAATTAGCAAACATCTTATGCACCACCGGCAAAGCTAGAGCCTCGCGAGCGGTTTTATCGGCATTAAAAACTTCGCTGCCCGACTGCTGCCCAATAATATCGCCAACTGTCGACTTACCGGACCCAATCCCGCCGGTGATTGCCACTCTTTCCACACATATCCTTTCGATTGCTAGTATATTCCTATATCATAGCACAATAGTATGTTAATTGCAAATCTATAAGTTAAACGTAAATAATCTCGACACCAGACAAGTTTAGTTCGCCGGTCAGCTCGACGATTTTTTCGTCTTTGGGGTCGAAGCGGCGGCGTTGATTTTTTTCTTCGATGCCGGCTAGGCTGCAGTGGACGTTGTTGACGATCCGCCACGCGCTGGGGATATAGAGTTCGAGTCCAGAGAACGAGGCATCGAGGAGGTCGATGGTGGCTTTGTCGCCTTTGATGCTAGCGTTGTCGAAGTAGATTTTGACCGAGCTGAAGTTGCAGTCGATGCGAGCGTGGCGAAAGTCGTCGGATTCGACATATTTGATGGCCGAGCCAAAGTTGACATCAATTGAAATGTCGCTGTCTTCGGTGGTTTTGTTGTGGCGAGGAGACGGACGGTTTTTGCGGCGATGGTGCCAATAGCGACGGCGGTGGAATAGAATGCTAAAGCCGATGGCGGCTAGGCCGGCTACGGCCCAAATTGCGCCGATGGTCGAGTCGCTGACACTCAAATATTCGGTTTGGTAATTGGCGATGGTGGCGATGCCGGCGAGGGGCAAAAACAGCCCGAACCACTTTAGCCGAAACAGCGAGGCGATGGTCAGCGCGGCTAGGAAAATCGCTAGCACCAACCAGCCGATATTGCTAATGCCGGACAGGGTGAAAACGTCTAGCAAGCTGAGGACAATTGTGGCGGCTGCCACTAAAAACAGCAGTCCCCAAAATACTCGCCAAACGCCGAAGCGGCGCGGTCGATCGCTGCACCATTCGCCGACAAAGACTTCGGTGTCGTCATTTATTACTTTTTTCATATAAACTCCTTTCATTTAGTTTATCGCGCAACATTTTAAAGTAGCTGCGACTGACGCTAATCTGTTTGTGGCTGCCGCGAAACTGAATCAAGCTCGGACCAGTCAGGTTGCGCGTGACGGCCAGGATCCGCCGCGTGTTGGCGATGACCGATTTGCTAATGCGCGCAAAACTGCTGGGTAAACTGTCTTCGAGCTCATACAGCCGCTGCTTGGACTCGAAAATCTGGCTGGCGGTGTGGGCAAAAGTTCGACCGTCGACGCTCTCGAAAAACAGCACGTCGTCGGGCGGCAGATAAAACTCCTTGCCGCCGCGCGTCAGCGTCAGCCGCCGAGTTTTCGCTAGAGCGTTCACGATAGCGCTCTGAAGCTGCGCGGAGTCGCCGTCCAGCCCGCGCGTCCGTATAATTATCTCAGGTTCGCGCAGGTTTTTGTCAGTTTCGATTCGGATTTTCATTGCAATTTTGTCCTAATGACATCTTACGAGATATGGCGCGAAAAAGCCAGCGTTTTGGGGTGAGAGGTAGCAATTTGGCGGTAAGAGGTAATTTATTTTAGGAATCTCGCAATCCGGCGGCAAATGTGCTAAAATAGCTGGGTCAAGGCGCACTTGGTGGCTATAGCTCAGCTGGTTAGAGCGTCGGGTTGTGGTCCCGAAGGCCGTCGGTTCAAGTCCGATTAGCCACCCCATACCTTGACAAAATTGAAATAATTTGATATAATGGGGGTTTAGATGTCCATCAGCAAACGCCAAAGTGAGGGTCAAAAAACCGGCATTGTGGCGATGCTGGTCAATTTTACGCTGTTCGCCGGCAAATTGGTGGCTGGGCTGATGTCCAATTCCATCGCTATTTTGGCGGACAGTTTTAATAATTTGGCGGATTGCGGCACTAGTTTGGCTACTGTTATTGGCTTTCGGTTTGGGGCGCGCCACGCTGACAAAGGCCATCCATTTGGTCACGGCCGGATGGAATATGTGGCTGGTTTGGTGGTAGGCGTAGTGATTTTTGTGACGGCTTTTAGCGTCGGCGAATCGGCCCTGCGCCGGATTTTCGCCACCGAGCCGGTGACTTTTTCGGTCTTTCCGGCGGTGATTTGTGTGGTGGCTATCGCCGCTAAAATTGGTCTGGCGCTGTATATCCGCCGCCAAAACCGCACCGTCGCCAGCCAAACCCTGAACGCCAGTTTTTGGGACTGCCTGACCGACACGCTGGCCACTACCATCGCGCTACTATCGCTGATTCTGGCGCCGCTAACCAGTTTTCCGCTGGATGGAATCCTCGGACTAGCTGTGGCGCTGTTTATTGTTTACGCCGGAATTGCGGCCTTTTGGTCCAATCTGAATCTGATTTTAGGTCAAGGTCTGACCAAACCAGAGCGCGCCGCTATTCGCGATGTTTTTCACAATTTTACAGTTTTCAAGCGCGTCGAGGAACTGGACGTTCACGATTATGGTCCGGAATCGAAAATTTTGCTGGCCAAAGTCGATTTGGCCGCCAGCCCGCACACCGAAAATTTTGAATCCGAAATGAAAAAATGCAAAAAAGTCCTGACCGACCACTTCGGTTTTGAAGAAATCATAATTTATTGGCCGCCAAATATTCATAAAAAATCTTAAGTCTGCTAAAATGTTCTTATGCATTACGATCACGAAAAAGGCATCAAGCACTTGGTTGGCTTGTTTTCAAAAATCACCGTCCTGATTTTGTCGGTGCTGCTGTTTTTGTTTGGGATTTATTTGGCGGTGGACTGGTTTGCGCCGGAGATTTTTTCGGATTCGATTGAGGGAAAGCAGGCACTAGAGGAAAAAGTTAAAAATGAGCAGCCGGACGAAAACCAGCCCGAACTGTTTATCCCGTCGCTGGGGCTGGAGGCGGAAATTGTTGAGAAAAAGGCCGACGACAAGATTCAAATTACCAAAAATGACAAGCAAATCACGCTGTCCGGTCAAGAGCGATCTTTGGGAATCACGCCGGCTGAAACTCTGCAGCGCTCGGTTTTGGCGCTTTTGAAGGATATCAAAACCGGCGCCAAAATTTACGTCGATATCGGTAATCAGCGGGTGGCTTATGAGGTGACCGACATCAAAAATCAGGTTAGTCCCAACAACGGCTTTACCGGTGAACTGGCGATTTTGGCGCTATCTGGCGACGCGCTGACGGCCACGACCTTTGTGTCGGCCAAAGAAATTGGGGTTATCAATTTTTAGCGTTTGTGTTAAACTAAGACTAATCAAACTAATTTAAGCGAGGAGCGGGGAATGGAGAGCGATTTTAAATACCTAGACAAAACGGCGGTTTATTTCGATTCGGCCTGTCAAAGCCTGCGGCCGCAACCGGTGATTGACGCTCTGAATGAATATTACACCCAGTTTAATTCTTGCGGCGAGCGGGTTAAATATGCTTGGGGAGTTAAAACTGACCAAAAAGTTGAGGAAACTCGGGCGCTGGTTTTGGATTATCTAAAACTAAAACCGAAGGACTATTTTGTGAGTTTTACGCTGAACACAACCTATGGCATTAACCTAATTTTGAGCCAGCTTTCGGCTGATGGGATTAAAAAGGTGGTGACTAGCGACATTGAGCATAATTCGCCATTCCTCGCCACGATGACTTTTTCGAAAACGCACAATCTGCCGCGCGAAGTCATTACGCGACGCGACGACGGCACCATTGATGTCGACAAATACGATTTTTCCGGCGCTGTGGTGGTGGTTAATTCGGCTAGTAATATTGACGGCCGGCGGCTGGAAAATCTGGACGAACTGATTAAAAAAATTCATAAACAAGGCGGTTTGATTATTATTGACGCCGCGCAAGGTATGGCCACCTCTTCGGATCTGCTGGAAAAAACCAGCGCCGACGCGATTTGTTTTTCGGCCCACAAAATGTATGCGCCCAGTCTTGGTGTGATGGTGGTGCGCCGCGATCTGGCGCCAAAAATCAAAACAACTTTCATTGGCGGCGGTATGGTGGACGATGTCGAGGCCGATTCCTATCAGTTGTCGGCCGAGAGCGATAATCATATTTATACCAAATTTGAATCCGGTCTGCAGGCTTGGGGCGAAATTGTAGCGCTGGGCGCGGCCATTAAGTGGCTGAAAAATGCCAAAAAATCTTCTCAAATTGCCGACTTTTCCGACCAAATTTTCAACTTTTTGGACCGTCACCCTAAAGTCCATTTGACCGGCCAAAAAGCCGCGCCAACGATGAGTTTTTACGTCGATGATCTCGATTCGCATCTGCTAGCGGAAGCCCTCAGCGATCAAGGCATTATGGCTCGCTCCGGATATTTTTGCTGCCATTATTACCTCGACCACCTCAAACATTACCCGCCGCTGCTCAGGATTTCGCTGGGTCTGCACAACAGCCAAGCCGATGTCGACAAATTTATCAGCGTGATGGAGAAAATCTAAAATGGTCTGTATTGCGGCATTCATATTGCTGGCCGTCTGCGTTTTGGCCGTGCCAGTCATCCGACTTTTCAACAAACCAGTGGCCGACAGTATCTGGAAAATGTTCAAAAAATCCATCTATTGCTTCACCCATCGCGTGACTTTTCGCAAATGCGATTCGACTTTCAAAAGTGACATCAAAAACTCGATTTTGCGGCGGGTGGTTATTAAACATCCCGATTGGGTCAAGCCGCTGTCGATTTTGATTGAAGTTTTGTCGGTGCTGATTATTGTGGTCACCGTCTGGAGCTTGCTGGTGGCCTTCAAAGCCGCCGTTAGCCTGACGGCTTATGGCACCTGCGACCCGGTGACACCAGAGGCTTGCGCAGTGGGCGACGCGGAGGCTTGCTACACCGGCGAGGCCAAACAGTTTGACAATCCGGTCGATTGGACGATCAATTGGTTTGCAGAAATCGGCGAGGCTTTCGTGGCGATTCCGCCCAAATTTACACACTGGGAGGCTAAAGATTATTTGCCGGAAAATGTCAGTTATTATAATGAATTTGACAATAACAAGCCGACGGCGCTGGACATTTTTGATCCGGGCTGCAAGTGGTGTCGCGAAAGTTTCAAAGCCCAAAGCACGGCCGGATTTTTTGATCAAAACAACGTGGCGCTGCTGCCGTACTCCATTCAACAGAACGGTGAATACCAGTTCAAAAATTCAGATTTGGTGGTGCGTTATCTGGAAGCTGTCAAGCTGATTCCGCTGGACAATGCCCAGCGTCCGCCCGAATGGCAAATCGTCGAGCGGCTGTTCACTACCAACAGCCCGCGCCAGATTGTTTGGCAAGAAGATTTTAATAACTATTATAGCGACGGAGAGGCTCGCGAGATCTTGAACGATTGGCTAAAAGATTTTGGCTACAGCGCGGCGGACGTTAAAAAAATCACCAGCTTAGTAGACAGCCCAGAAATCCGCGCCACCATTGACAAAAATCGTGAGATTGTGGAAAACCAGATAAAAATCGTCAAAATCCCCACAATGATTTACGACGGCGTGCGCCACGAAGGGCTTTTTAAACAATAATGTGATAAAATGATGGAATAAGAGGAGGGTTATGGAAGACATCGCGTTACCGCAAAAAAAATCCAAAAAAAACAGCAAGTTTTTGAAATATTTGATATATGTTGGCTTGGGCATCGGCATTTTGGGCCTGATTTTTGGGTTGATTCCCAATCTTAATTCTTATGGAATTTGGCTGGCGATTATTGCGCTGGCGATTGGACTGCTGGGATTTTTTCACAAAGCTGGCAAATACGCCAAATATTTGCTGATTTTGGGCGGCGCGGCGTTGTTGGTCTCGCTGGTTTCGGTGTCGATTCAGAATAATTTGTTTTGGAACTCCGTCGACAGCCGATTTTCGCGCCAAGATGGCTCAATGACCGATTATTTGCTAAAAAATGACGTCGATATCAGTTTTGGCGAATTCACCGCCGAAGGAATGGGAATGACCATCAAAAATCGCAATTCCGAGCGCAAATCCTACGGCATTTTGGTCGACGCCAAAAACGAAGCCGGCGAAGTCATCACCAACCAATCCATCGACACCGGCGGCATCGCCTCCGGAGCGGAAAAGAAAATCACCATCTTTAGCATCACGCCCGATTGGCAGCTCGAATCTATGAAAAAAGCCAAGTTTGAGATTACAAAAGTTTCACAATATTAAGCGCAGCTTGTCATTCCGGCCTCCGAGCCGGAATCCAGAAAGGCATATCTCAAACGGCCCATTCGCCGCTTAAGATATGCCTAGTTTTAAAATCCGCACATTTTCCAGATTTTAATGGATTTTTGTGTTAAAATTAAATAGATGAAGATTGATGAAACCACCGCGAGATATCTGGCAAGTTTGTCCAACATTACCTTGTCGGATGCCGATTTGAAAAATTTAACCGCTGATTTGGAAAAAATCATCGATTA
>JAISDN010000055.1 GCA_031264785.1 Candidatus Nomurabacteria bacterium
GATGCCGTCAACCACGAGTTCTGCTATCTTGAAGTCGCCGATACTATTAAAATTAAGTATCTGACATCTGACTCACGTGAACATGCAATCGCATCAAAATTTGAAATTAGCGATATACAGAAACAAGAGCAAGAAAATCAGTTTCAATTTATGCAGATACTACCATTCGTGTTTCCATTGTTTTTCATTGTGATCGTCTTCATCATAATAATCGCCGCCATACGCCAGCGAAAAAATGCCGACTTTGATGGTGATGGCTTAGCGAACGATAATAAGCCGGCGACTGCTGAACAAAAGAAACTTATCCAAGAGGGTTTTCGCCAATTAGGCATTCACCACGAAGCCAAAAGAGGCCTAACGCAGGCTCAGGCCCGTGAGACATTGCGAGAAATCGATCGAAAGTTAAAACGTAAGTAACGAAAATTATGATTTTGATTGTCTGGGAGTGTCTTTTTTGGGTTTCTTAGTGAAAATCTTATACTTGTTCTTAAGCGCCGAAGAGCCTTTTATTTCTTTTAGCTCTTTCTCACTTAAAACAACTTCTGTCTCATCAACAAGATGCGCCTCAACTTTACCACTTAGATTATTCGATGTATGAAAGCGTGGCAAATTGTGGGCATCGCCAACACCTTGTGTAATAAACCTACTCATATTGATATTATACCATACAAACAATCATAAACTTCGTTCATCGTAAGACATCCATGTCTTCGGCAATACACTTAGCCCCGTGTGTGCTAGTGACGACTTATTGAATCTGATTGCTAGGCCAACGCCGTACTATAAAAGTGGGGAAGCGCAGGAAGTCTTTAGGTTGCGAATGGACAATAAAAATTGGCAAAAGCAATGGCCAGATTTGACCGTAAGATATAATTAGGCTAAAACCTCCGCTCGTTAGTCGTATACCTATATTAGGTCCGACCTAATATTTTAATATTTCTAATATCCCATTGGTGCAACACCGGTATCCGGTGCGTCTGGAGTGCCGGGGTCTACTGGTTGCGCCGTGCCGCCAGCCGTCATGCAGCGTATCGCCATACCGTAGTCACGAAGACCGTTGTAGTCGTTTAGTTGAATTTCGGATTTGTTAAAGGTGACGTAGCTGGCGAGATACGGCTCGTTTGGGTAGGACGACGATGACCAGAGTAGCGTATCGGTGTCTTGAGCTTCAAAATCATTGAAGAAGTTAAACCAGCCGCCAGAAAGCACTCCTTGGAATGGTCCGCTGTGCAGCCAATTGTCTTGATAAACCGTGGGGTCGCTCAAATAAGTAACATCTTGGTTATTGACAAATCCAGCCATTCTGGCGTTAAGCACCGAAAATTCATTATCGACGTCTTTTTCCTCACCTCCCTTAGGCAAATGCCAATTCGCCGGGCAGATATCCGTGGTGGCATCGGCGGGCTGAACGTCAACAGGCGTACAAGTAGCTGCCGTAGCGCCAGTGGCGGCGCACCAGTTATAGAGGTAGCCGTAAAAAGTCGGATCTGCGTTATTATTACTACCGCTCGGGGCGTACCATTTCGGCGTGTCCTCACTCGGCGCATCAGAAGCGGCAGTGGCTAAAATCGCACCGTTGATGCCCGGATTGTTAAGACCAGCAGCAGCGCTAGCGACATCTTGCGGTGTGATTTTCAGGTTATTCAACATCCAGCAGTTATTGTCGGCCAGTTTCGCTACCTGATATGATTGGTTGTTGCGTGGATCGTCGAGCATCAGAATGGCGCTGGGATTAGTGCCATCGTAAATAGTCATGTCGGCACAATGGTCTTGAGTCATGGCCTGCACGGTGGCGGGAGGTGAAATCGCTCTAGCGAGGTTAATTGAGCCAATAATTAAGAGAGCTACGGTTACAGCAAGCGCAATGCACACACTGGCAGGTACTGCTATCTTTTTATAATTAGTTTTTACCCCCATAATTTACGTCCTTTCGTAGTTAATTATCGGCCGTCTCACCCAATATGTCTAATCAGTATACACTATCAAAATGTTAATGTCAACTATGTATACAAGATGTTTAGACTGTTGTCCAGTGCGTAGCTTGGTCTTGCACCGAGAATTTGCCTAGCGGGGGCACTTTTTGAAAGTTTATAGCTGTTTACAAACGTTATAAACTTTGCTAGAATAACATGTATGGAAAACTATATCGAAAAATTGAATCGGATTTTGGCGGCTAGCGGTTGGAGTCAAGAGGACTTGTCCGACCAGCTCGACGTGTCTTTTGTGACGCTGAATAAGTGGATTAATGGTAAGGCAGAGCCTCGGGACTCGGCGAAAGAGAGAATCGACCAAGTTGCTGCCGAAATTCTTGGCTCGGATGATGTTGATTTGGCGGAACTGGCTAGAGTTAAAAAACACGCTATGGCGCAGAAGTTCAGTGTGCGGCGGCTAGTAATGGATCGGGAGATGCTTAATCGTATCACTGTTAATTTGACTTATCACAGTAATGCCACTGAGGGCAGCACGATGACTGAAAGCGATGTCGAGGCGGTGATTTTTGATAATAAGGTTTTGAAGAATCGTACGGCGGTGGAACAGCGGGAGGCGATTAATCACCAGACGGCACTGAACTTTCTAATCGACGAACTGCAGTCGCAGGGTAAGGAGTTTGTTTTTACGTCTGACCTAATTCGGGCGACGCATCTCAGGCTGATGAATGGGATTATCAGTGATGCTGGCGAATATCGCAACCACGGCGCTCGAATTCGCGGTGCGCATGTGCCGCTAGCAAACTTTATAAAGATTTCCGAACTTATTAAACTTTGGTGCGGCGAGGTGAACGAAGAAACTGCCGACCCGATTGCTTTGCTGGCTAAGTCGCACGCCGAGTTTGAGCGGGTTCATCCTTTTAGCGATGGGAATGGGCGGACGGGGCGGTTGTTGTTGTTTATTAAAGCTTTGCATCTTGGCTTGGTTCCTCCGGTTATTAAAAAGCAGCGCCGTGCTGCTTACTATAAGTATCTCGAAATCTGTCAAGTCCGTGAGCTTTCTGACCCTTTGGAGATGTTTGTTGCGGAGGCGATTATTGAGACTGCAGATGAGTTGGATGATATGGAATGAGTAACGGCATAGTTGAGCTTGTAGCCAATAGTGAGAAATCAATGATTGTCGGGCTTGCTGGGCCTGGAACTGGTAAAAGCACAACCTTTAAACATCTTATTGACAGCGACCATTATAAAGGTAAAAAGATTTTAATCTTATCGTTCATACGCAATTTAGTTGGCGATTTAGCTAACGATTTCAGAGAGTACAAAAAAGTTAAAGTGGCTACGCTGCATTCATTTGCCCTTGGCGAGTTCAAAAGAATTACGGCAAGTAAAAGCGTCGACTTAATTGAAGATTTGGACGACATTATTAGTGAAGATTACGGCATAATAAAAAATGCGGAAATATCCTATACGGATAAAATATGTAACCTAACCATGACATCAGATGAGGAAGACTTTTATAAACTTAGACGAGATTACTATTCTAAAAATAAACTGTACTCATTTAATTCAATCGTTTATGCAGTAAACAAATTGTACGAACAAAATGATTCCCGTATTCCGAATGAGTATGACATCATCCTAATAGACGAGTTTCAAGATTTTAACTCGTTAGAATATGAGTTTATAAAAAAACTCAACAAGACCACAAAAACTCTAATCGTAGGTGATGACGACCAATCATTATATGATTGGAAATTTGCTAAACCTGCGCTGATTAGAGATTTATATAACGATGAAGACACAGATTCTTTCTCCCTAGACAATTGTTATAGATGTACGAGAGTGATAGTAGATGCAGTCAATAGCTTAATAGTGAATGCACAGGCAAAGGGTTTATTGTCAGAACGAATTAACGAAAAGAAATATCTTTACCCGAATGAACGTAAGGACGACAAGCATGAGTTAAGTGAGATATATTCTAAGATAGATTTTATGCCAAAATTGCAAGGTCATCAACTCACGTATCAACTTGCAGCGAAAATTAAAAAAGATTCATCAAGCTATGAAAAAAAGTGGGAGAAGCCGGCGAGGGTATTAGTTATAGCACCACATTTTTTAAAGAATAAACTCTATGATGGTCTGATAGATAAGGGGTGCAATGTAGTTAATTATGAATTATTTTCTGATGAAAAACTTAATAAAGTGAAGCACTCTGACATTTGCAAAGTGTTAGATACATTATACAAACGAAAAACAGATGATTTGATGTTGAGAAAAGTACTTCATCTATGTTTTGATAAAGACAGGATGGAGGATGTTATACGCAACGGGTTTGCAAAAAATAAGAAAATTTGGAGTTTGCTTTCAGACGAAGAAAAACTCAAAATAAAAGAAGATATTCGTATATTTAGAAAAGCAAAAATTGGCAAGCATACTTTAGAGAGCTTTGAACTCCAACGTTTGTCTGAGATATTCTGCTTAAAAAATCTTATAAGTAAGATGATAGCAGGTTTCGGACAGGTAGATAGCGGAGCACAAGAAGTTGGGCTGGTTACTGTAATGGAATCGAAGGGTCTTTCTGCAGATTTTGTTTATTTTGTCGGGATAGATGACATAAATATGACGGATAAAAAAACTAAAAATTTAAGTAACCAAAATATATGTGAGTTCTTGGTTGGTATGACTAGAGCGAAAGTAAAACTTACACTTTTCTCTATGCACGATGAGTCCCCCAAAATGCTTGGTTTATTGGATAGTCATCTTGTAAAAACTTATAAGGTGGCAGAAAAATGATGCGTGGTTTAAATGGTTGAACTTATTTCTTCGCCCGTCGCCAAGCCTCAATTACCTCGTCATCTCGTAAAACTTGCGTAACGTTGGCACGAAAACTTAGCGCACTAGTTAGGCGATTATTAAAGCCGACATAAGTTATCTTTTTGCCGAATTCTTGCGCTACTAATATAGCGGGCATAATGTCCATATCCGAACTTAATAAAATAATATGGTCGACCAAGTTCGACATTACGTCACGCACTATATCTACTGCCAGACCGACATCAACACCTTTTTCCATAAACTTATAGTCGGTCGCTCCGCATTTTTTGCATTTGTCGCTGTCACGAACTTTTAATAATCCGGTCGCCCGATATTCTACACCAGTCTTCGTAAGGCAGTTTCGTATTTTTCTTAAATTATTAGCAAACTTAACGGATTTATCAAGAATCACTTTGCCGAAATTATGTTGTTGCTTGATTTTTGCTACGCCGTAAAACCGAATGGTCATTTTTTCTTTTGGAAATACTTGTTTTAACAGATACGGAATATCTATCGCCGACACTTCCTGCTTGTCTTTGACGAGTTTGGCTTCAACTAATTTTTCAGCGACTTTATAGAGGAAGTTTTGTCCGTCAATATACACAATCGTTTTCATATTAAACATTTTATCATAATAATTTGCTTTTTCATACGTAAACGTGATATAATGTGGGTACAGCACCCTGGTCTGGATTTGTTCCCGCCAGGTGTTTTGTTTCTGTAATTAGACAGTTTGTGTTGTTTTTTATTTGGTTATGGTATATAATTGAGGGTATGAAAACGAGAGAGGGTTTTAGGATTGGTGGGGTCGGCCGGAGGCCGGGGAATTCTTGTAGCACTATTCGGCTTTTTCGAGTGAAGGGTGCTGGGAGAGCTCTTCTCTCTCTCTCTCTCTCTCTCTCTCGGTAATCGCAATTGTTGGGGTGGTTTGGTTTAGTTGGGTTTCGCCAGCGGTGGAGGCTTTGACGGTTAGTGGGATTAGTCGGAATAGCGGGAGTGTGGATGGCGGGGAGAGTGTGGTTGTTACGGGGACGGATTTTATTACTTATACCACTGGTGGCACTACCATTGAAAATAAAACTTCGGGCAGTGGCACATATACAGTCCCGAGCGACACTATATCTATGAAAATTGAGGTTTGGGGTGCGGGCGGCAACGGCGGCGATGGGGTTTCTTTTCAAAATAACAATACGTATTTTTACTTTCCAGGCGCTGGCGGCGGCGGCGGAGGTTATACCACCCGAACTTTTACTAACCCGACAGCCAACACCACCGTGTCTTATGAAGTCGGTGCGGGCGGCGGCGGCACTTCAAAAGCGACCTATTCAACATATACTTCTCTAATCGCCTACGGTGGCAGCAACGGCAGCAACGCTCTTTCGGGTTCGTATAGTTCTAACTCTAGCACTGGCTTTGCAAGTTGGAATTTTAGCGGCGGTGGAGGCGGCGCAGCCAGCGGCGGCGGCACTACTTCTGATAATAAGCAAGGTGCAGATGGCGGCAGCGCTGTCGGTTCTAATATTTATTGCGTCCAGTCAATATCTTCTGGCGCTGGCGGTGCAAGTGCTAATGGCGGATCTGGTGGCAGTGCTGTGAGTGGCCCGTTAGGGAGAACTGTTAGTAGCGGGTCGCCTTGTGGTGGGGGGATTAGCGATACAAATGTGTCTGGTAATGTTGGCTTAGTGATTGGCGGCGGTGGCAGTGGTGGTCTGGGCGGCATAAATAACCCTCAAGATAATGCCGACGGCGGAATTGGCGCAAGAGGTCAAGTTAGAATATCAACTACTCGCAGCGACTACCGCAACCCCGACCCTGTCGTCAAATTTGGCACAGTGACAGCCACTTGCACGGTTAATTCTAATACTCAGATGACTTGTAGCGCTCCTGCGGGGACGGGCACGGTGGCGGTGACGGTGGGCGGGGTGGCGGCGGGAAATTATACTTACTATGTTGCGCCAACAGTGACAGGGGTGACGACGGCGACGGGGGCGGGAGTGACTAAAACTTATACCGTAAAAAGCAATGGCCAGTGGCCGAATGCCACGATTGGCACGAATCGGACGACTCGGACGGTGGCGATTGCGGGGACGGGGTTCGTGGACGTTAGTGCGGTGGTGGTGGGCGGGGTGGCTTGTAGTTCTTATACGGTGAATAGTGCCAGCAGCATTACTTGCACTCTACCGACGACGGTGAGGAGCGGGGCGTTTTTGGTGCAGGTGACGACGCCCGGGGGGACTAGTGCGTCTTCGGGAGAGTTGGGAGTGGTGGGGATTGTTTATGTGCCAGCGCCTGTGGTGTCGTATGTGGCGGTGCCGACGGATGGGACGGTGAAGATTAATGGGGAGAGGAAGGATAATTTGAGCGGGACGACTTGGACGCCGAATGTGTCGACTCGGGCTTCGGTTTATGGGGTGTATGATGATATCGACAGATTTATAACCTTTCATGATAATGATTATATAAAGTTGACGATGGGCGGGCAGACTTGCGAGGTGTCGGCGTGGGGCTCTCAGGAGATTCTTTGCGATATGCCGAATTGGGGCAGTGCGGGGAATAAGGCGATTCAGGTGAGTAATGCTTATGGGACGAGCAATACGGATGTTTATGTGACGGCGGTGGCGGGGCCGACGATTACGGGGGTGACGCCCGGGACGGGGGTGTTGACGACGGGCGGGACGGTTTTGACTATTACGGGGACGGGGTTTCAGACGAGTTTTACGGTGACGGTGGGCGGGGTGGAGTGTGCT
>JAISDN010000006.1 GCA_031264785.1 Candidatus Nomurabacteria bacterium
CACGAAAACGCTGCCGATCTTGACAATGATTTTCCGTTCCTTAATGCCAAAATGTACGACCCGACTGCTACAACCGGGTCTACATTTGGATCGACGGCTTATGGGGCCAACTGGTGGTCGAACGGTTCGTTTAGGGGTGTTGCGTCTGGTCAATATTACAATGCGAGCCCCACTTTGCAAAGCGAACAAGGTCTATTCTGGTCGTCTAATGTTTATACGGGCGATGCCGGTTCCGCCCGTGTATTCAAATTCGCGAGTAACGGTGTTGGATTTGGCTACGTGACCCGTAATTATGGCCTTGCCGTGCGTTGCGTTGATGACGAAAATTACATCCCAGAACTAATTACCGTCACCTTCGACGGCATCCCCGCCACAGTGGTCAGCCACACCGACACCAAGATCGTCGTTAAAACCCCATCCCACATTGCCGGTTTGGTCAATGTCACAGTCTCCAACGGCCTCAGCACCGACACCCTCCCTCCAGTCTACATTGACGCTGGCGGCGACCTCACCGACTTCACCAACGTCTCCACTGGCTACCTCTACCAAGAACCATATGTAGCCCTAACCGTAGACACCAATAACCTTACTATAGGTGGAAGCCCGATAACTCCCTCCATCTCCGGCACCTATGCCCACTCTCCAAACACTACATCCGTCAAGACCAACTACCTACTAGGCTATAACCTCACCCTCAGTACCAACCTGCCTAATAGCAACACCCACGCTAGTGACCTCAAAGAAACCACCGCCATTCCAGACCGCTATCTAATAGGTACTACCAATACCTGTACTTGGAACACTACCACCAAAACCCTAGACAATACCACCAGCACCATCCTAAACAACACTTGGGGCTTTACTATCAACTCTTCTGACCTAACCGCCCAAAAACTCTGCAGAGTCCCCAACCAAAACAATCCTCTAACCATCAAATCCACCAATGCTCCAATGGAAACCAATCCCGGTGATCAGACTACCTTTTACTATGGCACTAAGCTAGATTACAACCAAGCTGCTGGGATTTACCGGACTACTGTGGTTTATACGGCGGTGGGGAATATCTAAAAATAATCTCTTGGAGGGCCCAGAGGGACTTGAACCCTCGACACCAGGCTTAAGAGGCCCGTGCTCTAACCAGCTGAGCTATGGGCCCGCGTGTGCGAGCAAAATCATTATATCATATATCTGTTGTGAAGCAAGATGTGGTATACTGGTAACGTTATGAAACAGCAATTTACCGGCCAGCGCAGTGACGAAACGGTGTTGTTTGTTTTTCGGCGACATATTATCACGATGTTTAAGGGGATTTTTGGCTTTATTGTTTTGTCGGGGTTGGGGATTTTGCCGCTGCTGTTGGTGCAGAACAACCCTAACCTGTATTATGTGGCCGCCATCGCGATTTTGCTGGGTATTTTGGTGTTGGTTTACCACTGGATCGGCTGGTATTTTACAGTTTATATTGTGACCAACCAGCGGATTCGCCAAAATATTCAAAAAGGCCTGTTTTCGCGATCGGTGGTGGATTTGGGGCTGGACAAGGTCCAGAGTGCGCACGTTAGTATCAAAGGGCTTTGGGGCAGTTTGCTAGGCTACGGCGTGATCATTCTGCATACGCAGGCCGGTGATCTGGTAATAAATAAAGTCTCGCAAGCTGAGACGGTTTATGCTAAAATACAAGAGGAGATCGGAAAAGTAGAATATGACGAAACCAGTGAAGAAGCAAGTGAATAAAGCGACCGATTTGAAGGCCAGAGTGCTGGGCAAGAAAGAGTTGCCCAAAGGTCCGATAACCGAGTCTAATATTGGCGAACAGCGCGAAAAGACGCTGGAATCGGCCAAGAAATTTAAATATCCGCTACAGCAAGCCAAACATCGGGTTTTGATTACGGCGGCCATAGTTTTTGTGGTGGCAGCGGTGGCTTTTGTGAGCGTTAGCTGGTGGATGCTGTATACCAAGCAGGACATCAGCGATTTTTATTATGCGGCGACGCGGATTTTGCCGGTGCCGGTGGCGGAAGTTGACGGTCAGCCGGTTAGTTATGGCGATTATATGCGACGGCTGCGGGCCGATGTAAATTATTTGGAAAAACAGGAAAATCGCGACTTTTCAACTGAGGATGGTCAGCGCGAATTGGAGCACATTCGGCGCGTTGATATGGACGAAACTGAAAAAGCCGCTTACGCCGCGAAAATCGCCAAAGAAAAAAGCATTTCGGTCAGCGACGAAGAGGTTCAGACCAGCATCGACAAGATTTTGTCGGGTCAGGGCGGGGCGATTAGCGAGCGGGCTTTTGAAAATTCAATCTGGCGTTATTATGGCTGGTCGATGGGCGATTATCGGTCGGTTACACAGGAACGGCTGTTGCTGCGGAAAGTTTCCTTCGCGGTGGACGACGCGGCCCGCAAAAAGGCTAGCGAGGTTAAAAACCAGCTGGATTTTGGGGGCGATTTTGGCAAACTGGCTAAGAAATATTCCGACGACGAAGATACTAAAGCTAAAGGTGGCGACGCCGGCACAGTGAACGTTAGCGACGACGATTCGGACGGGTTGATTGCGGCCGCCAAAAAGCTCAAAAAAGGCCAAGTTTCGGATTTGATTGAGGGAATTGACGCCTTTTACATTATAAAATTGACCGGAAAAAGCGACACGACTGTGAAATATTCGCTGATTAAAATTTCGCTGGGCGAATTTGATAGAAAGTTTGAAGCACTGCGCGAACAGGGAAAAATCCACGAATATATTGAAATCAAAGAAGACAAATAAAAAACCCGCCGTTGCGACAACGGGGGCGGATTCTGATTCTGGCGCGCCTGACCGGATTCGAACCGGCGATCTTCTCCGTGACAGGGAGACGGATTAAACCACTTTCCCACAGGCGCACGCCAAGAATACTAGAATCAATGTTAGCATTTTTTACGAAAAATAGCAAAAAATCGCCAAAAATGGCGAAAATCCGATGGTGCGGGCACGGAGAGTCGGACTCCGATCTTATGCTTGGGAAGCATACATAATAGCCGTTATACGATGCCCGCCAGTGTGAATTTGCCGAAAGGGCAAACCGTTTGGAGCCACCTCGGGGACTCGAACCCCGGACCTCCGCTTTACGAAAGCGGCGCTCTAGCCAGCTGAGCTAAGGTGGCATCTAGTTTATTATAACAAATTTTGATACAATATCGATATGGACAAAACGATGTCTATCAAACAAGCTTTTTTGCACGCTGCCTCCAGCCGGGTTTTTTTGACGCTGTGGGTGATTATTCTCTTGCAAATCATCGCTACTTTGGTTTTGGTGTTTTCGTTTGGCAAGATTGGCCAGCCCGGCGTGCCGTATCGGTTTGACGGTTTTTCGGCCACCGGAATTTTTCGCGACAACGGTTCATATCTGTTAAACTTTGCACTTTTTGCGGTAGTTGTGCCAATTTTGAATATTTTTATAAGTCTGAAAATGTATGCGGTGAAAGGTCGGAGCATTGGTATTGCTATGCTGTGGCTGACGATTGTGCTGATGATGATTGCAATCGTTTTTCTGGTGGCGCTGCTTAATATCGGAAACGTGTTGTAGGTTATTATGACCAACATCGAAATTCCTCTTGGCAAACGCACGGCTTTTTATCGACTTTTTGAAATGCTACCCGGAATTTTGAGCTATGGCACGATTATTTTGCTGTTTGTCCTTAGCTTTTTTAATCCGGTGGCCGGCTCGATTTTTGTGCTGTTTATTGTGATTGTGATGTTTACTAAAGCCATTGGGATTGCTTTTCGGACGGTGCAGGGCTATTCGGTTTATAAAAAAACTTCGCGGCTGGACTGGGCGGGGCGGCTGAAAGATTTGGTGAATCCGGTTCGGGCTCTTCAGAAATTTGAAAAAATCCCTAAAAAAATCTATGGCATTGAGCAACACATCGAAAATCTGCAACGGCTGGCTGGCAGCTCTGAAGAATACCCCTTACCGGCGGACATTCAGCACGGCGTTTTCGTGTTTATTTATAAAGAAAATTACGATATTGTGGCGCCGACCATCGAGGCGCTGTTAAAGAGTGATTACAATATGAAGCAGGTTTTTTTGGTGCTAGCTTATGAAGAGCGGGGCGGAGAGCCGGCCAAGCAGACGGTCGACCAGATAATTAAGAAGTTTGGCAAGCGTTTTGGCGACGTTTTGGCTATTATGCACCCTGATAATCTGCCGGATGAAGTGATGGGCAAGGGCCCAAATGCCACTTTTGCGGGGCGAAAATTTGCCGAATATGTTAAAAAACAGAAAATTAACCCTGAAAATGTGATTGTGACCACGCTTGACGCTGATAATCGGGTGGACAGAAATTATCTGCCGTATCTGACGTATGAGTGGATTATTGCGCCCAATCGCCAGCGCTTGGCTTATCAGCCGATTTGCTTGTTTACTAATAATATTTGGGATGTGCCGGCGCCAATGCGGGTTGTGGCGGTCGGAAACAGCTTCTGGAACGTTATTAGCTCGATGCGGCCCCACCTACTGCGCAATTTTGCTAGCCACTCACAGGGGCTTCAGGCGCTAATAGAGATGGATTTTTGGTCAAAACGCACTATTGTCGAGGACGGCCACCAGTATTGGCGGTCGTATTTTCATTTTGACGGTGACTATAGCGTGGTGCCGCTGCGGGTGGCGGTTGGGCAGGATGCGGTGCTGTCGAGCACTTTTTGGAAGAGTTTGGTGGCGCAATTTGTTCAAGTTCGGCGTTGGGCATATGGGGCCAGCGACATTGCTTATGTAGCTCAATGTATTAAAAATCGGGGCAAAAATCTGAAGTTTTGGTCGCCGTTTACGCGTTTTATGCGGTTGCTTGATAGTCACGTTACTCAGGCGGTGATTGCGCCGATTATTGCTTTTGGCGGCTGGATACCGCTGTTGGTCAATCCAGAGGCCTCGATATCGCTGCCGGTGCACGAGCTGCCGATTATGATTGGCACTATCCAACAGGTAGCGATGGCGGGTCTAGCGGTGACGATTTTCACCTCTTTTGCGATGTTGCCACCCCGTCCGCCCCGATATAAGCGGTCACGGCACTTTCTGATGTTGATTCAATGGGTGCTGATGCCGGTGACTTCTATCTGTTACGCTTCGGCCAGCGCTTATTATGCCCAGACTAGACTGCTGTTTGCGCGGTATTTTACGGTTTTTGAGACTACTGAAAAGTTAGTTAAGAAATAATTCTCCTCTGCCCGAGAGGCTTTTAGGGGTAAAAGAAAACCCGCTTCTTTGGATGTCGCCATCCGGTGGAGCGGGATAAACTGGTATTCTAACCCAAGTTTTTGCTTTCGTTCAAGAGATATTAGCGTCGCTCGAGAGCTTCGTAAAACAACTTGAACTGTGATAGTTTAGAAGGTTTCCCCTCTTGCATAATGGTGTTACTCATTATGCTAAACAGTCTAGCACACATTTATTAAAAAGTCAATACATAACTTTGCTTCAAAATATATCATATATGGTATAAAACAGAGGGAAATTGCTGAAATTTTCTGTGGAAAAGTCTTGTGAAAATGTGGGAAAAGTGCTGAAAATCGATGGTTTTAGGATGAAATCTGTGTTGAGCGGCATTCATAAGCGGTTTATGTGCTAAAATAGAGGGTATGAGTAAACCGATTATTGGCATTGTAGCCCGGTCTATGGCGGCGGAAATTAGCCAGTTTGACCCCAGTAGCTTGTGGCGCGACCGCTTTAAAGTTGAGGCCGAATTTGACGAAACTATCTATCGGCACGGCGGCATTTTATTAGGGGTTTTGCCGACCGAACCGACCATGAATTACCAAAAACACCACTGGCTGAAGGGCGAAAAGCACGATATGGTGCGAGTTTTGGAAAAATGCGACGGAGTTATTTTACAGGGTGGCCTGACAGAGAAGCTGGCTTATGAGAATCTGGTGGTGGAGTATTGCGTGAAGCATAAGGTGCCGCTGATTGGGATTTGCGCCGGGTTTAACGCTATTGTGCGCAGTTTTGGCGGAACGGTTCATAAAGATACAACAGGGAAACATAATATCCAAAATCGGGCGCCAGCGCATAGCGTGGCGATTAAACCGACCAGTCAATTGTCCGAAATTATTGGCCAGCCAGAGGTTATGGTGAATAGCATTCACGAAATGGTGGCGCGCGACGAGGAAATTAAGAATCTCCAGATAGCGGCGCACTCGCCGGATGGT
This sequence comes from Candidatus Nomurabacteria bacterium, assembly GCA_031264785.1. GTDB lineage: Bacteria > Patescibacteriota > Saccharimonadia > Saccharimonadales > Saccharimonadaceae > JAISDN01. The sequence goes on from JAISDN010000006.1 coordinate 6,182, forward strand.
TTGGTGGAAGCTGTTGAGATCCAGCGGGGGGGGGTCTTTCTATTGGGCGTCAAGTGGCATCCGGAACTGCTGGGCGACAAGCATAGCGACGCCATTTGGCGGGCTTTTGTGACAGCTTGTAAAAAGCGTTAATAGGTTTTAAACCCGCGTCGGGTTAGGATTATTAACAGGGACGAAGAGCTGGCTACAACTAGGCTGATTAGCATTTGGATTAGGTTATTCAGAGGTTGTCCGGCGTTCGGAACGCCGATATTTTTCAAAGATTGCTTGGTTGAAGTAGTATTTTTGGGGACATTGGTTTTTGAGCCGCCACCGCCACCCTCTTCGTTGCTTTTAAACCGCAGGGTCGCCACTCGGCTAGCCCAGTCTAGTGGGTAATCTGCTCCGGGGTAGACTGTTACAAAAGCCATAAACCGAGCGCCGTTAAAATACGAAGCGTCGCCGGACGACAGCGTCAAGCTAGCCGTTTTGCCGACCTCACGGACGACGTTGTTAACGGTTATGTTGCTAATTTGGGCTCTGGAATCTAGACCTAAATCGTAATGGACGTCGTTTATTACCACTAAGACGTACTCGCCCTGATCCGGCATAACTATCCAGTTGCTGCCACTTTTGATCTCGTAACAAGTGAGCTGATAAAGACCATCGTCGGCGCAGGTCAGGGCTGGGGATTCTGAATCTGAACCAGCAACGGAGTTGTTTGCCAGATCAGAAGCCATCCCACTAGATAGAAAATTGGCGTAATTTGCGGCGATGTCGGCGTAGGGCACGGCAAAGATTTGGACAGGACCGTAATTGTCGCCAGATATATCATAATCAAACGACACCACAGCTCGTCCGCTGACCGCCATACCCATATACCATTGGTCCGCCACAAAGGTTTCGCCATCCACTGTGAAAGGGTCGGAAATCATAACCGAAATCGCTCGGTTGTTGGAGGAGTTACCGCCGCTGCAATTTGGGTTGGTGACAGTGTAGGTGTCGCCGTTTTTAATCCAATTTGGAGTGTTGACGAATTCGGCAAACGGCAGACAATTGGTGGGGATGCTAGTGTTGAAGTTAGCGATTTTACTGGTTTTGACCTGCAACCAAGTATAATAGCCATCCTGAACGCCGGGGACGTGGGAGTTATTATTCCATAATTCGCGGGCTCGGCTGGTGTCGATGTCGTAGAGAAAAGTCGCGTCGTCGCCTTCGTCGACAGTCTGGTCGGCTGGCTCGTTAACTACAAAATAAGGCGACTCAGCCAACGCCACCGCACCGGAACTAAGTGTCATTACCACAGCCATCACTGCGGCCAGCGTTGTTTTTGTCATTTTATTCATAAAACCTCCAATGTAGTCACCACATATTTATTTATGTGTAGGAGTATAACATAAACATTTTGAGAAAGTCAACACCAATCAATATAAGTTGTGGCGGGCCGATGGCGAATTTTAAGCATATGGTCCACCACCTAAACATCTAACACACTAGTATCAATTGTAGCATGCTCAAAACCGACTAATGACTGCAAAAACTCTAATGGGGTCATATTGCCTAGGCAACTATGTGGCCGATAGGTATTGTAGTCCAAGCAATCTTCAATGCAAAACTCTCTTAGTTCAGTCAAACTATGACAAGCGCTAGTCAGATGATGGTAGCGCCACTTGTCAACGCCATGGCTGCGCTCAATCCGCCCATTGACTTGCGGACTAGCTGATGGAATATGGCCATAGTCAATGCCATGTTGTTCTAACCAGATTTCAGGCAGCGCCTTTTTATACTCCTTGGTTTGATGAGGTAGAGGTAACTTGTTGTTATTAAACTCCGTGCCATTGTCTGTTTGGATCTTTTTAACCAAAAAGGCAGGAGCATAGAATACCAGGGCTTTCTCCAAGAAGTCCACCGTGTTATTTACATTGCAATCGCGGTAAATCCGCTTGTATTTGATCCGCGTGCAACAATCGATGATGTCGTATTGATAGCCAGCCCGTTTCCAGTGCTTGACGTCCATCTGTAACAGTTCACCCGGAAAGTATTGGTGATCGCTGAGCGGACGTCTCTGACGTTTATGTTTCTTCCGCTTATTTAGCAAGCCCACCCTAGTTAGAACATTATGAATCGCATGAGCAGATACTACGATGCCATAATCCCGCTCCAAGATGTTTTTCAGGTTATCTTCACCATACATCTTAAATAGCCGTAGGCCGACGATCAAGCCAGCTAGATCAGCATCGATCATGCCAGGATGGCTGTGTGGCGTTCTAGGTGCGTCAAACAGGCTACACAGAGTCTTGCCACCCGCTAACCATCGCTTTCGCCAATAGTAATAAGTGCGCCTAGGCACACCAAGCTTCTGACAGGCTTGGTTGACGCTACCACACCTTTCGGCTTCTAAAAACCACTCAAGCCGAATCCTAGCCCCGTATATTTGGCGCTGCTTCTCATTCATATCTTTAAACCTCATCTTAAACATCCTCCCTATGTTAAATTTATTGGTTGAAGGTGTGCAAGATGTTTGGGTGGTTGATAAAGTTTAAGCATATTCACTAGACTTTTTTGAAAAAGTGTGCTACAATGGTAGCATTGCATCCGAATGGATACCGTCTCTACAGATAAAAAGTAGATGTTTGAAGGTTTTTGCTGTTCGTCTGCACGAATAGTATTAACCAAAGAAAGGCCATTTTAATAATGCCAAATTACAGAAAAACACGTCCGCAGCGAGGCGGACAGGGCGGTCGTGGCCGCGCGCCATTTAATAAAAACAGCAGCAACAGGAACGGGGGCGGTCAGCGTCGGCCAAATAAACGGCGTGGGGCTTATATTCACCCCAGTAAGTTTATTAATCAAGCTTCGACTGTAAATGTTGTGGCTGAGTATCAAGCGAGACATCGTTTTGCGGATTTTCCGTTTGTTGAGGCGATTCAGGCCAATATTCGCAGTCAGGGCTATAAAGTTCCCAGCGCCATTCAGGATCAGGCTATTTCGCACATTATGGCTGGCCGAGATATCATTGGCTTGGCTAACACCGGAACAGGGAAGACAGCGGCGTTTTTGTTGCCGATTATTAACCAACTTTACGCTAGCCGGAAGCCACTTTCGGCCATAGTGTTGGCACCGACGCGCGAATTGGCGCAGCAAATCGACGACCAATTTCGGATTTTTTCCAGTGGGATGAAATTGTATTCGACGTTACTAGTCGGCGGCGCGCCGATCAACAAGCAAATTGCCAGTTTGCGTCGCCGGCCACATATCGTCATTGCCACACCGGGTCGGACGATGGACCTGATTAAGCGCAAAGTTCTGCGCCTGGATGACATCGATGTACTGGTGTTGGACGAGGCCGACCGTATGCTCGATATGGGTTTTGTGGGCGACATTCGGACGATTACTAGTCAAACGCCAGAGGACCGCCAGACGCTGTTTTTCAGCGCCACCATCACGCCGCAAGTCGAACAGTTGACCAAGGAGTTTTTGCGCGACCCTAAAACCATTTCTGTCCGGACGGCCGATACTAGCGAAAGCGTCGACCAAAATGTCGTCGAGGCTGATTCAAAAGAAGAAAAAATGGAGAAATTGATGGAAATGCTCGGCCAGGACGAATTTGAAAAAGTCTTGCTGTTTGGCGAGACTAAGCACGGCGTGCAACGGCTGTCGGACAGATTGAACAAGCAAGGCGTCAATTCAGTGGCAATTCACGGCAACAAATCGCAGTCGCAGCGCAAAAGTGCGCTGAAATCTTTCAAAGACAACCAGTCGCGCGTGATGGTGGCAACGGATGTGGCGGCTCGCGGCCTCGACATTCCAAACGTCAGCCACGTCATCAATTTCGACCAACCCGCCACCTACGAAGACTACGTCCACCGCATCGGCCGAACAGGTCGCGCTGGCGCTACGGGCAAGGCGCTGACTTTTGTGGGTAAGCGTTAATCGCTAGTTCGTATTTCCATAGCGCGTTTGTGCGCCATTAGGCCTTCGGCTTCGGCCATAGTTGTGACGGTCGGTGCTAGTCTTCTTGCGCCGGCGGGCGAAACTTCCTGAAAACTGACGAATTTGTAAAAATCTTCCATCGTTAAGCCACTGTTGCTTTTAGCCCAACCGCTGGTCGGTAAGGTGTGGTTAGTGCCTGACGCGTAGTCTCCGGCGCTTTCTGGTGAGAAGTTACCCAAGAAGACCGAGCCGGCATTTTTAACTTGACGCGCCCATTTTGGAGCATTCGCAATGCTCAAAATCAAGTGCTCTGGCGCATAAAGGTTGGAGAATTCCATTGCCTCGTTAAGATTTTTTACTACTAGAACCAGGGAATTTTTAAGCGATTGCTCGGCAATCTCTCGGCGCGGCAAGTCCAGTAATTGTTTTTCAACCTCGCCTATCACATTTTTGGCAAATGTATGCCGTGTCGTTAGCAAAACTACCTGGCTGTCAACACCGTGTTCGGCTTGGCTCAACAAGTCGGCCGCCACAAAGTCCGCTCGCGCCGTTTCGTCTGCTATCATCATTACTTCAGATGGGCCAGCCGGCATATCAATTGCCACGCCGTAGTTTTGCGCCATTTGTTTCGCCGCCGTTACGAACTGGTTACCTGGGCCGAAGATTTTATCAACTTTTGGAACAGTTTTAGTGCCTAGGGCGAGGGCGGCGATTGCTTGCGCACCACCAACTTTGGCGATCTTTTTAATCCCGACCAAATTGGCTGTAAACAAAATAGTCGGATCAACTGTGCCGTCTTGGCGCGGCGGCGTGGTGAGGACGATGTTCTCACAACCCGCCAACTGTGCCGGGATCCCTAACATTAACACGGTCGAAAACAGCGGGGCTGTGCCACCGGGCACATACAGGCCGACATTTTCGATCGCGCGCGGTTCGCGCCAACACTTGACACCGGGCGTGGTCTCGATAATTTTTGTCGATCGGCTCAACTGCGATTTATGAAACTTCCTGATGTTGCGCGCCGCGATTTTTATAGCGCGCTTTAACTCGCTGGGAGTTTGCACATCGGCCGCAGCAATCTCTGCCTCGCTCGCGAGCAGGTCATTCAACTTTACCTTATCGAACTGTTTAGTGAACTCACATAAAGCCGTATCGCCACGTTTGGCAACTGCCGTAAAAATCTTTTTGATGGTCGCGGAGAGGCCGGCATTTTCCAGTTCCGGTCGAGCGCAAAGTTCCGCCCATTCGTCTTTACTAATATTTTGATAGATTTTCATAGCTTAATCCCTTTCGATTTCTAATAATCCGTAATCCACGGTTGGCGTTTTGCCGGAATAATATTGGTCGCTCATCGGGAAAAACTGTCCGTTCGACCAAGTCCCTTCAACCGCCTCACCGCTGTCCGCGTCCCGCACTTGACGTCCCCATAGACCGCCTAGCGTGATTGGCGTAGCGGCCAGTCGTGCGATTTCTAAATTGTTAGCCTGCGCCGAAGCGCCGGTTTCAACAATATCAAACGCGGCATTGGTTTCGCCTGTCGCTGGATAACTTTCGGCTTTACCGTTAACAACGATTGTTTCGGCTAGCCTCAAGTTTTCTTCGACCATAAACTTTTGTAAACCATTTGGGAAACTAGTCGCCACGGTCATTTTGTCCGGTAGAGTTTCGCCGGCGCGACCCAGCAGGGCAAAACGACAGGGTAGATCCCGGATTTTTTCAAAAACCAATCCGCCACTGTCGCCCTCCCCAAATCTGTCCGAACCGCATAAGCCAAAATCCGCACCACCACGAGCGATCCGTGATACCATATCGCCGCCGCTGGTTAAAATGAAACTAACCTTGGCTAAATTGGATTGGATGAAGACGCCTCCGTGTGAAATACTCTGGTGACGGCGCGTCAATATCGGCTACGTTGCGTAGCCAGTCTATCGACCTGTTTAAGTTGCGCTTTGTTACTAAAATCTTTTTGGCCTGTTGGGCCTTTTTAATACTTATTATACTCATTTTAATACTCCTAAATTATTTAATTAATGCCTCTGTTGCTCGTCGGCGTTGCGCGAAGCGGCAGAGAAAACAAAAACGCCGAGCAACCGGCGATAATTTTATAAATCAAAATAACGCCAGTCAACTCGGCAACAGATGGGTTTGGGTGTTTTGAAAATATTTCATACGCTTATTATACCACGCTTACTTTTGGTTTGCAAGGGGTTTATTTACGATTGTTTCTCAATTTTTCCAGTGGTTACCAGAATCGCGCCTTTCGGTTCGGTTCTTTTATTCGTAAAAAGCTTTTTTACCCGTTCAAACCATTCGCCGTCATTGAAATATTCGGCCTCGCCATAAATCCGAGCACCATACCAATTCTTGTCAAAACAAGTCATGCAAATTTTGTTGTGTGTCATTATATTCGCGACAGTTTTTACCATTTCATTATGGCTGATTAATAATTGGTCGTCCGAAACAACCGCTACGTCCGACGCCACAGCAATATTCGGCCGTTCGCCATCGCTTGTCGCGATGCTAATCGGATTGTTTTCTAATAAATCCTTATATTCTGATAGCATAATAATATTATACTCCGATGGGTGACTTTTAAAACCCCAGCTTTTCGTAGGTGGGTGAACGGGGAATCGGTGTGATGTGGTTATTTGTTATGATTGACTTTTAAAATTGTTTAAAATATAATTTAGGTAGCTAATTATTAGCTACCTAACTAATTTTAATCAGAAAGGAAAATATGAATAATTTTCACAATATGTTTTTTTACCATATGCATCATATAAATCGTCATTCCAGCCATCTTTTTGGGCAAGAGAAGATTTTGACTACGCTATTAGAAAAAGGCGCGTTAACCCAAAGTCAGCTGATGGAGATTGTTGACATCAAAGCGCCGTCATTGTCGGAAACTTTGTCGAAATTAGAACGTCGGCGATTAATAAAACGGGATAACAGTTCCGACGACAAACGCAGCAATATAATTTCGCTGACCAAAAACGGCGAAAGGCTGGCCAAAGGGCACAGGAAATTTCACCATAAATTCGAAAAACATATGTTTGGTTCGTTGACGGAGGAGGAAAAAGAGCAACTAGCCACAATTTTGGAAAAAATGCACACCAATATCGATGACGATGATCGCCGTTCACGTTTTCATTTTCGGGGCGGTCATTTTGGCTTTGATGATTTTGACGATAGCAGGACTGACGGCAAGAAAGAAAAATAAACCAAATGACAGCGAAAGAAACGCGGCAAAAACTCGGCCGCAAGAGTGGCGTGGTGATTTTGATCAGCAATTTAATATTGTTTGGTTTTAAATATGTCGTCGGGATTTTGAGCAATAGCGTGTCGATTCAGGCCGACGCCATCAATAACTTGACAGACACGATTTCGGCAATTTTGACCATCATTGGTTTTCAATTTTCTGCCAAGCCCAAGGACCAAAAACACCCAAACGGCTATGGTCGGATGGAATATCTGAGTGGTCTGGCTGTTGCTGGCGTGATTTTGCTGGCTGGCATTTTGTTAATCAAAACTTCCATCGAGCGGCTAATCACGCCCGAACCGATATTAATTGAAAACTTTTTTATCATCTTGGTGCCGATTTTGGCGATTTTCGTTAAGCTTGGACTAGCATTCTATTCCTATAAATTGAACAAAATCGTCCGTTCGGTCACCATCAAAGCCACCATATTGGACTGCCTGTTTGACGCGGTAATCACGCTGTTGACCTTGATTACGCTGGGCGTATCGCAAATTACCACCCTACCAGTGGACGCGATTATCGGCCTGTTGGTGTCCGGCCTGATAATTTACAACGG
>JAISDN010000059.1 GCA_031264785.1 Candidatus Nomurabacteria bacterium
ATTTTCTCATTTTCGCTCATAAATTTCCTTTCAAATTTGGTGGAGTATGCGAGAATCGAACTCGCGACCTCTTGATTGCGAACCAAGCGCTCTACCAGCTGAGCTAATACCCCTTGCTACAATATGATATAATAAGAATATGAAAATAACAACCCGTATTAAAAACGCTGTAACGCCGCAGGCCATTGTGGTGCTGGTGCTGCTGATTTTGGCGCTGGGGGCGGTGGCTTATTTCTTCGGTGCGGATATTGTGAACTTTTTCGCCAATCCGGAGCAGATCAAGGAAGCCGTTCGTTCGGCCGGCCCGCTCGGCCCGATTTTGTATATTTTCTTGCAGTTTTTGCAGGTAGTTTTTGCGCCGATTCCGGCCAGCGTTACCGGCGCAGTGGGCGGCGCGCTGTTTGGTTGGTGGGGACTGATTTTTACAGTGGGCGGCGTGACATTGGGAACTATGGCGCTGGTCGCGCTGGTGCGCAAATTCGGCCGACCTTTTCTTGAAAGATTGTTCGGCAAAGCCCAAATCGCCAAATTTGACTTTATAATCGACCACAAAGGCGCGCCGCTGATTCTGTTCCTGATTTTTCTGTTTCCGTTTTTTCCGGACGATTTTGTGGGTGCGCTGGCCGGCCTGACCAAAATCCGTTTTCGCGACATTATTCTGCTGTCGCTGATTGGTCGGCTGCCGATGCAGGCTATCACCAACTTTTTTGGTAACGAATTTTTGGACGGCAATCTTCTGGCGATTATAATTATGTGCGCGGTGCTGGGGCTGATGTCGATTGTGATTTATCGCAAGCGCAAGTGGTTGGAGAGTTTTATGCACGCCGACGATCACATTGAATTTCTTAAAAACAGCTTCAAAAAACGCAAATAATTCTAGTTGCATTACGCTAATACTTTATGTTAGAATCTAATAGTAATATTGGAGGTTTACATAAAGTGAGGTTACCAACATTCAAAAAGATAGTTTTAATAGGACTGGCCGTTATCGGGGTCGGGCTAATTCCTAACGAAGCGGTTTTGGCGGAAGCCGAAGGTCAAACTTCGGCCGGCGTGGGTGGCCCGGAAAACATTGTAGTAGATATAGATACCAATATGATTCCGGTTTATTGGGACGGCAACCCGAGTGGTGACGCCGCCGGAAAATGGAAAACCGTCGATCCTGCTAATCTTGACAACCGCTGGTATGATTACACCAAAAAGTATTGGGCTAACGCTGTCACGGTGGAATATAATGCCTTGTCGACTTACCAAAATACCACCGACAAGGTGGTCGATGAAGCAGATATTATGGGCTACTGGGTTTACGTTCCGCGCTACCGTTACCAAATCCAGCGCTACAGCGGCATCGGCCATCAGCCAATCGAAAAGCCGACCGCCTTTCACATTAAGTTTGAAAATCAAAGCACCGCCGGCTACCAAAAGGCCATCCCAGAGCAAAACGGCGACTGGGCCACCCATCCGGCTTTTAGTTTTGGCGACGATGATAACCCCAACCCGACTGAGCTAAATGGTCTGTGGATCGGTAAATTCGAAATGACCGGCACGGCGAACCAGCCAACCGTTAAGCCAAACTTACCCTCATTACGCAACCGAGGTATCGGCGCTCAGTTTACCGCCAGCCTCAATATGTCGACTAATCCCGACGGCGCGGCTGGCGGCAATTTTATAATACCCAAAGGTGGCGGCAATAATGTTCACAACCTAAGCGGGCAAACTCAATCTCATGTCGCAAAAAATTCGGACTGGGGCGCGGCGGTCTATTTAGCAACCTCAAGTTATGGCCGCAATTCTGTTGAAACTTGGTCAAATAGCAACACCCAAGCTACCACCGGTTGTTCTGGCGATAGTGTTTCTGCTGCCGCCAGCTCCACCTGTCATCAATATTACACCAGCGAAGGCGTTCACGCTTCTACTACCGATAATATTTATGGCGCCTATGATATGTCTGGCGGGTTGTCGGAGTATGTTATGGGAAATTACGGCGACACTGCCGACAGTCATTTTATTACCATCGTGCCCCAAACTCGCTACCTCAATGTTTATTATGTCGGGCCATTTGGAATCAAACCAAGCCAGAGCCTGTCGTCTGCCGAATATTATTATAACTTCGACATCTGTAATTTTGAACTTTGCGGCGGTCAAGCCAACCACGAAACCACGAGATTTCAATCGGTTTCTTTAAACAATCAGGCTTGGTTTTCTGACAGTTCGGAGTTTCCCGAAAAAAGTTATATGTGGACTCGGCGCGGCGGGTATTACATCGATACGGTTTATGCCGGATTGTTTTCTTCTCATATGGCCATTGGCGGTTCAGACGACCACACCTCCTTCCGCACCGTCCTCAGCCGATTTTAGTTTCCAGCCTTTTATGCTATAATTTCCTTATGTTTAAAAAATACGTCCAAAGAAAATTAGAACATCTGGTGCGGGTTTATTTTGCCAAGCATCAAGATGTCAAACTGGTGGTAGTGGTCGGCGCGGCCGGCAAAACCACCACCAAAATTTCCATCGCCACCGTCCTGAACGAAAAGTTTCGGGTGCGTATGGAAGACACCAACCACAACACTCAGCTGTCCGTGCCGCCGGCCCTGCTGGGCGTTGAATATCCGGAAGGCAAAGTTCATTCGCCGCTGGCTTGGCACAAAGTTTTTAAAGCGATGCGTAGCCGGATTGCCGCGCCAACCGATGTTGATGTCATTATTCAAGAGCTCGGTACCGATCATCCGGGCGAAATTCCGCATTTTGGCCATTATCTGAAACCCGACATCGCGGTGGTTACCAGCGTGGTGCCGGAACATATGGAATTTTTCGGTACAGTCGAAAATGTGGCTCGCGAAGAGCTGTCGGTCACAGCTTACGCTGCTATGACTTTTATCAATCGCGACGACATCGATGCCAAATTCGCCGACTTTATCAAGTCCGAGCGGATTTTCACTTATGGCGTTCACCCGCCGGCCGAATATCACTTTTTGTTTGACGAAGGTCAGGACATTTTGACGGCTTTTGCGGGCGATTTTATTTCGCCGGAACTTGGCAACGTGCCGGCCGAAATCAACTTAGTCGGCGAACATAATCTAAAAGCTGGCATCGCTGCCGGCGCGATTGGTGCCAAACTTGGTATGATGGCGGCCGAAATCAATCAAGGCTTAGGCAAAATCCGTCCCGTGCCCGGCCGAATGAATATTTTGCAAGGCCAACGCGACACCACCCTAATCGACGACACCTACAATTCTTCGCCGGCGGCAGCCATTGCGGCCCTAAAAACTCTTTACAACATCAAAGCCGTCCAACGCATCGCTATTCTCGGCAGTATGAACGAACTGGGCGACACCAGCCCGGAAGCTCACAAGCAAGTCGGCCAATTTTGCGATCCGACCAAACTGGAAATGGTGGTGACAATCGGTCGCGACGCTCGACAATATCTGGTGCCGGCGGCTCAAGAAAAGGGCAACCGCGTCAAATCTTTTCTGAACCCCATCGAAGCCGGCGCTTTTGTCAGCCAACATATGCAACCCGGCGCGGTGATTCTGGCCAAAGGCTCGCAAAATGGCGTTTTTGCTGAGGAAGCTCTGAAGATTCTACTGCGCACCACCGAAGACGACGCCAAGCTGGTGCGCCAGTCGCTGCACTGGTTAGACCTCAAACGCGACCTTTTTACCAAATAATGTGATATAATGAAAGCCGTGAAAAGCAAGTTTTTTAGACTAGAAATTCGCTGGCGGGCTTACCGCTTGCCAGTTTGGGTGGCGCTGTCGGCCTTGCTGATTTTTTTGGCCGCTATGATTTCCTTAATCATTATGGTCACTAACCGTCCAACCGAAAACGACGACGAACCGGCCGGCCGCTTGATAACGATTTATGACGAAGGCGCCGAAAAAACCATCTTTACCGAAGCCGACACCGTTGGCGCGGCTTTGACCGAAGCCGAAATCAGCACCGACAAAACCGACCGCGTCGAGCCGGCCCTCGACACTTTCCTAATTTCCAGCTCATATAGCGTCAACATTTACCGCTCGCGCCCCGTGCTAGTGGTCGACGGCGACAAGCAAACCCGCGTGGTGACCGCCGCTCAAACCGGCCTAACCATCGCCAAAGCCGCCGGCATTAAACTAGACATTGAAGACCTCGTCAACATCTCGCGCAACAGCGACATTTTGGAGGGTGACGGCGCGGTAATGCAAGCCAAAGTGGTCCGTGCCAAGCCAGTCAAACTGATTTTATATGGCCAAGAAATGAATTTAAAAACCCAGAGCAAAACCATCGCCGAATTCATTATCGAAAAAAATCTCAGCGTGATGGATAACGACAGCGTAATTCCGGCCCGCAACACTAAAATTAAGGCTGGTATGAAGATCCGGATTTGGCGCGAAGGCGTCAACACTATCACGGTCGAAGAAGATGTGCCATTCAAAACTCGCGAAGTCCAGAGCAACGACCTGTTGACTGGCTATCGCAAAATCGACGCCAAAGGCCAAAAGGGCAAGCGGCTGGTAACTTATGAGGTGGAAATGCGTGGCGGCAAAGAGATTTCGCGCAAAGAAATCCAGAGCGTGGTTACCAAACAGCCGGTCACGCGGGTGGAATTGGTTGGCATTAAAGCGCCGGCGATGGCCACCGGCAGCCACGAAGATTGGATGCGCTCGGCCGGCGTGTCCGAAAGTGACTGGGGCTACGTCAACTTTATCATCAGCCACGAAAGCGGTTGGGGCTACACCAAATGGAATTACGGCGGCTCGGGCGCCTATGGCTTATGTCAAGCCTTGCCGGGCGGCAAAATGTCCAGCGCTGGCGCGGACTGGGAAACCAACCCCGTCACCCAGCTGAAATGGTGCAACGGTTACGCCGTCGGCCGCTACGGCAGCTGGGCCGGCGCTTATAATTTCTGGATAAATAATCATTGGTGGTGATATGAATAGGCTTGACCCGGAATCCAGACCAAAAAAATCCTTAGGCCAACATTGGCTAAGGGACACCGCTTCCTTAGAATCCATCGCCGACGCGGCCGAAATCTCACCAGAAGATGTTGTTGTCGAGATCGGGCCGGGATTGGGCACTTTAACCGAAGTTTTGGCCCAGCGAGCGCGGAAGATTATTGCTATTGAGTTTGATGGGGAATTGACTGAGAAGTTAGAGTCGCGTGTCCGCGCCCTCCGTTTCGGCAGTCCATTTTTGCCCTCCAGGCCGAGCGTTTCCGCCTTCGGCGGAAGCCGACTGCCCAAAAATAGACTTGCCGAAACGGGAAGCGCTGCTAACGGCGGCGGCTGTTCTGGAAGCCAAGAGTTGGTCGACGGAAAACTGGTTGCGGACATAGAGGTGATAAACGCCGATTTCCTCAACTTTAACCTAGAAACCCTCCCTGAGGGCTACAAAATTGTGGGTAATATACCATACTACATCACTGGTAAAATCGTTAGAAAGTGCCTTGAAACGCCAAATAAGCCTATATCGGCAGTTTTTTTAGTGCAAAAAGAGGTGGCGCAGCGGATTGCGGCTAAGCCGGGCGAAATGTCGGTTTTAGGGGTAATGAGCCAATTTTACGCCGAAACCAAGCTCGGCCCAATCATAAAAGCCGACAAATTTGACCCACCACCGAAAGTAGACTCACAAGTTGTGATTTTACATCCAAGAAACAAACTGGACGTAGCCCCAATAGAGAGAGTTGTCAAAGCCGGCTTCTCGGCTCGCCGTAAAAAATTACGAACCGCTCTGGCTGGCGGCCTAAACATCTCTGTCGCCGAAGCCGAAAAAATCCTAAAAACCGCCAAAATCGACCCCAATCAGCGCGCCCAAAACCTGTCACTCGACGATTGGCGGCGCCTGACAAAAAGTGCTACAATGTAACCGTGACCAATATAATCGACTACTACACCACGCATTATTTCACTTCGGTGCTGATTTTGTTGTTGGTTTTTGCGGTGGCCTTCACTGTCGCCAAAACCTCAATGCTGCGCCGTTTTTATCTACCGGTTTCGCTAGTGGCCGGCGCGATAATCCTGCTGATCGGCCCGCAGGTAATGGGCCAAATCAACCCCGACTGGTCGCTCGACCAAGATTTTTACACCACTTGGCAGCCGCTGCCCGGCGTCCTGATCAACATCGTTTTCGCCTGTCTTTTTCTCGGCAACCCGATTTTGAAAATCAAAAAAATGTGGCGAATGGCCGGCCAACAGATCGCTTTTGGCCAAACGGTGGCTTGGGGGCAATATCTGATCGGCGGCTTGGTGACATTATTGCTACTGCTGCCGCTATTCGGCGACAAGCCGATTATCGCCGCCCTGCTGGAAATCAGTTTTGAAGGCGGGCACGGCACGGTGGCTGGCCTGACCCCGATGTGGCACGACTTAAACTTCGCCGAAGGTCAAAGTATGGCGGTTGGTCTGGCCACGCTCAGCTTGATTACCGCTCTGATTGCCGGCATTTTTATTATGAATTGGGGGCGCGGTAAAGGCCTGATCAGCCGCGAACACCGCCTGCTGCGCGGCCGCGAAAAGCATCATTTTTATCATTACACCCTGATCCACGCCATCCAAGAAAAAGCCGACGAAATGAAAGATCGCCATCTGACGCTAGGCAAAGTTTTGAAACAAGTCGTGCTGGTGGCCATCAGCGTGGTGGTCGGTTTCGGGATTCGCGAAGTCCTAATTTTGGTCGAAAACGCCACGTGGGGCCAAGCCGGCGTGCACATTTTCTCTTACGTGCCGGCCTTTTCAATCTGCCTGTTCGGCGGCCTAATCGTCAACTATTTCTGCCAAAAACGCCGCATCCACATCTCCAGCACCGCCAACTCTATGATCAGCACGCTGTGTTTGGGCGTCCTGATTATGACGGCGGTCGGTACAATGAGTTTAGAATTTTTCCGCGAGCCAAATTTGGCCGCCAGCTTCTGGATTTTGTTCGTTAGCGGCGTGATTTGGATTGTCTCGGCCACGCTGTTTTTGGCTCGAAGAATGTTTATCGCCCACTGGTTCACCAACGCCATCATTAGTTTTGGCCAAGCGATGGGGATGACTGCCACCGGCCTGTTGTTCGCCCAAATGGCCGATCCGCAGCAAAAAACTGGCGCGGTGGAGGCTTTCGGCTACAAGCAAATGCTGTTCGAGCCGCTGATGGGCGGCGGTTTGGTGACGGCGATGTCGATGCCGCTGATTCTGCTGCTGGGACTGCCGGCTTGGACGATAATTTGCGGTGTGATTGCGCTCGGTTGGTGTTTGGCCGGCATCTTTTATTTCTCTCGCAAAAGTTACGATTAAATGGTATGATTTAGAATATGAGTTTTGTTGATACAGCTAAAGTTTTTGTAACAGCCGGTCGCGGCGGCGATGGTGCGGTGTCTTTTCGGCACGAAAAATATGTCGAAAAAGGCGGTCCGGACGGTGGCGACGGCGGCAAGGGCGGCGACGTGATTTTTGAAGCCGACCCGAATTTGAATACCTTGACAGCTTTTCGCTATCAGCCAAAATTGGCGGCGGAGGCTGGTGGGCGTGGTTCGAAGCGGGATATGCACGGTAAGAATGGCGGGGATTTGATTGTTAAGGTTCCTGTGGGGACGGTAGTTAGGAAGTCTGGAGCTGTTTCTAAACCATCGGCTCGGTCCAAGCGATCTGAGCCGGACGACATCCCCATGCCTGATAAATCAGGCGGGGACCCTGTCGTTCGGTCAGCTCCATTGGCCTCTCGCGCGCAGGATAATGGTTTAGAAACAGCTACGGACTTCCTTGCGGACTCCAAACATAACGCCAGTCATTCCGGGCTTGACCCGGAATCCAGAAATATTATTGTCGACCTAACCGAACCGAATCAGCAAGTAGTTGTGGCTCACGGCGGAGATGGCGGCTTTGGGAATGCTCATTTCAAAAGCTCGACTCGTCAAGCGCCGCTGATTGCCGAAAAGGGCGAAATGGGTGAGAAGTTTGAGCTGGAACTGGAACTGAAATTATTGGCCGACGTTGGCTTGGTGGGTTTTCCAAACGCCGGCAAATCGACTTTTTTGTCGGTGGTGACGGCGGCGCGGCCGGAAATTGCTGATTATCCCTTCACAACCCTGTCGCCCAATCTAGGCGTGGCCGACATCGACAGCGATTCGCTGTTGATTGCCGATATTCCGGGCATTATTGAGGGCGCCAGTGAGGGCAAGGGGCTCGGCGATGATTTTCTGCGCCATATTGAGCGGACTTATGTGATTTTACACCTGATTGACGTGCTGTCGGAGGATGTGGCCGAGCGTTATCAGAAAATCCGCACCGAACTCCGCAAATACAGCCCAGAATTGGCCGAGCGGCCAGAGGTGGTGGCCCTGACTAAAATTGATGCAGTTGACGACGAAATCGTCCAAATGCAGGTTAAGGAGTTGAAAAACGTCGTAAATGGCCCTATTTTCGCGATTTCGTCAATAGCGCATCGGGATACGGTAGAGGTACTTCGGGCGCTGGTAGCGGCCAAAAAACGCCTTTCTGAGCAAATTGCCGCTCAAAATGCTGCGTCTGAGGAAAAACCGGCCACCGCTGTTGTGTCTCTGGACGAGAATCAGCTAAATCAGGCTTGGCGGGTTGAGGCTATTGACGGCATTTTCATCATTACTGGCCCGAAAATCGAAAAATTTGCCCGCAAAACCGATTTTGGCAACATCCATTCCCTGAACCGCCTGCGTGACATTATGCGCAAAACCGGTATCACCCACGACCTCGAACGGCGGGGTGCGACCGGCCACAGCTTGGTTCGTATTGGCGATCAAGAATTTAGTCTTTTGGAACAAAAAGTTTAAAAAATACCGCAAAAAGGGCTTTTCCGCCCAAAAAGCTTATGATATACTAAACACAATGTCTAAATATTACGGAGGAAGTTGTGTTAAAGTATATCGAACGTGTTAAAAGTAATAGAAATAATAAGGTTATTATTTTCGTTATTATGGCTATAGTGGCTGTTCTTTTAATACTGTTATTCTCCTACCTCAAAGCCCATATGAAAGGCACTGTAAGCTCCGCTTGTTGGGTGAAGGCTATTGGTCCAGCCTATGATTATCCCGATGCTGATTCTTACCAAGCTGCCCTGAAGGAGCAGGTTGGCGGGGCTAGTGCTTCCGATTTCATCATAGACATCGACGCTAATATGATCCCTGTAAAACAGGGCGCTTCCACCCAAGACTGCGATCCGGATCGTTATGGCACGGCTGATGCCCACGGCGCCGACGCGGATTGGTGTAATTATGACCTTTCCAAGTGGTGCAACGCCGTCACCATCAGCCAAAGGGCTTATTATAATTATAAAAACGACCCGATCGGCTCGCCGATTATGGAGGACGATATTCAAGGTTATTTTGTTTATATACCGCGCTATGCTTACCAAGTTATGCGTTATTCGGCGCTAAACAATACGCCGGTGGATTTTCAAGCTTTTAATATTGCTTTCCAAAACAAAACTGATCCCAAATATATCCCTCACGACGAAGGGCAACACAGTTCTTCTTATGACTATAGGACTGGTTGGGACGATGAGTGGGATAGGGCTCCTAACTTGTGCAACCAAAGCAGTAATAGTCTGCCGGATCCGCAATATAAGGACGAATCTTGTTGGGCCACCCATCCGGCGTTTACTTTTGGCAAGACGGAATTAAATGGCATTTGGGTGGGGAAGTTCGAAACATCAGGCGGCACTGCTGTCTTGCCCAATCAATATTCTTATATAAATGAAGATGTTGGCGTTCTCTTTAGCGCCAGTATCAATATGTCTCAAAATCCCGATGGAGCAGCCGGTGGAAATGATAGAATCGCTAAAAACGCTGGGCGAAATGATCACGACCTGTCTAATAAAACCCAAAGCCGGATGGCCAAAAATTCCGATTGGGGTGCGGTGGCTTATTTGGCGACTTCGGATTATGGCCGGTGGGGCGCGGCCGGCGGGAATGAAGTTTGGATTAATAGCAGTTTAGAGAGAGATGCTACTGGTTGTGCTGGTGATTCGGTGTCGGCCGAGATGTCGTATTCGTGCAATAAATATGACACTAACACTGGGGTTCATGCTTCTACTACGGACAACATTTACGGTATTTATGATATGGCTGGCGGGACGACTGAGCTGACGTTGTCTAATAGGGGTGCGATTGCTAATACGAACTTTATGGCCACTATGCCACAGACTCGTTATATGAATATATATTACGTCGGCCCGTTTAAGATAAGGCCAAGTCGCAGCGCTTCGTCGAACGAAAGTTTTTATAATTTTGACGTTTGTGATTTTAAGCTTTGTGGCGGGCAGGCTAATTACGAAACTACCACTGTCCAATCGGTTTCGTCATATAGTGAATCTTGGGCTGCGGATTCGTCGAGGTTTGTCGATTCAAATATGTGGCAATTACGGGGCGGCCACTACGCCGCTGAAGATTCGGCTGGGCTGTTTGCGTCTATAGAAGGCAGCGACGGCGAAGGCTTTACCGGGTTGACGCTTCCGTTTGCTTTTAGGGCGGTTTTGAGCGAGTTTTAGGCTCTCTGTCATTCCGGCCTACGAGCCGGAATCTAGGTTTTATTTCTGGATGCCGAATCAAGTCCGGCATGACGGGCAATAATGATTGTGGTTGTGGTATAATTGGGTTATGAAAAACTTTGAGCCGAGTTATGAAACTGTGGGCGACGTGCCTTGGATTGACAATTATGTTGAGACCAATCGTGATATTACGGCGCGGCAAAAAGAGCGCAGTCGTCGTCGTCGACAGCGCAAGGCTCGGAATAATTTTTTGCGACCGATTAAAAAAGTCGCGCTTTTTATGAGCGTGGTGGCTTTGTCGGCGGTTTTGATTTTTAATGCTCACAGTGTTAGCGCCGAAGATGCGCTCGCCAAACAGCTGCCAAAACCAGCCAACGAAAATCCCGAAACCGACAATGAGGTTAAGCCGGTGAGTATAAATATGGGCGAAAAAGTTGCTAAAGTGACTATTGAAAATGAGGCTGAGCCAGACGAAATCGAAGTCGCTGAAGAAGCTCAAACCGAAAACCCGTTTGGTTATTCGCCA
>JAISDN010000056.1 GCA_031264785.1 Candidatus Nomurabacteria bacterium
ACCAACAACGGCAACAACCAAACCATCAACTACTACGTCCCCACTATAACGGTTGACAAGTACGGCAGACTAACTAATCTTAGTACTACTAATGCTTGGAATTTGAATGCGGGGGTGGGACTAGGCATGGATGCTAGTGGGAATATGAAAATTAACGATAACAATAGCAATGGTCTGACGTTTCTGAATAGCGGTGATATCATCTATATACACTTAATTGACAACAGCACAAACACGGTTCCGACCGGTACCATTGGTGCAAGCGGTGGCTTGATTATTAATAATAATGACCAACTTCAGATCAGCGCACCGATCTGTCCGGCTAAAAACTCTAGTGGTCAAGATCAAAGCCTTATTTGGAGTAATAATAATCGATTTGAATGCGTTGACGGCTATGCTTGGAAGCTGGCGGGTGATCTATCTGCTGTTGACTCTGGCATAGAAATTAATACTGATAATACGGTGAGATTTCTTAAAGACGCAGGCCTAACTGTGCAGCGTGTTGGTAATGATATAAAATACGGCCTAAATATAGCCGAAATAGCACAAGCCCTCGGATTGGTGACATGCAATACTGTAACACAAAAGCTGCATTGGACGGGAAGCACGTTTAATTGTCAGACAGATAGAGATGCCAATACCACATATTCATTAAGCAAAACAACTGGTTCTGGTGGTGGTATAGTGAAGCTTACTGGTAGTGACGGTAGTGTATCGCAGGTAAGTGTCCCCGTGGCCCGTAATATAGATTGGTCGCCGACATGTGGTACAAAATTAGAACCGGGCGACGAGGAAATGCTTTGCGATATTAGTTTTATCAAAACTGGTTTTACGCCAACGTATGCTGCCATTTTAGACGCCGTAACTTGGGGCATACCATCTCCAGTCAGTTGTGTGTGGGACAGATACGGTGATTTAACAGATGAATCAGTATCCGTTAGTTGTAAAAATTTTGGAACATATGACAGTGACGTAGGTGTTTTAACGGTGCTACTATTTCCATAAGATTCTTAAAAATCGCGCAGCTTTTAAGCTGCGCGATATATTCAACCTCCTTTTAAATACTTGATTGATAACTTCACGTTATCGGTGAAAATTATGTCTGGCTTATGTCTCATGGCTTTTTTCATAGATGATTTATCCTTGATAGTGTAGAGCGCCACTTTAATATTACTCTTGTGGGCTACTCTTAAGACGGACTTAGACGCTTTAACATACGGTACGGATACAACGTCAATAAAACTTGGTAAGGATTTGATTTTTTTAATCAAATCCACTTTTACGTTTTGCGTAATATACATGTACGGAACGGATCTAAGTTTAGAATGAATAAATTTTAAACTACTCATAGATTGAGACTGGATCATCACTCGTTTCTCAAGCCCATATTTTTTGATAAGCTTGATCAGTTTTTTATCCATTTTACGCGCAGACCTTGGAGATACATAATAAGACTTTGGCTCGACTACATAAAAAACATCGTCACCAAAATTATTAAACATTTCGCTCAAGCGCATTAACCTTTCACCGTTTCTAAGCTTTATTCTATCCAATTTTTTTGATGTGGTTTTGGACACAGTAATATTTTTGCCGGTTAGATGTTTCAAATTATTGTCATGCGTAACGAATAAAACACCGTCTTTGCTAGGGACAATATCAGGTTCAAGAAAAATCGAGCCTGACGATATAGCGCTATAATACGCCGACAGACTGGATTCAGGGTGTTTTGGCGATCCGCCACGATGAGCAATTAACATTACGTGATTTTTACTTGAGGCCTTGACCGATTTTGACATGGTTGATTTTGGTGCAAGCGGTTTAGCGGCAGCATAAACAAAAAACATATTACAAGTGCTAAAACATATGATTACAGTAGCTATAACTAATATTCTTCCGAGCCTCATTAGAAGCACCTCCTCATTACGGATAAAGTGGGAAATTGATTATGAAATGTGCTAACTTATCTACTCTACAGTCCTGCCTAACTCAATGGGGGACTGTTAATTAAACTTTATGTGTTTATTATACACCATTTCCACATTTTTTACAACCACAATCCAAACTAAGCGTAAAATCATACTGGTAAATCACTGATTGAGATACTGACAAATCACCGGTTATATCTGTAAAAATAAAAACTTGACGAAAACGATTACGTTTGTTATACTCTAAATTAAGTTGTACTTTACAACTTGAAAAGGAGTAGAAATGCAAAATAAGATGAAGTTATTGCTGAAAAGTGGACACAACGTCTTCAATATGGACGACTTGGGGCTGGTTTGGGGGCAAAACAAGCGCTCGGACACAGTCCAATCGGCTCGAGATTACGCCCGCAAGGGTGAATTGATTCGCTTGCGACGAGGCCTGTATGTAGTGGACCAACAAAATATCCAGATTGAAGAGGTGGCCGGGCGGGCTTTTACGCCCTCTTATATCACTGGTGAAACAGTGCTGGCAATGCAGGGCCTGATATTTCCCGCCACCACTGAGGTGTATTGTGCTGCGCTAAAGACCAAAAGGATTGCTATTAACGGCTATGAGATTATCTACCATATGCTGAAGCCAGAAGTGTTTTACAATCCGATTGGTATAGAAAATCGTGACAATTTTGCTGTAGCCAGCCTCGAGCGTGCCATCGCCGATTTGATTTATATTTACGATGGAAAATATGACTTTGAGCGGTTGCACGATGTCGACTGGGGCAAATTGACCAAAATCGGCAAAATATACCAGAAAAAAGTCGTGATTAAGCGGATTGATGATTTGAGGAGGAGGATGTATGAATAATTTTGACGAGCACGAACGGACGCTGGTGCAGATTTTACAGAAGCTCTTTTTGGATAATGAGGTGTCGACTCAATTAGTGTTTAAGGGCGGGACGTGCCTGATGTTTTTCTACGACCTAGATCGTCTCTCGACAGACCTCGATTTCGATGTTCGGCACGGCATCAAGAGCTTGAATACCGACAAAATTAGCGAGGCTGTGTCGGCATATCTAACTATCGAAGACCAGCGCGAGAAATACCATACTTACTTTTGGAATGGTAAGTATCAAAAGGGACTACACGGTATTAAAGTTGAGGTCAGTAAGCGCGATTTCCCGCAAAAAATCGTCATCAAGAATTTTTTGGGCGTGAACATTGCAACTCTGGCGCCCGAACAAATGCTAGCACATAAGTTGGCGGCACTGAGCGATCGCAACAAAAATCGCGATTTGTATGATTCGAACTTTATGCTTGAGAAAAATTGGAATATTGATGACGAGATTATCAAGGCGCGTGCCGGTATGGAGACTAAAGAGTATCTGCAGACTATAATCGACAAGTTAGAAAAAAATCACGATTCTATACAGAAGTTTATTTTGAATGATTTAGGTGGTATGCTTAACCAAGCTCGACGTGATTGGGTACGTAAAAACCTGCTTGATTCGTTGAAGCGTCAGCTTTTGATCCGGACTAGATAATCGAGTTTTCTTTTCTCTCGCCTTGTTGTGGTATAATTATTACATAGAGCAGGGTAGTTATGAAATATATTGTCGGAAACTGGAAAATGAATTTGAATGTGCCGGAGAGCGCGGCTTGTTTTTTGCGAGTTCGGGAATTGGTTAGGGCGCAAAATGACGATTTGGGCGATGGCGCGACAGTGGTAATTTGCCCAACTTTTTTGGCTTTGCAGACGCTTAATATTGAGAATGATTCGGAAATTCGGCTGGGCGCGCAAAATTGCAACGCTCAGGATTCTGGCGCTTTGACTGGCGAGGTTTCGGCAGTGATGCTGAAAGGCATTGCTGACTATGTTTTGGTCGGCCACAGCGAGCGACGGCAGAATTTTCACGAAACCGACGCCGATGTCAACGAGAAATTATTGGCTTGTTTGCGCCATAATTTGCGGCCGATTGTTTGCGTTGGCGAAACTTTGCGACAGAGAAAAGCCGGCCAGACTGATACAGTTTTGCGTAACCAGCTGGACGGGGCTTTGCAAGGAGTTCGGGCTAGCGAGGCTAATAAAATCATTGTGGCTTATGAACCGATTTGGGCGATTAGCACGGTTAGTAATGGGGAAATTCCCAGTCCAAACGATCTGGCTCAAGCCATCCAAACCATCAAATCCCAACTTGGTTTTATGTTTGGCGATAAAAATGCCATTCCAGTGCTATACGGCGGCAGTGTTGACGACCAAAACGCCGCTGAAATTTTGAAAATTGAGGCTGTGGAAGGATTTTTGGTGGGAGGGGCTAGCCTTAACCCCCAAAAGTTTGCTACAATAGTAAAAATAGCGAGAAGGAGTGGGAAGGAATTATGAAAGAATTGGATTTTGAAGAGTTGGATCAAGTGATGGACGATATGAAAGATAGTGATAATATCACCAAGTCAATTGCGGCGGACGTGGCGAAAATTGAAGAAATTAAAAAAGTTTCGGACAAACCGAAACCAGTTAAACCAGCGGTTACTACCAAAAAACCGGCAGCTAAAAAAACCACCGCACCCAAGAAAAAGCCAGCCGAAAAACCTAAATCCAAAAAATCCGACGAAGGCGAGCGAGTGTTTGTGAAGGTCTTAACCAAACCGCCCGAGCCGGAGGTGATAACCTTCCAGCCCAACCCGAAAACTGGCAAATTTATGGATTTGGTTAGCCCGCTGTCCGATATGTCGATTCAGGGCGAGCGGCCAAAACTGGACGCTGCCACAGAGGAGTTGCCGGCAGCTGAAGAATTTGTGATTGAAAATGCGCCGGTGGACGAACCGGTTGACAACGAGCCAGTGGCCGAAGAATTGACGATGGAAGAAGAGCCGACCGTAGAAGTGGTTTCGGTCAGCGAAGTTGAAGTCCGCGAGCGGCTAAATAACGCCGGACTCGATCCAGACGCCACGCTGGAAGAGCTGGACGAGAGTTTTGAAGAGCCCGAAACGGACGAAACTGAAGATGAAGTTTTGGACAGCATTATGAAAGATTTGGAAGACGAGCCGGAAGCCGAAGTGTCAGAGGTGGCGGAGGCGGCCGAAGAGCTGGAGCAGCTGGCCGATATTCTTGATATTCCGGATCATTCCGAAGCCTTTTTATCGGATGTGGAAATCGAAAAACGGCCTTTGGGCGGCGAAGAAACGGCTGTCGAAATGGGCGCTTTGGCAGTGGAAGAAGCTAAAGATATTGCGCCTATTACCGAGGAGGAAAAAACCGATCCCGCCACCGAAAAAGAAATTTTGGCCGACGAAGAATTTATCAAGGATGAGCTCAAAACCGACATTGTAAAAGAGCCCGCGCCAGAGAAAAA
Source organism: Candidatus Nomurabacteria bacterium (assembly GCA_031264785.1). GTDB lineage: Bacteria > Patescibacteriota > Saccharimonadia > Saccharimonadales > Saccharimonadaceae > JAISDN01. The sequence continues at coordinate 5,273 of JAISDN010000056.1, forward strand.
ACCTGAAAAAACCAAGCCCGAGAAGCCGGCTAAAGCGCCAAAACCACCGAAACCATCCAAGCCGCCCAAGCCGGTCAGAATGTCGGGCGAGCCGCGCAAAGGCACGAAAGTTATTCTTTACATTTTGCTGGTGATTTTGTTCATAATTTTGGGCGGATCGCTGGGCGCGCTGGCTTATTTTTCGGGATTGTTTTAGGAGTTTTTTATGGAGTGGTATCAGTTAATTATTGGGATTCTGGTCGGTCTGTGTTTGCTGGTGATTATTGTGACTATTCACGAGCTGGGGCACGCTATTATGGCCCGCCGCAACAAAGTGATAGTCGAAGAATTTGGCGTTGGTTTTCCGCCGCGCGCCAAGATTTTGGGCAAATATAAGGGCACGCTGGTAACGCTAAACTGGCTGCCGATCGGCGGTTTCTGCAAAATGAAGGACGAATTTGACTCGGCCAAGAGCAAAGGCTCGTATGGTTCGGTCAGTTTTTGGCCCAAAACCCAGATTTTGCTGGCTGGCGTAGCTGCTAATTTTTTGTTAGCTGTTGTAATTTTTACAACATTAGCGATTTTTGGTATGCCAAAAGTTTTTGACGGTCAATGGACGATGCCAAATGACACTACCACCGTCACGTCGCCGGTCAAAGTCGCTGCGCCAGTGGCGGACGACAGTCCAGCTGGCCAGATTGGCTTAAAACAAGACGACGAAATTATTTCGCTGGCTGGCCAAAAATTAACCGACACCACTGAACTGCCAAAAATCACCGAACAAAATCGTGGCCAAACCGTGCCAATCGAATACCGAAGAGACGGCCAAACCATCCAAACTGAAGTTGCCCTACGCGAAAAATCCGACAACGGCTATCTGGGCGTCAGTGCCGGCCAGTCGGAATTTTACCGCAGCACTTGGTCGGCGCCGATTGTCGGCGTGGTCAACGCTGGGCAATTTGCTTGGTGGACGCTGGAAGGGCTGGGCCAGATTTTGGCCAATCTCGGCAGCGGCATTGCCGGCTCGTTTTCGGCCGATTCCGCCACTCGCGAAGCCGCCAGCGCCGATCTTAGCAAAGCTGGCGACGGCGTATCTGGACCGGTCGGGATTTTGGGTGTGATTTTTCCAAACGCCGTTATGGCCGGCGCCACCCAACTACTGTTCATCTCTGGCCTAATTTCACTAGCGCTGGCCGTTATGAACTTACTGCCGATCCCTGGACTGGATGGTGGCCGCTGGGTCTTGACAATAATCTTCAAACTGATTAAAAAACCCCTAACCGAAGACTTGGAAGCCAAAATCAACGGCGTCGGTATGATGATTCTGTTCGGCTTGATAATTTTGATTAGCGTAATCGATATTATGAAAATATGGTAGGTTTTTGGCCCAAATTTTGGAAAACTAGCAAAGCCGTCGGTTTTTGGGTGCTTTGGGTGGTGACTTGTTATTTTTTGGTGCAACTTTTGATATCCATCTTAGTCGGCCTGCTGGCTGGGCAGATCCCCAAGGGAGACGTGCTGTTTTCGGTGCTGGGCAATATCACGATGTATATTCTGATGCTGGCGCTGGCCGTCGGTCTGCCGCTGCTGATCAAAAAGCAGCTCCATTTGGGGAAGGTAACTGAAATTTTGGCTTTGACCAGACGGCCGCGCTGGGGCGATCTTGGCAAAGCGGTGCTGATCGTCATTTATTATTTTTCGATACTGTTTACGGCAATGTTCCTGCTAATGTGCTTTTTTCCAGATATTTACAGCCAAGAACAGGAGCTGGGCTTTTCCACCACCGGTAATTCCGTCCCGCAACTGGTTTTGGTCTTTTTCTCACTGGTGATAGTCGCGCCAGTGGCGGAGGAGCTGATTATGCGCGGGCTACTGTTTGGCAAACTGCGCCAAAATTTGCCGTTTTGGCCAGCCGCGATTATTGTTAGTGCGCTGTTTGCGCTAGCGCACGGGCAGATTAACGTCGGTGTGGACACTTTTATTTTGTCGCTGTTTTTGTGTTGGTCGCGCGAAAAAACCGGCGCAATTTACACGCCGATTTTGATTCATATGCTGAAAAATCTGTTAGGATTTGTGACGATTTTTGGTATTTTGGCTTGACAAACTAAAGCGCTTGTGCTAAGCTAGACAACAGCGGGGCGAGGGCCTACGCTTATTCGCCGTAGCTTAATTTCGGCTGCTGCTACTGCTATTACTTTGTTTCAAAACCAACTCGGCATTTTTATCAATCAGCTCTTCCTTTTCCTTCTTCAGCTTATCAACTTGGTCTTCCAAATCCTTAACTTTGTCGGCCTCTTTTTGCAAGTCGTCATTTTTGTCCTGCAACTCTTCAATATCTTTCTGATTTTGCAAAATCGCGTCCTTCAAACTCTCTGACTCTTCGACGGCTCTTTCGCCGGTGTTGGCCTTGGACTGAGAATCTTCCAGCTGCAGCGTGGCGTCGGACAGGCCGGCGTTGGCGCTATTCCACAAAATCAAGAACAAAATCATACCAGCCAAGAACAAAATTGCCGCGCCCAAAGTGGCGATAAAGCGCCAATCAGGCTTTTTGGCGGTCGGGTAAGTCGGGTTGAGATCGACCATCGTGGCGTTGGGGTTATACGGATCATAAATATTCGGTGCGGTGTAAGGATTGACCGGCAGCGGCTGGTTATTGAGCAGTGGGTTGGCATACATATCGTCCTGCGGGTAGTAATTGTTGTCTTGAGGGTAATAATTGGCATTATTTTCCGGATAGGTCGGCTGCTGATAAATCATCGGTTGCTGATTGGGCTGCTGGTAAGGATCGGGCGCGGCTTCGTATGGCTGATTATAGACCGGCGGCGGCGTGATGTAGTTGTTTTGCTGGTCGGCGGCGTATTGCGGCGGTTGCTCAGGCAGTTGTTGGATTTGCGGATATTCCGGCGTGAAAGGCGCGGCCGGTTTAGCGTTACTTTTTTTGGCGTCTTTTTTATAATCCGGACTAACCCCGTCGATGGCCACCGCAGATTTGTCTGGCTTAGACTTCTTTTTGCCAAAAAAGCCGGATTTTGGTTCGTCCTGAACTGGATTTGGCACAGAATTGATGGAGTTGATAATGTCGCCGGGTCGAGCTGGGTCGATGGGCGGCGCGGGGGCGGCTGCTGGCGGTTGCACTTCAACTGGCGGCGGATCGGCCGCTGGCGCGATCATCGGCTGGGCCAGAGGCTGTTGCTCTATGGGGAGCGGCTGAACCAAAGCTGGCTGGTCAGCTGGCGCTGGCGTGGTTTTATCTTTTTTGAATCTACTGAACAAACTTTTTTTAGGCTTAGCCTCTGCCGCAACTGGCGCCGGTTCGGGCGCTACAGGTGCTGGCTCGGCCGGAGGAACGGGCTCGGGAGCTGGTTCAACCTTAGCCGGTTCGGGCGCAGGCGGTGACGTCTCCACTACCGGCTCGGCCTTTTTGGGCGGCTCCGGTGCTTTTTCGACCACCTTTGGCTCAGGCTTGGCGACCGGCGGCGGCGTTTCCTCAACTGGCGCTTTCTCTTCAACTGGTTTTTCCGCTACTGGCTCTTCAGCCGGCAAATCTTTGGCTGGTTTTTCCTTTTTCGGCTTGGTAATCTTATTATTTTTAGACTTCATAAATTTGTCAAACAATCCAAAAGAGGCGCTATCAGTATCAGCAACAGGCTTTTCAGCCGGTTTTTCAGGAATATCGTCATCAGCAGGAGCGCTGGTCGATTCTTTTTCAATATCGTCCAGCTTTTTATTATCTTTATCGTCATCAAAATCTGTCGACATCGAATCGTCGATTCGGTCGTCGTCAATTTCAAATGGATTATTTTCTTGCATACCCACTCCGTTTATCTCGCTAATGCATATAGTTTATCACAATAATTTCGTTCTTGCCAAGACTTATTTTTTTTGATAGAGTGTTTACTGTAATAAAATTAAGGAATCAACCTGTGGATAACTCCTGAAATCAGGCCGCAGGTGAGGAAAAAGGAGTATCAAATGTCAATCAATGTTGATATGAAGGCGCTGTTTGAAGCGGGGGCGCATTTTGGTCATAAGACCAGTCGCTGGCACCCAAAAATGGCCCAATATATTCATAGCAAAAGAGGTGATAGCCACATTATCAACCTCGATAAAACCGTCGAACAGCTGGAAGCGGCTTTGCCGGAAATCACCAAAACTATTGAAAATAACAAGCAAGTGCTGTTTGTCGGCACTAAAAAGCAAGCTCGCGAAATCGTGCGTGAAGCGGCGCTGGCGGCCGGCCAGCCATATGTGGTGGAGCGCTGGATTGGCGGGATGCTGACCAATGCCCAGACCATCAATTCGCGAATCAAAAATCTGAAAAATCTGGAAAAGCGGATGTCGACCGGCGAGCTGACCAATCGCTATAACAAGCTGGAAGTGCAGCGTTTTCAGGAGCAGATCGATGCCGACAATATTAAATACGGCGGAATTAAAGAGATGCGCGGCAAGCCGGGACTGGTGTTTGTGGCCGACGCGATTGTCGATACTAACGCTGTCAAAGAGGCCAATAAGCTGGGAATTCCAGTGGTGGCGCTGGCCGATAGCAATACCAATCCGGCCGGAATTGAATATGTGATTCCATCCAACGACGACGCGCTGGGCGCAGTCAAGTTGATTCTGGATTACGCCGTGCAGGCGGTGGCCGATGGCCAAAAAGTTAGTGAGAAAAAGGAGGGCAAATAAATGGGTATTTCTATTGACGAAATTAAGAAATTGAAAGAGCTGACCGGCGTGGGTTTGACTGATGCCAAGGTGGCTTTGACTGAGGCCGGTGGCGATTTTGACAAAGCGCTGGAAGCGATGCGCAAAAAAGGTCTGACTAAAGCCGAAAAACGCGGCGAGCGCGAAGCCCGACAGGGTCTGATTGAAGCTTATGTGCACAGCGGTCGGATTGGGGTTTTGGTGGAGCTAAACTGCGAAACCGATTTTGTGGCCAAGACAGAGGAGTTTAAAGCGCTGGCCCACGATATTGCGATGCAAGTGGCAGCGATGTCGCCCAAATATATTTCTGAAGCCGATATTCCAGAGGAAGAGAAGTTGCGTAAAGAAGCCGAGCTGATCGAAGCCGCCAAAAATACCGGCAAATCCGAAGAAATCGCCAAAAAAGCCGTGATTGGGCAGATGAATAAGTATTTTGCCGAATTGACGCTGGTGAAGCAAGCCTACTGGAAAGACGACACTCTGACCATCGAAGATTTGGTTAAAAATCACATCGCCAAATTAGGCGAAAATATTGTGGTGCGACAGATGGAGCGGATTGAATTGGGCGTTAGCGAGTAGCGCCGTCATTCCGGACTTGATCCGGAATCTAGAAAATAACAAAAAACTCTTGTATTCATTAAAAAGTTAGTATAAACTAAGAGTAATCATAAGTTAAATAAGGAGATTTGATATGGGTGGGAGTCTTTCTGACCAACAATTAAAAGAGTTTGACGAATATTTGAGCGGGGTGGGTCCGGACAAGTCCGAGCCGGAAGCTGCGCCAAAGCCAGTTGAGGAGGAAAAGCCAGAGCCAAAACCCATGCCCGCGCCGGAAAAACAGCCGGTAAAGTCGTCTGGGAACGCTGATTATATTGACGAAATCATCGATTTGCATCAAAAGAAAGTCGACGGAATTTTGGATTTGCTGAGCAAAATCGACGCCAAAACCCACAAAGATATTGTGGCCGATCTGGTGGAGGAAATGCAGTATCAAAACAGTGTTTTGGATCGCGAAAAGTCCCAAGCTGGGGATTTGAAACAGCTGTTCCAACTGGCAAAAGAAGCTCGAAAATAACCGAAAAAGCCTGTTTAATGGCAGGGGAGGTGTGCTTGCCGCCCCTGTTTTTATATTAAAATTCAACAAAATATGTAAAAAACTATTGACAAAATCGTTTAAGTTTGATACAATCTAGGGTGGTGTGAGACGCAGTAGGGTTTCATACCGCTTGAGTGGTTTTGGGGTATTTTTTGCTTTCGAAGCCCGCTCTTTTCGTTAGAGATTTATCCGTTGCAGTTGGCTATTTTTGCGTAAGGAGGAAAAAATGGGTTACCAAAATGAATATGAGAAAAGGCAGAGTGATAAGATTGCGGAGATGAAGGATGCGCTTAAGGGCAAGGAAGATCCGGAGATCGCCGCGCAGATATCGCGTATTGAGAAATATACGCAGTATCTGATTCACGTCGATGTTAACTGGGAAAATGTTATCGTACAGTGCAAAACAGGAAGTCTAAACGATATCAAAGCCTGCTTAAGGCATATAGCGGATTTTATGCAGGTGGCATATGATATAGATAACGCTTAAATCTCGAAGAAGAGCTCGGTTTCATTTGCCGGAGCTCTTTTTATTTGATATGATAAATACATTATGTTTGATAGTAAAGTATATGAAGACCGTTTTGAAGCGGCGGTTAAGCGCTTCGAAGAAGAATT
>JAISDN010000060.1 GCA_031264785.1 Candidatus Nomurabacteria bacterium
GTGTCTCCGTTGGGGTTACCGTCCCAGTAGATTGGGATCATATTAGCATCGATGCCTACTATTATGTTTTCTGGGCCACCTACGCCGGGGGAATTCTGACCTGTTGCTTCGGCAAAAACCGAAACTGGGTTAAAAGAGAAAGCTAAAGCCAGTGCGAAGACTAAGCTTAGAAGGGAGACCCCCCCCCCGTGGGATTTAGTGGTTAGAGATTTTAATAATGTCATTCGGTCCTCCACAATTTCTGTGATTATTGCGGATAGTATAGCATAAGTGAGTTAGTTATGGGAATGTTTTTATTTCTGGATTCCGCGTCAAGCGCGGAATGACGTGGGAGTGCGTGTGGAAAAATCATTGACAAAATTACTACAGTTTTTAATGCACATGTGGTGTATAATAGGGTAAATAGGAGTGGAATGGGTAGAACTGCGCTGTATCGGAAATATCGTTCGCGGGCGCTTAGTGAGGTGATCGGGCAAGATCATATCACTTCGGTGCTGGCAGCCGCTGTCAAAGGCGGCGGTTTTTCGCACGCTTATATTTTTACCGGGCCGCGCGGCATTGGCAAGACTAGCGTGGCGCGGATTTTGGCGCATTTGGTCAACGATTTGGAATACGACGAAACCGACAAGGTAGATATTATTGAGATTGACGCGGCTTCTAATACTGGTGTTGATAATATTCGTGACTTGCGCGAAAAGGTTAATATCGCGCCGACTAGCACCAAATATAAAGTTTATATTATTGACGAAGTTCATATGCTATCGACGGGGGCTTTTAACGCGCTGCTGAAGACGCTGGAGGAGCCGCCAGAGCACGTAATTTTTATTTTGGCGACGACCGAAGTGCAAAAAGTGCCGGCTACGATTTTGAGTCGGGCGCAGCGGTTTCATTTTCGGCCAGTGGGGCGGGATAAGGTGGTGGAGCATTTGCGGAGTATTGCCAAGGCTGAGAAAATTAAGATTAGCGATGAGGCTTTGGAGCTGATTGCCGAGCGCGGCGAGGGCAGTTTTCGGGATTCTATCTCGCTGCTGGATCAGCTGAGTGGACTGGGCCAGAAGATTGAGCTCAGTGACGTGGAGGACACTTTGGGGCTGGCGCCTAATCAGCAGATTGAGAAGTTGGTGGCGGCGGTGGTTGGCAAAAATCCGACGGAGATTACTAAGATTTTGAATCAGTTTAAAGCGGAGGGAATTTCGGCTAGCGTGGTGGCCGAACAGCTGATAAATAAGCTGGCGATGGAGGCGGCGGAGCGGCCGAAACTTTATAAAGTTATCGAGGCGCTGATTGACGCACCCAAGTCGGCTGATCCGCAGTTGAAGATGTTGGCGATTTTGGCGGATTTTACTTCGCAAGGAGCGGCCGCACTGCCGCTGCGGGCTGAGCCGATGGTGATGGAGGAGATTAAGGTTGAGTATAAGCCGGTGCGTAAGGCGGCCGCTGCGATAGATAATGTTGTAAATTTCACAACAGAAGTTGCTGAAAAAGCACCAAAAACCATCGATTGGGAGGAGGTTAAGGCTAAAATTACCGAAACTAACGCGATTTTTGGCAGTTTGTTAGGCAATGCCAGCGTTGATTACGATGGCGAAACTTTGACGCTGTATTTTCGGCAAAAGTTTTATCGGAATAAAATGAACGGCAGTGATAAAAAGGAGCAACTGGGGCAGGTTTTGGAAAATCTGTATGGCGGCCGGCCGAAAATTGTGGTCAGCGAGGGTCTGAAACCAAAAAATGATAATTTGAGCAAAGTTGCTGATATAATGGGGGGAGGGGAGGTTTTATGAACGAAAAAGCTGGGAATGTGAAGTTGCCGCCGCAAGATATCGAAGCTGAAATGAGCTTGCTGGGCGCGGTGCTGATTGACGACGAAGTGATGTCGGACGTGGCCGACCGAATTACGGCGGAGGAATTTTATGAGCCGAAGCATCGCAGCATTTTTTCGGCGATGGTGAAGCTGTATGACGGCAATCGGCCGATTGATCTTTTGACGCTAAAAAGTCAGCTGGATGGTGAAAAAAAGCTGAAAGAAATTGGCGGCCGGAAATACTTAACCGAGCTGGCTAGTTATGTGCCGACGGCGGCCAACGCGGCGGCTTATGCCGAGATTATTCGCACTAATGCCACGCGCCGGCGCTATATTGAAATCAGCACGCGGATTGCTAATCTGTCTTTTGAAGGCGAACTGGACATTAAAGAGCTGAGCGATCAAGTTGAATCGCTGGTTTATCACGCTAATTCGGAAAATGTGTCGGGCGATTTGGTGTCGATTGAGGCGATTGTCAATAATACTTACGAAACGATTGAGCAGATTCAGAGCAATCCGGACAAGTTGCGCGGCGTTAAGACTGGTTATGCCGATTTGGATAAAATTACCGCTGGTTTGCAAAAGTCGGATTTGATAATTTTGGCGGCGCGGCCGGCGATGGGTAAGTCGACTTTGGCGCAAAATTTGGCAATGAATGTGGCTATGAAAGAGAAAAAAGCCGTGCTGTTTTTTACGCTAGAGATGAGTCAAGAGCAACTGGTGGAGCGGATGCTTTCGGAGACGGCTGGGGTTGATAATTCCAAAATTCGGACTGGAAAATTGACTGGCGAGGAGATGACCAAGATTGGTAATGCGATGGGTGAAATTGCTGAAGCGCCGATTTTTATTGATCAATCGTCGGATATTAGCGTGCTGGAAATGCGCACTAAGGCGCGGCGCTTGGCACACAAGCAACCGCTGGGACTGATTATTGTGGACTATCTGCAGCTGATGCGGGCGGCGCGCGGTAATAGAGATAATAATCGAGTGCAGGAAGTTGGCGAGATTAGTCGCGGGCTGAAGCTGCTGGCGCGCGAAATGGATGTGCCGGTGGTGGCGCTGTCACAGCTGTCGCGGGCTGTGGAAAGCCGTAATCCGCCGATTCCAATGTTGTCGGATTTGCGCGAATCGGGTTCAATTGAGCAGGACGCCGACATTGTGATGTTTATGTATCGCGAGGATTATTATGACGAAGACACCGATCGCAAAAACATTACGGATCTGATTATTTCCAAGCATCGCAACGGTTCGGTCGGCAAAGTTCAGTTGTATTTCCATCCGTCGCAGCTCAAGTTTACGTCTTATTCTAATCGGCAAGACTAAAATATGATAAAATGGTGGAGTAAATGAAGTTAGAATTAGAAAAATATTGGTTGTATCGCAATCGCCACTCGGTCGGTATGGCGCTGGTTTTTGTGATTTTGGGCTTTTTTATCATTTGGGGATTTGACCGTTTGCCGATTGGCCTGAGTGAATTTGAAATGCAAAGCGCGGCGCTGTCTGGTAATATTTCTTTTCCAGAGTCGATTGTCGATCTGCCTTATCATTTTTTGCAGTGGCTGTCGATTGGATTTTTTGGTCTGTCGCAATTTTCGATTCGTTTGCCGTCGGTGATTTTAGCCTTCTTTGGCGGCATTTTTATTATGGGTGGCATCCGAAACTTGACCAAAAATAACGTAGCGATTATTACTGGTTTGGTGATTTCTTCCAGCGTGTTTTTCCTTGATTTTGCGCGAATCGGCGCGCCAATGATTATGAATATTTTTCTGTTTTCGCTGACAATCTTTTCCTTAACGCAGTATCTTTTCAAAAACCGCCGCAATGTGATTTGGCTGGTTTTGGCGATTGCGGCGATTATTTTGGAAACTTATTCGCCGCTCGGAATTTATACTTTGCTAGCTTTGTTGCTGCTTAGTATTGCCCATCCCAAAGCGCGACTTTTTATCGCCAAGATTAAACTTTGGCACAAACTTTTGCTACTTGGGCTGTTGCTGATTGTGATGGCGCCGATGGTTTATGCGGCGATTTTGAGTCCGTCGATTATTCCGGATTTGCTGGGCATCGGCCAATTCCAGATCGCGCCGGCCGAAATTGGCAATAGTTTTCAGGTGCTGTTTAATCCGTCTGGCACCGAATTCGCTGGTCTCGCCACGCCTTTGATTAACTTCGTAGAACTAGCTTTGATGGCCCTCGGAATTGTGGCGCTGGTCAAAAATCGTCAATCGATTCGGTCGTATTTGACGTTGGGTTTGGCGGCCTTGACTTTGGTATTTGCGCTGGCTGACATTACAAAATCTTACTTGCTGTTTTTGCCAATGATATTTTTGATTGCTTTTGGCGTTCAAGAAATTATCAATCGTTGGTATGGGCTGTTTCCGTTTAATCCTTATGCGCGGTTTTTGGGATTGGTGCCGATTTTGATTTTAGTTAGTAGCCTAACTTTTTCAAATTACGCGCTGTATGTCAGCGACGAGCTTTATGATAAAGATGTAGTTTATGGCCAAAGTCTGGTCTTTTCGGTTGTTAAAGAAACCGTTAACGACCTCAGTGCGCACGATGTTAATTTGGTAGTTTCGAATGATGAGCTAGATTTTTATCGGCTGCTGGAAAAAGATTATCCGAATCTGAAAGTTCGAACTGAAATTGAACGCAGTGCCGAAACCAAAATTTTAATTCCGTCGACTTTTGAGAAAAATTACGCCATTCCAAACTTGGCCAAGTTTAGCAACACGGCCGATAAAAATGTTTTGGTAAAAATTTATCAAAATAGTGTAAAATAGTATTAAAGTTAATTAAGAATGCGGGCGAATTGGCGCGCAAAAAGGAGAAGATATGGCAGGAATGGGTAGCCAAATGAAGATGTTAAACCAGATGCGCAAAGTGCAGAAGGAACTGGCACGAGAGATTGTCGAAGTCGAAGCTGGCGATGGCGCGGTGGTGATTCAGTTTAATGGCGAAATGAAAGTTGTTAGTGTGAAGTTGGACGCTAGCAAAATTGATCTAGACGATATTAGCGAGCTGGAGGCTTGGCTGCAGGCCGCGATTCGCGATGGCTTGAAGGAAGCGCAAGATATGGCGGCCGAAAAAATGAAGCCGTTGATGGGCGGTTTAGGTAATCTTGGTTTGTAAATAATTTAATATGAAAAATATCTTACCAAAAGCTTTGAGCGAATTGATTGACGACTTCGGGGTGTTGCCGGGCGTTGGCGCGCGGACGGCCGAAAGGTATGCTTATTATATGTTGAGAAACGAGACGGCGTTGTGTCGGCGGTTGGCGGGATCTTTGGAAAAATTGCACGCCCACGTTGGGACTTGTCCGGTAACGTTTGCTTTTATTGATGCAAACGAAGACGTTTCGCCGCTATATTCGGCCGCCGATCGCGACAAAACTGTGGTGGCGGTGGTGGAAGATCCGTTTGACGTGCTGGCGGTTGAAAATACCGGCCAATTTAGCGGCACGTATCACGTTTTGGGCGGCGCAATTTCGCCGATTGACGGCGTTGGGCCGGAGCAATTACATATTCCAGAATTGATTGAACGAATTAAAAAAGACAAAGTGAAGGAAATTATTTTGGCCACTAACGCCAGTGTGGAAGGCGAAAGTACGGCGCTATATATTCAAAAACAGATTGAAAATGCCGGCCTCGAAAATATTGCTATCACGCGGTTGGCGCGTGGTTTGCCGTCTGGCGTTGACTTAGCTTATACCGACCAAATCACCTTGTCGCACGCCCTCAAGGGACGACAGAATTTGTAGACTTTGTCTTTTCTAATAAAATATGATATAATCCAGAGGAAAATTGGTGGGAAGTGTGGGGATTTTAGTTCCTTGACAAATTGGAGGTGAAAAATGAAGACCATAAAGTCTTTTTTATTCGTTATTGTTTTAGTAAGTTTAGTTTTGGCGGTTTTTCCGCAATCTGCGCTGGCTTGGGGTGATAATACGCAAATATTAACCACTGACCAAACTGCAAATCTGGATTGGGGTAACAATGGCAACCCTAATCAAGCCGACATTGAGTATTATTATCAAGATTGCGCTAGCAATCAGTTGGTTATACGATACGAAAGAGCTCACGACTGCAATGCGACAATAGGCATTGTAGTTTACTCTTATCCATATGTTAGTATATGCCGAAGCTCAGAAGTTTTTTCAGATGAAAAATACTTCGAAGGCGGAGTGATTCTTGACACTGAGTATATGGCCATGTTGGCAAACCAGTATGAGGATATGATTCCAGATGATGAAGCTACCGGAGAGTATGCATTCGATCCGGAAGCTCCCTTACTCATTTCTGTTTCCAGAGACTGCGATGATGAAACTCATCATCAGGATAAGATAACTATATCGGAAGCAGAGCCTTATGTTGATGGTGAAGAAATTACTGAGCAGCCGGACGAAGCTACTTCAATATGCTTGAATTGGTGGTATGATACACTCAGTTTAAGGTGTCTGCCAAAGCAGTTAACGCTGAATTGGGATTCGAAGATGCTTCTTGCTGATTCGAGTCTATATAATAGTGAGCTAAAGAAAATTGCTATGGCGATTTGTGGATCTATATATAACGGTAATATACGTGAATTACTGGGGAATCTGGGATTCGGTCATATTGAAGAATATTCAAAAGACACTAACGATCGTGCCGCTAAAGGCGTGGCACATACAGCGCATTATTGGATATCTTCGCAAAAAATCAACGGGGTTGATTATGTCACGGTAGATATATCTGGGACAGAAGGAGAGTCTGAGTGGTTGAGTAATCTTGGCTTCACTACGATACAACCCGATAGTCCAATACATAAAGGTTTTGAATCTGCCGCTGAGTGGGCGGAGCACGACCTTAAGTGGTATTGTCTCGACGAAGAAAATGACATCGACGTAGAGAATGCGAAGTTCTTAATAACTGGTCATTCGCGCGGGGCAGCAGTTGGTAATATTTTGGCAACCAAGTTAAATGAAACTTATGGCGCTGAAAATGTCTTTGCCTACACTTTTGCCACGCCAAATACTTACAACCTTGGTGGAGTTGCACCGGAAGCAAATAATATTTTTAATATTGTAGACGCTGATGACTTAGTGCAAGGCCTTCCGCCTAAGGGCACAAAAGCCGGCACGACGCTGGGCTATGCATCGAATGCGCTGGCAACAGCTGCATTTTACAATATTAGCACAAAACAACTGGCTGCAGACTTCTTGTTAAGTTCTTCTTTGCCTATGCCCGAACGATTTTGGCAGCATTCGCCGGATAACTATATCGCCAGAGTGTTTTCTGATGAGCCGACATTGGTGTGGAATGGCTTGTTTTGGAACTATGTTCAAATCCACTGTCCGGTTGATGTAATCATCCGCAGCGGCGACGAAATAGTAGCCAGCGTGATTGGTGGCGAGGTTTATAATAAGGATGAAGTTTTCGCTTTTGTGAATGACGAAGGCGAAAAAGATTTCTTGTTACCGGCTGATAAAAAATATGACATCGAGCTGATCCCAACTGATGATGGCGAGATGGATTATTCAGCCTCGCAGTTCCAGCCCGGTGTTAGTGATAGCTATGTGGAAATCGTTAGCCGGCCAGCTATAGCGATAAAGGGCGGCAAAAAACTTGAGGCGAGCATTGATGGCTCGGTAGCAACGCCGCCCGAAGAAGTGGCGACAAGCGATAAAGATTTGCCGTTTGAGGCAATAATTATCATAGTCTTGGTGGCGATGGTTGCTGTGATGACAGTCATTAGATTACGACGGCGTAATTGAACCCCCCCCCAATTTTCAAAAAAGCGGCTTTTTGCACGTCAAAAAGTCGCTTTTAAATTAGTTTATGCTATACTAAAGGTATGAAAGATTCCGAAATCCATATTTCGACCAAAACCTTGATCCGTTTTTGGCTGGTGATTA
>JAISDN010000013.1 GCA_031264785.1 Candidatus Nomurabacteria bacterium
GAGATGAAGATAATCCTAACCCGACTGAGCTAAACGGACTGTGGATAGCTAAATTCGAAACCACTGGAACGGCAGCAAACCCAACAGTAAAACCAAATCTGACAACACTAGTTAACCAAAACATTGGGCCTCAGTTCAGCACATCAATAAATATGTCTACCAACCCCGATGGAGCAGCCGGCGGAAATGCTATAATAGCAAAGGATACTGGAAGCAACACTCAAAACCTCACCACCCAAACTCAATCCAGAATGGTACGTAATACTGATTGGGGAGCAATTACTTATCTGGCAACATCAAACTACGGGCGAAACTCCACTGAGGTTTGGATTAATAATAACTCTTCATATACTACAGGTTGTGCTGGTGATAGTGCGTCTGCCAATTCCTCTAATTCGTGCAACCAATACAACACAACTATTGGCGTTCATGCCAGCGCAACTGACAACATCTATGGCATTTATGGTATGTCTGGAGTAAATGAATATACCCTTAGTAATAGAGGTGGTATTTCTAGTACTTCTGTTATATCTACAATGCCCCAAACTCGCTACATGGATATATACTACGTTGGGCCTTTTGGTATAAAGCCGGCTGCTAGCAGTTCAACCAGCGAAAGCTACTACAACTTCGACGTGTGCGACTTTAGCATCTGTGGTGGACAGGCTAATTTTGAAACCACGACAGTCCAGTCGCTTTCTAGTAGTCGCCAGTCGTGGAATTATGAGGCCTCAAGTTTTGTCAATTCGACTTATGTGTGGCCATACCGAAGCGGTGGCCTAGATTCAACGTCCGCAGACGGAATGTTTTATTCATCAGTTTCCAATGGGTATGGAGGATCATCACAAACGTTTCGAGCGGCGTTGGCTAAGTTTTAGTTGAATTAAATTAACCTTGCAAAAAATCCCACATCTGTTAAAATAGACACATTATGCCAAAGAGAACATATCAACCAAAGAAACGACACGCCGCCAAGGTGCACGGTTTTCGAGCTCGAATGAGCAGCAAAACTGGGCAGCGGGTTATTAAACAGCGCCGTAATAAGCAGCGTAAAGTGTTGTAATTTTTACAACGGAAAAGTTTAGCAGTTTTTGCTATACTTTTTATATATGAGCGAAAAAACTATTAAGCAGCAGCTGGCGGAGTTTGAAGAAGTGGTGGCTTGGTTTGACTCCGAAGATTTAGATGTCGAAAAGGCTACCGCGCAATACGAAAAGGGAGCGAAATTGGCCGGCGAAATTAAAAAACGCTTAGAAACTGCTAAAAATCGCATTAAAAAACTGCCGAGTCTAGTGGTGGCGGTGATTTGTTTGGTGAGCTTCAGCGCTATGCCGGTCGGCGCGATTATTAATGACGATATGGAAGTTGTCAGCAATAAAGCTGGGATTTTGATGTCGCCGATGAGTAATTTTGCTAGCACGCAGCGAGTGGCGGAAGTGCCGACTTTGAAGCCGGGCGGGAAATATGACGGCGAAATTAAAATTGGTCAGCCGAGCGGTCAAACCGTTGAAGTTTTTGTGGAGGTTGCGCCATATTCAGTGCAGTCGGACGCCGATTATGCGGAGGATTTTTCGACTTATAGCGAACGTAATAAAATTACCAGTTGGACCAAGCTCGATATTAAAGATTGTAAAGTTGACAAGCGCGACAACGGCCGGATTTTTCTGAAAATGCGTTCCAAAGAGGAGTGCACCATTAAATACCAAGTGGAAGTTCCAAAATATGCCACCGGCGGCTCGCAGCGGGCGCTGATTGCGGTGCAGCAAGTGCCGGATGAGCAGGCCGATGACAATGTGGGCGTCAATAAATTATATCGGATTGGTTATAAGTTGAATGTTAATATCGACGGGCCGAACGCTAAGCAAAGCGGGCAGGTGATTGAAAATCTGGTGCCGGTTTTGAATTTTGCGCGGCCGGTTTTCGCCAGCAGCAAGGTGCAAAACGACGGCAATGTTGATTTTGATATCGATTATATTTTCAAGGCGGAGAGTATTTTTGGCGGGACTTTGTTTGAAAACACGACGCACAAATCGGTTTTGGCGGATTCGACGCGGCCAAACGAGGCGGTTTGGGAAAATCCGCCGTTTTTGGGAATTTATAATATTACCCAGGAAGTTAATATTTTGGGCCAAACCAATGTTCAAAATAGTTTGGTTTTAGTGATGCCATTTTGGCTGTTTTTGACCGTGATTGCGGCGCTGGTTTTGCTGGTGGCTTGGTTGGTTTTTCGAAAAGTTAAACAAAACCGAAGCCGCAAAGCCGCTGTATGATAGCTTTTGTTTTGGCTGGGCTGGTTTTATTGATGGGATTCTCGGTATTTTTCGGCGCGCCATATTTGCCAACGCGCCGCCGTTGGGCCAAAGCGGCGCTGGATTTAGCCAAAATTAGTAAAAAAGATTTGGTGGTCGATCTTGGCTCGGGCGACGGCGCGATTTTGCGGTTGGTGGCTGGTTGCGGCGCGCGCAGCATTGGTTATGAAATTAACCCAATTTTGTGGCTGATAGCCAAAATCCGGCTGTGTCGTGATCGGCCGAAACCCGAAGTTTATTTGGCAAATTACTGGCTGGTCGACTTACCGGCCGAAACCACCATTGTTTACGCTTTTTGCGTGCAGCGCGACGCGGCTAAACTAGAAAAATACCTGTCGAAACAAAAACCGAAAAAACTAAAAGTCATTACTTTTGGGTTTAAATTGCCAAATCGTAAGCCGGTCAAACACAACAACGGCGCTTGTTTGTATATTTTTTAAAACAGTGCTACAATTTGCTTATGTATAATAAACCTAACATTTCATTGATCGTGGCGATTGTTTTGGCGGTTTTGACGGCCGGCGCTTTGGGTCTGTTCGCTTGGTCATATAATGAGATGCTGCATTATAAAGATGACACGGCGGTGATCGTGGCCGAAGCGGTGGCCGGCGGCAAGGACGAGCAGCAAAAAATCGACGAAACTAATTTTGCGGAGGAACTGAAAAAGCCTTACAATGATTTTGTCGGCCCGAAGGATTTTGGTTCGGTTAGTTTTGAATATCCCAAAACTTGGGCGGCTTATAATGTCAAAAATGATAAAGCTAGTTATGAAGTGGTTTTTTATCCCAAATTAGTGCCGCCGCTGGCCGATGAGACCATTATGGCGCTCAGAGTGTTTGTGGAAAACAAGGATTATGAGGAAACGGTTAAATCTTTTGATGCCGCCGCCGAAAATGGCGAGCTGACGGTTAAACCGATTACACTGGGGAAGACTAAAGATTTTGACGGTTTTAAAGGTGTGCGGCTGGACGGCAAAATTTCGGAAAAGCTGAAAGGCGCCTTTGTGCTGTTTGAAATTCGTGACAAAACTTTGACGGTGCGGGTTGATTCGCAAGATTTTATGAGTGATTTTGACAACATTATTTTGCCGTCTCTGAAATTTGCGCAGTAGCATAACCAGCAACAATTTTTCAAATTTGCTAAAATAGGGATATGAATAGTGAGGGAGTGAATTTATCGTTGGTGGCTTGCTCGCACGAGTTGAAAACGCCGCTGTGTTTGATTCGGCAATTGACTTTTGAGCTGGATCAGGAAAAAACCCTCGAAAAACAGCAAGAAATTATTCGTCGGATTCGTTTGACGACCGAGCGGTCGCTACGGCTGGCTGACAATTTGACTAAAATTGCGCGGCTGGAAGGGGCAATGTTTGAACTTGAGCCGATCCAAATCAATGGTTTGTGTCAGGAAGTTGTGGACGAATTGCTGCCGTTGTCGCGGGCTTTAGCTCAAACTTTTGATATTAAAATCAGTAGCCAATCTACGGTGGTGGTCGGTCATCGCGAACTGCTGCGGTCGCTGCTGCTGGGCCTAGTTGATAATTCGCTGAATTATACCGGTTCGAAAAAAATCCGCATTACGGCGCGGCAAAATCACGGCGAAACAGTGCTGGCGGTGCGCGATTTTGGTCCGATTATGGACTTGTCGCAATTTCGAAAATTGTCCGCTAAACTTGGTAAGACCAATGCGCCGATTTCGGCTCGGCCAATGGCCAGCAGTCTTGGCTTGGTTATTGCCGACAAGTTTGCTAGCGCTATGCAAGGTCGTTTGTCGGTGTCGCGCCACCACGCTGGCGGCGTAACTTTTCGGGCTCATTTGCCGCTGTCGTCGCAGCTAAACCTGTTGGAGCTGGCGTGAGTATTTTATTGGTGGATGGCGACAAATGGTTTGCCGAGAGTTTGGCGGCGACTTTGGAAAAATCTCTAAATGAGTCGGTTCAGATTGCTGATTCGGCCGAAGCAGCCATTAAAAAAATTGACGCGGAATTGCCGCGCGTGGTTTTGGCGGATTTTCGCTTGGGCACAAAAAACGCTATGACGTTGCTTAACGAGCTGCAGTCTTTTACCGACACGCGCCAGCTGCCGGTGATTTTGCTGACGGTCGACGGTCAGCGGCTAAATCTAGCCGATTTTGAAAATCACGGCGTCAAATATATTTTTGATAAACAGACGGCTCAGCCGGCTGAAATCGCGGAGGCGGTCAAAAATGTCCGGTAGCTTGCGCACCGACGCGATCGTTTTGCGGCGCACTAACTACGGCGAGGCCGACCGGATTTTACAAGTTATAACTCCTAAAAACGGTAAACTGTCAGTGATGGCGCGCAGTGTGCGCAAAGAAAAATCACGACTGGCTGGCGGGATTGAGCTGTTTGCGGTTTGCGATATTGTGTTACATATTGGCAAGGGCGAAATCGCCACTTTGACCGGCGCGCGGCTGAAAACTTTTTACGACCAAATTATGACCGATTACGACCGTATGCAGTTTGCTTATGACGCCATCAAACAAGTTTCGCGGGCTAGTGAAATGATCGACGAGCCGGAGTTTTTTGATTTGCTGCAAGGTTGTTTGGCGGCGCTTGATAATCTGAAAATTAGTTTAAAGATTGTTCAAACTTGGTTTTATTTGAGCCTCGCCAAGCTGCTTGGCAACGAGCTGAACATCGCCACCGATCATAATGGTATGAAACTGGTTGAGGACGCGCAATATAGTTTTGACGTCGGCCATCAAGTTTTGGTTTTTGCCGAAAACGGTCCATATAATTCCAGCCACATTAAACTTTTGCGAGTCATCAACAACAACCAACCAGAAATCATCGCCCGCATAGCCGGCATCAACGAGATTATTGACGATTGCTTGCGCTTGGCCCAAATTGTGGCCAAAATCTAGGAACGCCTTTAGTAATTAAAAGTCGATTTTGGTGGTATGATAGATTGATTTTGTACTCCAGTATGATAAAATTAAAACTAGTGGTAAACGCAAAACAGAGGGTTGTATCACAGAAAGGCAGGCGTGCATGGAAAAAGAAACAAAATTTATAGATATATCACCGCATCGCAGTTTGATGACTAAGATTAGCCAGACGGGGTATTCTATTCAGGAGGCCTTGTCGGAGTTGATTGACAATTCCATCGACGCGCGTCGCGAGGGCCATAAGCCAGTTGTTAAAGTCGATATTTCTGAGGATTCGGTTGTGATTGCCGACAATGGTATCGGTATGAGCGAGGAACAAACGTCAAATTCGATTCGGCTAGGGTTTTCCAATAAAAAAGGCCAGCTGGGCGAATTTGGACTCGGTATGAAAACGTCGACCTCGTTTCTCGGGCAGGCTTTTACATTAATTACCACGCAGGAAAATTCTGATGAACAATATATTTTACAATATGACGAAGACGAGTGGATGAAGCATGGTGATTGGTATAAGTTCCCGTTGGTTGTGGAACGCGGCGTGGAGAGCTCAAAGAGCGGCACGATAATTTTGGTTTCGCGCCTGAAAGTTGATTTTTCTCAAAAAATGCTGGAGAGTATCCAAGAGGAATTCGGGCTGCGTTTTGGGCCGTTTATCCAAAACGGAGAACTGGATTTGATATTCAACGGTAAACCGTGCGAAGCGAATAAGCCGAACATTTTGGACGACGAGCGCCACGAATTTGAATTTAAAATTGACAAGGTGCACGCGCACGGCTGGTGGGGCTACCAGCTGAGCGGTCTTAATAAAAGTTATTATGGATTTCACACTTTTCGGCGCGGCCGGTTGGTGACTGTTTTTGATAAAATCGGTTTGACGCCAAATCAGGACATTAAGCAGATTGTCGGCGAGCTGCACATCGACGGTATTCCGATTACTCACGACAAGAAGGGCTTTATTAAGGAGTCGGACGAGTATAAGGCTTTAGAAAATGAAATGAGGCAATATTTCAAGCCATACGAGAGAAAGCCCAAGCGGATTTTGAGCGGTTACGCCGCGTCGGCGGGACGGGTTCGCGGCACGGTCAAGGTGATCCGCACGCTGTCCCAGCATACCGATATTCAAAAGTCTTTGGAAAATGTTAAACGCGGCGACATTGTGGTTACGGAAATGACGCGCCCGCAATACCTTTTGGCGATTCGTCGCGCCGCTGGAATCATAACGGATTTAGGTGGTAATTTGTGCCACGCTGCTATCGTTTCGCGTGAGTTTAACATTCCTTGCGTGGTTGGGACGCAAAACGCCACTTCAATTTTAGAGGATGGTAAAAAAGTTATTTTAGATGGCAATGAGGGGTATATTTATGAAGATTGATCCAATTTTGTTAAAATTTCCGAAGAGTCTGCCCAATGACGAGCAGCAGTTTATGACTTATTATCCGTATAAATTTCCGCGAGTGATTGATTTTTTTGAGGCTAAGGCGCTGGCGCTCCACGACAATCCGGAGGAATATATGGAGTTTGTCCACAGTGAATTTGACGAGCTGGACCGAGCGGTTAGCAGCGTGATCGACAAGTATCAGGCCGGCGACCAAACCGACCTCAACTTTTTGGTCAAAACCGATCAGCAATTCAACAAAATATTTTGCTTCAAATTTTGGGTTATTAATTACGTGTTTGCCGATGGCCCGATTCACGAATTTTACGTTGACCAACTCAAATCTTTTGCGCGCAAAATGGTTGATGCCACCGACGACGTTGAAAGTTATGAACAGCAAATCATTCGTTTGCAGCGAGACTTGTTGCAGACCGATTATGCCGATATCTATCTTGTACAGGCTCTGCACGGCAACACTGTGATGAAGTTTTTGGAAAATGATCCGTTTTCGAAATCAATTTTGGACACTGTGGCGCCGCTGATTGACGAACACGGCGAAAGCGACGCTGACAAAATTAACGAGATCTGGAAGCCAATTGTTGAGCGAATGACTAATCCGGACGATCATCACTATGATGAGCTGAGCGTTATCGATCCTAATCTGCCCAAGTCAGCGCCGCTGATTGAATTGCCGCCGCTGGTGCTGCCGCTGAATCAGGTCAAAATGCGAAAAACCGATTTCCCGCTCTATAGCTTTCTAAATCACACGGTGGAGTTCCGCGACGAAAACCAACAACTTGAAGAACGTTATGAAGATATGAAGCAAACGATTGCGCAGATTTTCGACATTGCAAAAAGCAAATTGAGCGAAGAAGAATATCGAGGCTTTGAATTGTCGTACGAAATGTCGAAATGTTTTTCGATGTCAAAAGACATTATGGGAAATATCGACCACCGGTTGTTGCCGGTTTGGGAGCGCGACGTTCACGAAAAAGTTCATAGTATTTTATCCGAGAATTCTGCGGTCCGCTATCCGTCCGTCAATCACGCTTCGATGTTTAGTAGTTTTGTGTGGTATCTGCCGGAGGACCTGAAGGCCGAAGTAATGTCTGTTGACGAATCTGACTTCAATATCAAGGACTACGAGAATGAATGAACGCGCCCCGATGTCTGGCGGACGTATGCAGATGTTGGTGCAGCGCCACGATAACTATAGCGCCGAAACTGGTAAATTGACGCCAGAAGGAGAGCAGCACGCCCGTGAGCAAGCTCAGGCTAAAGCTAAAGAATATTTGGACGCTAATCCCGACACTCATTTTTTTGTCATCGCATCCGATCAAATGTTTGACGATGGCAAAAGTCAAGTGGGCGACGGGCGCGAACCGGTGCAGGTTGATACAATTGATGGTCAGCGCGCTGTAGAAACAGCTGAGATTGTGCGGAGCGTGATTGCCGAAGAGTTGAGCGCGCGTGGTTTGAAGCCGGAACAGCTACTTGGCGCTAACGAGGCGGCGGTAGATTCTTCGCCGACTCTGCGGGAGGCTGATATCTTTGAAAATGGATTTATGCAACACCTGCGCGAACTCTATCCAGATGATCCGAAGGCTCAGTGGACGGCTTTTTACCAAGAGGTGCACGACGACAAGCGCGACGAATATCACGCCGAAAGTCCCAGCCACGTGGCGGCGCGGATGGATTATGCTATTAAAAATATCGAGTTGGCGGCCCAGTTTTTTCACAACGATCCCGACAAAGCGCATTCTCCGTTGGTGGCGTGGATCGTTGGGCACGGTGGCGGTTTGGACTCTTACCTGAACGCTTATTTCGGAGTGCCGCTAGCTGAGGTCGGTTTTGAATATAGCGGCGGATTTACTTTGGGTGCCGACGAAACTGGTCAAGTTTTTGCCGATGTTAAAGGTGACAGGTATTATTATAAAGGCGGTGAAGGAATAACCCAACCCGAAGGAGCATCGGTTTAGCAGATGATTAAAACTTTTCAAGAAATAAAGGATGATGAAATTGGCTTGGTGGGCGGTAAAGGTCTGTCGCTGAGTCGTATGATTCGCGCCGATCTGCCGGTGCCTGATGGATTTGTGATTACGACTAAAGCTTACGGAGCTTTTGCGCGCGGCGATGTTGACGACGATTCGTGGGCAGATTTTGCCGAAAAATTGTTGCAGGCTTTTGAAAATTTGGGTACCGAAAGAGTTGCCGTGCGATCGAGCGCCATCGCCGAAGATTCCCCAAATGCTTCGTGGGCTGGCCAATTTGAATCCTTCCTGAACGTCAGGCGCGACGATTTATTAGATAGCGTTAAGAAGTGCTGGGACTCGGCCAAAACGCACAATGTCGCCAGTTATGCTGACGAGCAGGACATCAAAAGTGATGAACTGGCGCTGGCGGTGGTGGTCCAAAAAATGGTGGCCAGCGAAAAATCGGGGGTGGCCTTTAGCGTTAATCCGCTGAATAAAAATACCGACGAAATTATGATAGAAGCGATTTATGGGCTGGGCGAGCTGATCGTTCAGGGTATGATAACGCCAGACGATTATGTTGTCGACAAAAACTCATTCCAGATTTTGGATAAGACGATTGCTGCTAAACGGAAAATGATGGTGTATGAAAACGGTGAGAATATTGAAGAGGACGTCGAGGCTCACCTCGCCGAAGAGCAATGTTTAGATGATGAAGATATTATCAAGTTAGCGCAAATAATTATTGACGTTGAAAAATTTTATAATACTCCGCAAGATATCGAATGGGCGGTGGAGGCCGGCTCGTTTTATGTTGTGCAGTCGCGCCCGATTACGACACTTTAAACCATCAGCGAGTATGCTATAATATCTGGTATGGAAGAAATTGTTAGTCTATGTAAACGGCGCGGGTTCATCTATCAAGGTTCGGAAATTTACGGCGGATTAGCCGGCACGTGGGATTACGGTCCGCTTGGTGTCGAACTAAAACGCAACGTAATGAATGCTTGGTGGCGGTTTTTTGTGGAGCAGCGCGACGATATGTATGGCGTCGACGCGGCTATAATTATGAATCCTAAAACTTGGGTGGCTAGTGGTCACACGGCGACTTTTTCTGATCCATTAGTGGAGTGTAAAAACTGCCACAGTCGATTTCGGGCCGATAAAATTGATTTGAATGATAAATGTCCGGTTTGCGGCCAGAAGGATTGGAGTGAGGTTCGGCAGTTTAATATGATGTTTGAAACCAACGTCGGGCCAGTCAAGGACGACAAGTCGACGGCTTATTTGCGGCCGGAAACGGCGCAGGGAATTTTCACCAATTACAAAAATGTGCTGGATAGTTTTTACCCGGATTTGCCGTTTGGCATTGCCCAAACCGGCAAGGCTTTTCGCAACGAAATCAGCCCGCGCGATTTTATTTTTCGCAGCCGCGAGTTCGAGCAAATGGAAATTGAATATTTTGTCGATCCCGAAGCTTGGTCCGAAAACTTTGACAAGTTGCTGGCTGATATTTACAAATTCCTTGACCAAATGGGGATTCCAAAGGATAAAATTCACGAGCTGGAAGTGCCAGAAGCCGATCGGGCGCATTACAGCAAACGCACCATCGACATCGAATTTGACTTTCCAATTGGTCGCGAGGAATTGCTCGGCCTAGCCTATCGCACGGATTTTGACCTCCAAAACATCGCCCGCGAATCCGGCAAATCAATGGAATATCGTCCCAAAGACACCTCAAAGCAACCTTTCGTGCCACACGTTATCGAACCGAGTTTTGGCGTCGAGCGGCTGATTATGGCAATCCTAACAACGGCCTACACGCAGGACGGCGACCGAACTTATCTAAAACTGCCGAAATCCATTGCGCCAGTTGAAAAAGTTGTTTCGCCGCTACTCAAAAACAAGCCAGAATTGGTATCAAAAGCTTGCGAAGTTTACGACAGCCTAAAAACCGCCGGCCAAAAAGTGATGTGGGATGACAGCGGCAATATTGGCAAACGTTACGCCAAAGCCGACGAAATCGGCGTGCCAGAATGTATTGTTGTAGATTTTACAACACTTGAAGATGACACCATAACCATCCGCGACCGCGACACCACCGAACAGAAACGGGTAAAAATTAGCGAAATTTCATAAGGCAAAAAATGGTGGTAAAACGAAAAACCAAATCAAAAATCAGCGCAACCGCTTGGGTGCTGATTTCGGTTTTGGCGACTTTAGCTATGGTTCCCAACGGCACGGCGGTCAAGCTGCTGTCGCAAGACCTCGCGCCGGCCTCGCTGGCGGCGATTCGCTATAGCATTGTGGCTATAATCTTGATGGTGATATTTTTTATGATGTTCAAAAAACACAAAAAAGCCATCAAAAAAAATCTCCTAAAAATTATCATCACCGCCATCCCATTCTCGGTCGGCGGCCCG
Organism: Candidatus Nomurabacteria bacterium; assembly: GCA_031264785.1. Lineage (GTDB taxonomy): Bacteria > Patescibacteriota > Saccharimonadia > Saccharimonadales > Saccharimonadaceae > JAISDN01. The sequence continues at coordinate 10,985 of JAISDN010000013.1, forward strand.
TTATACATTTCCGCCATCGCCGAATCCAGCGCTTCCTACGTGTCGGTTTTGCTACTATTGTCGCCGATAATTTTTGGCATTTTTTCTATGATTCTGACCAAAGATAAAATCACCAAAAGCTCCGTACTCGGCATTTTGTTTGCGGTTTTGGGCGGCACGATTGTGATTTTGCTGCCAGTGCTGCTAAACAGTTCAGTCGGCTTTTTTGGAATTATCCCGCTGATCGCGATGGCCTTTTACATTTTGCTGCACGCCGCTTTTATGGTGGCGGTGCGCCGCCAAAACGAATCTGGTGTGCCGCTGTTTATGGTGTTGGCCGTTCAATACTTATTTGGCGCTATCACTAGTATGATTTGGGCGGCGCTGACGGTCGGCGACGCGGTGTTCCGCGACATTGCCAATATGACCACCGTCGATTGGCTATTGATTGCTTATTTGTCGGTTGGTTTTTGCGTGATTTTGCGTTATGTCAGCGTCAAAGGTTACGAAAAAACTGGCACTTCCACCACTGTGACAATCAATTATCTGGGCCAAGTTTTGGCGGTGATTTTTCCGGCGCTAGTGATTGGCGAAGTCATTTCGTGGGAGATGGCGGTCGGCGCGATCTTGATTATGGTGGGCATTTTTTTGACCCGCAAACATCACCAAAAATACCAACACCACCGGAGTCACGCGTGACCGAATATTTTACCGACGGTTCGGCCAGCCCCAATCCCGGTCCGGGCGGTTTTGCGGTTATTAAAAATGGCCAAGCTTATTTGATCGGCGGCGAACCCAGCGGGGCAGAAACCACCAATATTCGGATGGAAGGCTTGGCGATTATGACAGCTTTGACCGACGCCAGTGGCGCGGAATGCGAAATCAAAACCGACAGCGAATTTTGGATTAAGGTTTTGACCGAGTGGGCGGTCGTTTGGGAAACTAATGATTGGCACAAAAAAGGTGGCATCAAAAACCTCGACATTGTTCAGCCGCTTTATAAACTTTATAAAGTTTCGCGCGCCAAATTGACTTGGACACGCGGCCACGTTGGCACCGAATTAAACGAATTAGCCGACCAATGGGCCAACAAAGCCCGCAAATTGCACGTCACTCAGCCGAAATTAGTTTCAAAAATGTTGTAAAAATTACAACAAAAATTAAAATGCTACTGCTTGCAAACTCAACAGATAGTGTATAAAATGTTGTAATATTATTAAGTTTGATATTTTTCAGGGAGGAAATATGTTTAAACGTTTATTATTAATGGCTACGACCACTGTTGTGGCTTTAACGCCGACGGCCAGTGTTATTGCCGCGCCGACCGACTATTATGATACTTGGGTCACACCAATCACGCAGGACGTCAGCGCGCTCAGCGACTTACAGCTAGAAAGCAACACTTTTGTGTTAGTTTATGACGAAGCTAAAGGCAGCTATAAAGTGGAGTTAGACCCAGAGGCGCTGACCACCGACGCCTACGATAAATTGGTGGGCGACATCAACACGGCCCTTGACGATCTCAAAGACGAAATCAACGGCCGCGCCGACCAAGTCAAAATTGCTGTAGCCGCCGCGATTGCCAAGTTCAAAGATATCGAAACCCAGCTCAACCAGCTGGCCAGCGATATTGAACAGCGCGTCAATCAGGCCATCGACGAAGTTGTGGCGCAACTGCGCGTGCAGATTGGTCAACTGGCCTACGACTATACTTTTAATCAAGTTTTCGACCAAGACGAGTGGGACACAGTTTATAATGACAAGTTGGCGGAATTAAACGGCCAATACAGCGACTACGATGATTTC
>JAISDN010000012.1 GCA_031264785.1 Candidatus Nomurabacteria bacterium
TATTTTTTCGACGGTGCGCAGTTTGCGCCGGCCGACGAGATTACAAAGTTAGAAATTATTAACGACATTTTGCGCGGCCTGCCGCACGACAATCCACTGGCCGGCACGCACGACGATCAAGCCACCCGGCTGCGCGAAGTTCAGCGGGCGATTAGTGACGTCAAACGCAAGGGCGGTTTTAGCGCCGAAAATTTGGTGGCGATAGCACGCCAGAATTTGGAATTTATTGATTTTACCGAGCCGATTTTGGCCGAAACTTTTGCCGACAAAATGAGTCCGAAAAATCTGCCGCTTTATAAAACTGGTTATGAAAACTTGGCCAAGTTTGCTAATCAAAAATCGTCGTTGGCAACGGTGGTAATTAACGAATTCGCGGATGCCATTAACGACGCCGTCCAGTCCGGCAAAACCAATCAAATCACCAAATTCAAAGACCAATATTTCAACACTAAAAACCGCAAAATGAAGGATCGCGGCAAGTCCGAAAACGTGCTGGCGCTGGCCGCAGTTTATGAACAATATCAGGCCGAATTAGGTAAGCGCGGCCTGTACGATTTTGACGATATGATTGTGGAAATTATTGTCAAGTTGACCGACAACGCCGATTTTCGGGCCGATTTGCAGGAACAATATCAATACATTTTGGTGGACGAATTTCAGGACACCAACGACGCCCAAATGAAAATCCTGACGCTGCTGGCCGACGCGCCGGACAGCAATATTATGGTGGTCGGCGACGACGATCAGGCGATTTTCAGTTTTCAAGGCGCCAACGCCAACAATATGCGCCAATTTATCGCTCATTATCCGGCGGCGCAGCGGATTCAGCTGTTTGAAAATTACCGCAGCGAGGACGGCGTTTTGCGGTTGGCCGATCAGATTATTTCCGGCGCCGAAACGCGGATAAAACGCGGCTTTTTTGAATCAGTTAGCGAGTTGCTAGCGCGACGCGAACATCAAACTGGCGAAAAAATCGAATACATTAGCACCGCCACAGACATTGACGAAGCGGCGTGGGTGGCCGAACAAACCGCCCGCGAACTGGCCGAAAAACCGACGCGCGAAATCGCTATCATCAGCCGCGAACACAAAGATTTGGAAAATTTGCTGCCGTTTTTACACCGCACCATCGGCCCGAATATTGAATACGAACGACGATCTAACGTGTTGGACAGTCCGCCCATCCGCGCGCTGGAAATCTTGGCGAGGATAATTTGTTACATTGCCGATGGCGCACACGGCAAAGCTAATGAGCTGTTGCCCGAACTATTAGCCCATCCAGCTTGGCAGATTCCGGCGCGTGAAGTTTGGCAGTTGTCGTTGGCGACCGAGCGCGGCGGCCGTTGGTTGGAAACTATTACTGGGACCGATTCCAAAGCCTCAACCGAACTAAAAAACCTAGCCGATTGGCTAATCGAAACGAGCAAGGAAATCAAAAACCAGACAATGGAAACCGCCATCGACACTATTTTCGCCAAAGTTTATAAAGTTTACTATCTTAGCGAGGCCAAGCTGGCCGAAAATCCCAACGCCTACCTAGAATATTTATCCGATTTAATCACCCTGCGCGACAAAGTGCGCGAATATCAAACCGACGCACCAACGCTACAAACTTTTATCCAAACCATCGATTTGTATCGTAAATACGATCTGAAAATTTTGGCACAGCGCCAATTTGGCGACAAAGCCCGCGTCCATTTGATGAGCGTCCATAAAGCAAAGGGCCTCGAATTTGACACCGTGTTCATGTATCACGGCACGCGCGACAAGTGGCTGAAAAAGAGCAGTGAGCGGTTTTTCCCGACCAATCTGCGTCTGACCCTGCCGCACGAACTGGACGAAAATCTGCGCCTGATTTATGTGGCGGCCACCCGCGCCAAGCATCGGCTGTTTATCACAGCGCCGGAAAAATCTAATGCCAAAGGTGAGGATTTGACTATTTTGCCGGTGCTAGGCAATATCCAAACGCGCCGAGCCGAAATCAAATCCCAGCCCATCGAAAATCTGGAAACGGCTTGGAGCGCGCCTTTTTTGAACGTCAACAAAGACCTGAAAAGTTTGCTGGCACCGGTTTTGAAAGATTACAAACTAAACGCCACCGCCATCAACGCCTTTACCAATCTAGAATACGCCGGGCCGGAAAAGTTTCTGCTCCACAACCTGCTGCGTTTTCCCCAAGCCAAGTCGCCGGCCGCCGATTACGGCACAGCGGTTCACGAAACTATGAAATTTGCGCACGGGTTTTATAATAAAAACGCGCGGAAGCCTAACGCCGACGAGATTAAAAAAGTTTTTATGAGCCAATTAAAATCAATGCGGATGCTGGACGTTGATTATCAATTTTACCTCGGCAAAGGCAACGAAAACTTGCTCAAGTTTATCGCCAAACACCAGTTCAATCCCAATCAACGCGTTGAACAGGTTTTCGAGGCGCGGCTGGGCGAGATGAACCTGACCGGCAAAATGGACCTAATCGAAATCGACGAAAAAACTCGGCGCGTGGTGGTGGCCGATTACAAAACCGGCGGCGCCTTTGATCAGTTTAACAAAGGCAAAATCAAAACTCACAATTATTGGCAGCAGCTGATATTTTATAAGTTGCTAATCGAAAATGCCAACAATCGTCCGGGTCTAAAAATCGACAAAGCCATCATTTATTTCATCGAAGCCGCCGACGACGAACCGCAGTTTTTGGAGATTGATTACAGGGAGGATGAGGTTCAAAACTTTATTAAGTTACTGACCGCAATTTGGGAACATATCCAAAACCTAGATTTTCCAAAAGTCGACGATTATCCAAAAAATCTGCGCGGCACGTTGGAGTTTGAAAACGACTTGTCATACCGGACTTGATCCGGTATCCAGAAAAACGTGTCTGGATTCCGGGTCAAGCCCGGAATGACTGGAAGCCTTGTTCAGACTGTGATATAATATGATAGACAGTCGGCAACGCCCATATTGGGCACTCGCGAGATTGTCGCAGCTTTCAGGAGGAAAAATTATGGACAAGAATGTAGCTAAAAGTCTTATGGTCGCCCCAAAGGAGACTAAGCCATCAGAAAAATCTCACGATGTGAAAACTCCAGCATCTTGCTTTCGACCGCCTTGTGCTCTCAAGGAAGCACCGCCGTGGTTCAAAGATGAACCAAAATAGTTATTTCTCCGTCACGGGCTGTCGCAATCGAATCAATCGGGCGCGGCAGCCTAAAAATTTTGCTATAATTAATATATGAACTTTTGGAATAAACTCAACAAACCATTTTTTTGCCTAGCGCCGATGGAGGATGTAACCGACGCGGTTTTTCGTCAAGTTATTTTACGGGCAGCCCGGCCAGAGGTATTTTTCACCGAATTTATGAACGTGGACGGTTTTTGTCACCCCGCCGGCCGTGAATCAGTGGCGCGACGTTTGAAGTTTTCACCAACCGAAATGCCAATCGTCGCCCAAATTTGGGGCAGCAAACCGGAAAACTTCGCCCAAACTGCCGCCGAACTAGCCAAAATGGGCTTCGCCGGCATAGACATCAATATGGGCTGCCCCGACAAATCAGTAATAAAATCCGGCGGCGGCGCATCTTTGATAAAAACGCCCGAACTAGCCACAAAAATAATACAAACAGTCAAGCAAGAACTAGCAAAATCCAGTGACCCTGACAGGGCTGTTCGGGTGGATCGAAGGAGGGGGTCCCCCGAACAATGTTTTCCGCGAGCGGAAAAATTTTCGGGGGAGGAATTCGAGACAGGACCCGAACACCCGGAGGACGAGCTGGATTTTGCGGCTATACCAATCTCGGTCAAAACTCGCATCGGCTTTTCCAAAATAGACGAATGGCAATCGTGGCTAACGACACTACTAGAACAAGATCTAGCAGCACTGACCATTCACCTACGCACACGCAAAGAAATGAGCAAAGTGCCGGCGCACTACGAGCTGATTCCGGACATTATCAAGCTGCGCAACCAAATCGCACCCGCCACCAAACTCATCATCAACGGTGACATTGCCGACCGCGCGGCCGGCCTGAAACTTCATAAAGTTTCACCAAGCCTAGATGGCCTAATGATTGGTCGCGGCGTGTTCGCCAACCCATTTTGTTTTGAAAAAAATCCCCGCCCGCACGACCGCACAGAACTGCTGGATTTGCTGAAATACCACTTGGAATTGTTTGATCAAAGCGGCAATCAAAAATATGAACCGCTCAAAAAGTTTTTCAAAATTTATATCAACGGTTTTTCCGGCGCCAAAGAAATTCGCAATAAATTGATGCTGACGACGAACACAAATGAAGCGCGCGCAGCTCTGGAAGAGCTATGACAAACTTTATAAAGTTTCAAAATCCCGACCATCCAAAATGCCAAAATAAAAACTGTTATAATTCGCGCCAAGAAGCCGAAAAAGTTAAACAAGAGCAAGAATTGATGGACATTAAACAGGAGCTGAAGCTGAAAATTTATCGTTGCGCAAATTGTGGAAAATTCCATTTGACGCGCGCCAAAAATTGATATAAACTAGGGGTAACCATAAGGAGGGGACAAAAAATGAACAAAAAAGTGATTGTTTATAGCACTGACTATTGCGCTTACTGCAAGCAGGCTAAAGCATATTTAAAAAGCAAAGGCGTTGACTTTGAGGAAAAAAATATCGAACAGGATGAGACTGCCAACAAAGAGCTAATGGACAAAATCGGTGGCGCTTTTCGCGGCGTGCCGGTGCTGGATATTGGCGGGGAGTTGCTGCAAGGTTTTGACCGTTCGCATATCAATATGGCGCTGGAAAATTTTTAATTATTTTTTCAAAATTTCAGTATATAATTCGACAAGTTTAGAGACTTGTTTTTGTTCGGAAAATTCGCTAGCTAGCTTGACGCTATTTTCCGAAAAACGTTTTTGCATTGACTTATAAATCAAGATTTTCAAAACCCGCCAAGCAAAATCAGCCGGGCTGTTGCGCACAATATAGCCGTTGTAATTAAACTTCACAACTTCGGTCACATCGCCGTCAATCAACACAATCGGCAGACCGGCCAAGGCAGCTTCGTGTAGCACTAAGCCTTGCGTGTCGGTAATCGATGGAAACACAAACACGTCACCAGCGGCATAAGCTACGCCCAATTTTCCGTGCGGCAGATGGCCAGTAAAAATCGCTCGCTCGGCTACCTTCGACTTGGCAATTTTAGCTTCAAATTCCGCGCGATATTCATTGTCGCCCACAAACAAAAACTTGGTTTTAGGCTTTTTGGCTAGCACTCGTTCGTAAGTTGGAATTAACATATCGATGTTTTTTTCTGTGCCCAGCCGGCCAACATATAGCACTACTTGCTCGTCGTCGGCAATGCCGTGTTTGTGGCGAAAAGCCGCAACTTTTCTATCGCTCGGAACAGCAATCGGATCGACGCCAGTTGGAATCATTTTGAAATTAATTTTCGCACCGCGCGTAAAACCGCGCAGCTGATTTTGACTTTTGCGCGACACCGCAATCACCGCATCACAACTGCTATAAGCAATCGACATCAATAGCGAAATCATCCGCTTGCTCCAAATTTCCGGCGGCCGACGTTTGGGAATATACAACTTAGCCAGTTGCTTTAGTTGGCGGCGATTCATTTGTGCCGCCATCGGAATTAGAAAACTAGCGAAAACTACCGCTGGTTTCATTATCGGATAATAATCGAGGTATTGATAAATGTCAGTGCAATGCTGAGCCACCAATTTTGCGCCAGTTTTTTTGGCGGCATAAACCGCCACCATTCCAACCACCGACGGTGTGAAAAAGTGAATTATGTCTAGGTTTTGTTTTTTAATCTTACGCAAAATTGCCGGCGGCATAAACAACGAAGTGCGCGGTGCATCCGGCCCAACGCTGCGCACCGATGGAATACGAATAACGTGGCTATCCAACCGAGCTTGACGTAGACTTTTGGGGCTGCGCAAAAAACTTTCGGCCGGACAATAAATATAAACTTCGTGACCCATTTTTTCCAGCCATTTACGGGTCGAATCGACAACATAAACCACACCGTTGGTGGACGGGTGATAAGTATCGGTGAACAATCCAATTTTCATTGTGCTTACATTATATCACATTTCGCGCTTCAAAAACACTTACGCCAAAATTTGCCGATAAAACTTGACCAACTTTTCAGCCGCCGCCGAGTTGTCATAACGCTTGGCAATCTTGGCACTTTCGGCCCGATATTTTTTATAAAGTTCGCGATTTTTTTTCAGTTCCTGCAAAGTTTCGGAAAATTTTTCCGGCTCAACCAACAAAGCATTATTTTTAAAAGTGTGGTCATAGTCCGGAATTTTCCTTAGCACAATCGGCAGGCCGGCCGCCGCACCTTCAACGATGGCCGTCCCAAAAGTTTCCTGCACAGCCGGATGAAAATAAACGTCGCTAACACGCAGATATTTACGGGCCTCATCCAGCGGAATCACACCAGTCACCAAAACATTCTCCGGCGCCTCATCCACCATCTTCATAAGCCGCGCTTGATCGGCTGCCAAACCTTTAATCGCACCTTTAAAAATTATGCCGCCCACCCACACGAACCGAAACTTCGGCAGCTGGCGCGCCACATCAATAAACTCGTCAAACTTTTTGCGCGGCTGAATTTGGCCGTTGCTAACCACAATAAAATCGTCTGGCATAAAACCCAAACTTTTCCGAAACGCAGCTTTTTGGTCGGCCGTCGTCGCCAACTTGGCGCTATCAATCGAATTTTCAATCACCGCAATCGGCGCAGAAATTTCAAACTCCTTAATCAAATTTTGCTTAGTAGTAGCCGACACCGCCACCATCGCCTCCGCCATTTTATAAAACCGTTTATACCACCAAAACTCGGCCGGAATAACCCAATCGACAACCGAACCAACCATCGAACCACGCGTCAAATGCCCAGAAATCACCCGCTTACCTTTGTGGCGCAGCAGCTTAATAATCGAAATCGGATCGGGATCGTGAGCGTGAATAATGTCGGCTGGAGCCCAAGAATTTATCATCACTTCCACGTCGTTGCGAGCGCCGAGACCATTCACCATTTCTCGAAAAGCTGTCTCCACGCCGTGCCCGCCGGGCGCGCTGGTCGGATACAAAATATTAACTTTTAGCTTTTTCATACAATAACAGTGTATAATATTTATATGAAAAAGTCATCCGGAAATAAATCCATCACCAATCGCCGCGCCAGTTTTGATTATGCTCTCGGCGAGGAATTGTTGGTCGGGCTGGTTTTGACAGGTGGCGAAACCAAAGCCGCGCGACTAGGCCACGTTCACTTGAAAGGCAGTTACGTCACAGTCAAAGACAACGAATTGTGGTTAATCAATGCCTCGTTTTCGGTGATGACCGGCGAACGCGGCGGCGGCAAAACTGTCGAAACTCGCAGCCGAAAATTGCTGGCCAAACGCGCCCAAATCGACAAGCTAATCAAAGCCAAGAAAGACGGTCTAACCATCGTGCCCATCAGATTGCTCAACCAACGAAACTTTATAAAGTTAGTCATTGCCACCGGGCGCGGCAAAAAGCGCTACGACAAACGCGAGGCCATCAAAAAACGCGAACAAGAACGCGAGGCTCGCAGAAATTTTTAATGTGTGCTAAAGTGATAAAGAATATAATTTTAAGGAGTTAATATGGCAGAACAAGACATCGCCAAAACCACAAATACTAAACCGGAAGTCACGAACGGTCTGGCCATCGCCGGATTTATCTGTTCGTTTTTCGTGTCAGTTTTGGGCATCATTTTAGGCGCGGTGGCGCTGGGCCAAATCAAAAAAACTGGCGAAGGTGGCAAAGGCTTGGCTACTGCCGGAATCGTCATTGGCGCGGTCAGTATGGTCATCTCAATTATCGCCATCGTATTTTTCGTAATTATTAGCGTGTCGACAACCGGCACGGTAATCGATTATTATGACAATATGATGACCGATATGATGACTGAATTTCGTGATAATTATAACGATGCCCGTAACGATAGTTATGACGATAATGATAGATATAACGATGAATATAACGATTTTTATGACCGAGTTTTGGAACAATACAACGACTCTGGCAGCTATAATTACGATTACAACTAATGAAAATTTTCTCTTGGAACGTTAACGGCATTCGGGCGGTCATCAAAAAAGGTGAGCTGCAAAACTTTATAAAGTTTCACCAGCCGGATGTGTTGTGTTTACAGGAGACTAAGGCCAAACAAGGGCAGGCCGAAATTGACTTGCCGGACTATGAAGAATTTTGGAATGACGCCGACCGGCCGGGCTATTCTGGCACGGCGATTTTTGTTAAAAACAACATCATCAAATCCATCGCTGAACCACCCGCCAGTCATTCCGAACACCAAAATAGTCATTCCGGGCTTGACCCGGAATCCAGTAATCTGCGCGATCAATACGGCGACCTAACGCGCGAAGGCCGCATCACCACATTGGAATTCGACAAATTTTTCCTAGTCACGGTCTACACGCCAAACAGCAAAGGCGACCTCAGCCGACTCGACATTCGCCAAAAATGGGACGCGGCCTTTTTAAAATATTTGAACGAACTTCACCAAACTAAACCGGTGATTTTTTGCGGCGACCTAAACGTGGCACATCGCGAAATCGACCTAGCTAATCCCAAACAAAATGTTGGCAAGCACGGCTTTACCGATCAAGAACGGGCCGGTTTTCAGGCTTATTTGGACGCCGGTTATACGGACATTTATAGGGACATTCACGGCGACCTGCCAAACCAATATACTTGGTGGAGCCATTGGGCCCGTGCCAGAGAGCGCAACATCGGCTGGCGCATCGATTATTTCCTAGTTTCTACGGACATTTATATGGACATTTCGGCCGCCGGAATCCATCCCAAACAGCAAGGTAGCGACCATTGCCCGATTAGCATTACGTTGGGGGAAAAATGAATCAAGATTATTGGCAAAAGCAAGAGTCGAAGCCGTTGTTTCCAGACATCGAATGGAGCAAGCCGGAGCAGAGAAGTCAAGCCGGTAAGTTATTGATTGTGGGCGGGTCAGCGCACGGTTTTACGGCGGTGGTGCGAGCTTATCAGACGGCGCTGAATGCCGGCGCCGGTGCGGTCAAGGTGGTTTTGCCGGACGTTTTAAAAAGCAAACTGCCGCCCGATTTTAGCGAAGGGATTTTTTTGCCAACCAATGATGGCGGCGGACTGAGTTTGACCGGCCAGAACGAACTTTTAGCTAGCGCAAATTGGGCGGACGGCATTTTGCTAATTGGTGATTCCGGAATGAATTCCGAAGTCGCCGGATTGTTCAGCCGGTTGCTGGAAAAAACCGACAAACCGCTGACCATCACCCGCGACGCCATCGAACTATTAACCACCGACGGCGAAAAACTGGCCAACCGGCCGCAAACCCACTTGTTTATGTCTTTTTCGCAAACTCAAAAACTTTTTTCCAGCGTTTATTATCCAAAAATCCTGACATTTAGTATGAACCTCGCAAATTTGGTGGAAAACTTGCACAAGTTTACCATCACCTACCCAATTTCGGTGACCACCATTCACCAAAATAGCCTAGTTTCAGCCCACTCCGGCCAAGTCATCAGCCAAAAAACCGACAACCAACTCGACCTAATCAGCGGCGACCTAGCCACCAAAGCCGCCACCTACCTATTATGGACGCCGCAAAAACCGCTAGAAGCCATCGCCACATCATTCACTCAAAATTAAAAGTTACGGCAATCATTCCCAGCGAAAAACTTTGAAAGCTACGACGTACGCCACCACGCCCCAAACAGCAACTAGGCCCAGTTGGGGCAGGATGTCGATTAAGCCGGCGCCTTCGGTGGTGATGTAGCGGACGCCGTCGCCGACTGGCGTCAACGGAATCCACGAAGTGGCGTTTTGTAGCCAGTCCGGCATTAGGAAGCGTGGGAAAAACACGCCGGACAAAAACATCATCGGGAAGGCAATCAGTTGCGAGGCCATAGTGGCTTGATTTTCGTTTTTGGCCGCGCCGGCCACGATGGCGCCGAAGCCGATCATCGTTAGGGTGCTAATGATTGAAAAAATCGACAAAGTCAGCCAGCTGCCGCGCATTTGAAAATCAAACATCAGCACGCCGATGGCGATCATCAAGGCGGCGCTGATAATTGTCAGAAAAAGATAAACTAGGCTGAGGCCGACTAGCAGTTGCCAAGGCCGAAAGGGTGTGGCTTTGATGCGTCGCAGCGTGCCGGTTTTCTTTTCGCTGGGCAGCTGTTGGCTGAGGGTGTAGATGCCCATCGTCATCAAGACGTAGGAAAATAGGCCAGCGAAAGTGTAGTCAAATTGGCTGAGGCCAGCCGCGCCGGTGGAAACTTGGTCAACTTTGAATCGCGGCGTGGTGCCAGTGACGGCGACGTTCATTTCGTCCAAAATTCCACTCATTATTATCGAAATGGTTTGGCCGGCTTGGGGCGAACCTTCGTCATAAAAAACTTTCATCTCGCCGCTAGGCAAGCAGTCGGCCGGCGTGGCGGCTTTGGTTTGGCAGGATTCCGAAACCTCGCCAAAACTTTCCGGCAATTCAATAATCGAATCAATTTCGCCGCGACTCATTTTTTCTTTGGCGACTTCAAGGTCGGTGATTTCGCGGTCAATTTCAAAAGTTTGGTTGTCGCCGCCGGAAAATTTCTCAATAAAACTTGTCGTAAAATCGTTGTCGGCGTGATTGATTAGCGCCAGATTAAAATTAACGTCGCTGCTATTGCCGAAAATCGTGCCAAAAATAAACAGAAAAATCAGCGGAAAAGCGAAAACAAAAAATAGATAAATCGGGTCACGCAGAAAACGTTTGAGCATCGTTAGGGAGTAGACAAAAATAGCCTTCATCACTCTCTTAGCGCCTTTCCGGTCAAATCAATATAGACGTCTTCCAAATCGGCCTGCTCGCGGACCTGTTTTTTGTGAAAACCTTTGGCCAACAATTTCTTTATCAAATTAGCCGGCGAATCCAGCGCAATAATCCGGCCGTTGTCCATAATCGCCAACCGATCGCACAGCCGCTCGGCCTCTTCCATATAATGCGACGTCAAAATCACCGTAATACCGCGCTGGCGGATTTTCTCAATCAATTCCCAAAGATGGCGACGGGCCTGCGGATCAAGTCCGGTGGTCGGCTCGTCCAAAAACAGCACGCGCGGATTATTAACCAGCGCCGCCGCAATCGAAAAGCGCTGCTTCTGGCCGCCAGAAAGTTTTTCAGGATAACTGTCGGCTTTTTCGGACAGCTCAACCTCGCCCAGCAGCTGGCGCGGATTGACTTTTTGACCATAAAAACTAGCAAACATCGTCAGCGATTCCGCCAAAGTCACCTTATTATAAAACTCCGAGCTCTGGAGCTGCACGCCAATAATCTGCTTGATTTTGCGCGGCTTCTTGGCCACATCTAGCCCGGCCAAAATCACCTGACCGCCATCAATCGGCCGCATCGCCTCCATCATTTCCATCAAAGTAGTTTTACCAGCGCCATTCGGCCCCAGAATCCCAAAAATCTCGCCGGCCCGAACCTCAAAAGACACATCGCGAACCACAACCTTATCGCCATAAACCTTGCGCAAACCCCGAACCGAAATAATTGGTTTCATATTGGCTGATTTTAACATAAGTGCTTAAGTTGTGCAATTTGTGGTATAATTTTTGTAATGAAAAACTTAGCAAAAATCAAAAAGTTGTTCCCATATGGCATTGTGGCGCTGACTACTGGTTTTACTATGATGGCTTTTGAATTGGTGGCGGCGCGGCTGCTGGCGCCGACGATTGGCAGCAGCACTTTTATTTGGACCAATGTGATTGGCGTGATTATCGCGGCGCTGTCGATTGGCTATTGGCAGGGCGGAATTGTGGCCGACAAGCGCAAAAACCCAGCCGACATTGTGTTTTTGTGCCTGTCTACGGCGCTGGCAATTTTGCTGGTTATGATTTTTCATAGCCACATTATTACGCTAGCCGCCCAGACCGTTAGCGACGCGCGGATTCAAGGCCTGTTGGCGGCGATTGGGTTGTTTGCGCTGCCGAGTTTTGGTTTGGGAATGATTAGCCCATACTTGGTCAAGTTTAGCGTGCTTTCGACGGCCACGTCCGGCAGTTCGGTGGCCAATTTGAGCGCCCTCAACGCCATTGGCAGCATCATCGGCACATTCATAACTGGGTTCGTTTTATTCGGGTTAATCGGTTCAAAAGCCACGCTGTTTTTCATAATAATTTTGTTAGTCGCCACCAGCTGGCTGATTGCGCCCAAAAAGTTTTGGGGTCCAAGAATCGCGTTGTCGGCGATAGTGGTTGGGCTGTCAATTTTGTCCCTGCTGCCGTGGCCCAGCTCGACCAATCCCAAAACCATCGACACCGCTTCGGCCTCCTATATAATCCAAAATAGCACGGCTTTCGGCCAGCCGACCACCGACCTAATCACCGGGCCGGGCGGCACGCAGTCGTCGGTTTACCAAACGGGGGATAAAGATTTGGTTTTTTGGTATACTCGCGTTTTGGTTGAGGCTATTTCCGAGCTGCCGAAGTCACCTCAGCGAATTTTAATTTTGGGCGGCGGAGCTTATACTTTGCCAGAATATTTGGCGGTGAATTATCCAGATTCTCAAATCGACACGGTGGAGATTGATCCGGAGTTGGCCCAAATCTCCCAGCAGTATTTTCGGTTTGAGCCGCAGCCAAATTTAGAAATCACTTCAACCGACGCGCGAACTTTTGTAAACAACACCGCCCAAAAATATGACGCGATAATCATCGACACTTATTCGGACGACAACACGCCTTGGCAATTCGTGACCGCCGAGTTTGGCCAGAAAACCGCCGACAGCTTAAATGATGGCGGGGCAGTTTTGGCAAACGCCATCGCTGCCCGCGAAGGCAATTGTGCACCATTATTCGCGGCCATTCAAGCAGCTTATGGCAGTTTTTTAAATCACGGCTACTCTAAAAATCGCATCGACCTTCCGGACGCTCGCAGCAATATTATTATGGTTTTTTCAAATCAAACTTTGGCTTTGTCCGACTTTGGTCAACTGGACCAGCCTACCGTCAAACCTTACACCGACGATTTCGCGCCGATTGAGCATTTGCAGCAGCAGTGCAAAAGTTAGTTTTCTTTCGCCGCGTTATGGTATAATCAAAGTGCAACCTTTGGGCGAGTGGCGGAATTGGTAGACGCTGCAGACTTAAAATCTGTTGACCTTAAAAGTCGTGAGGGTTCAAGTCCCTCCTCGCCCACCAGCGTTGTATTTTTTACAACGTTTACAGATAACGACACACTACATATAGCGTGTCGTTATTGTTGTATTTTTTACAACAATATGTTAAAAATGTGACGTTTTCTATCGGCGTTAAGAACCACAACCGCGAACAGAAAAGGCACTACATTTCAGGTTGTTTAAAAAATAGTAATAAACTATATTGTAATCCAAACACATCTTTGTTATTATTGCTATATAAGAGTAACTAAAGAAGGGAAAAGATGGTAATAGACCTAAACACACCGCCAGATGAAGGCGTCACAACATTTATGGGGTTTATCGATAACAAATGGAAGCTGCCGATTATTAAAAGTTTGCTGGGCGGCACCAAGCGGTTTGGCGAGCTGCGGAATAGTATTCCAAAAATTAGCCAAAAAGTTTTGACCGACAATTTGCGGGAAATGGCTCGTAGTGGTTTGGTGATACGCACTGTTTACGCGGAAGTTCCGCCCAAAGTCGAATATAAATTGACCGAGTTGGGCGAATCGTTGCTGCCGATTATTTTGGCGATGCGCGAATGGGGGCGCGGCTACAACAAGAGCCTGAAAAAGAAATAGTTTTATGTTAAAATGAGTTAGGTGGGTAAAACTGATGACTCATAATATAACTGAAAAAAATAACAAGCGCTCAGCCGATCCGCGAGGATCTGGCGGCGCTTCGCGTTCGGTCAATGTGCCGGAGCGTGGTCTTCAGGTGGAACGCGCTAAAAAAATCAGCCATCAGCTGGCCGACCAAACTGCCAAAAAACAAGCTGAAACTGAGGCCCGTCGCAAGTATCACAAAGCTTGGCAGGAGTATTATCAGAAATATTACGAACATTATTATTTGCGCCAGCTGAGTGAACAAAAGCAAGATCTGGTGCGGTCTGGCGAACCCAAAACTGAGTTGTCCGAGCGCCAGCAAGCCATTAGCGAATTGAAAAAAGACTTGCTGAAAAAAATTTCGGAAGGCGCCGGCAAAGTTAAAAAATCGCCGCATTTTCGGCCGATTTTGTCTGGCGTGATTGCTATGGTATTGTTTGTTTTTGTGCAATACAACCAGCTTTTTTCAGCGGCGGTGCAAGGTTTTGTTAGCCCCAGCGAGGATTCCACTAGCTTGATCATTGCCGACGGCACCAATCAGCCGGTCGGGAAAAATCCGACGGTTTTGATTCCGAAAATTAGCGTCAAAGCGCCGATAATTTTTAATTTGAAAGATTTGACCGAAAGCACCGCCCAAAGTGCGTTGGAAAAAGGCGTCATTAATTTTCCGGTGTCTGGCGCGACGGCTCGACCGGGCCAAAACGGCAACACGGTGCTTTTGGGGCACAGCAGTAGCGACATTTTCAACGGCGGCCAATACAAGTTTATTTTTGTGCAGCTGAATCGCCTGACGCAAGACGACCTGTTTTATATTGACTACAACAAAGTTCGCTATACTTACCAAGTCACCGACAAAAAAACTATTACACCTAAAGAATTGGGCCAGCTGAACTTGGGCGACGGCTCGCCTTACGCCACTTTGGTGACTTGTGATCCGCCCGGCACAACTTTGAAGCGGTTGCTGGTGACCGGCCGGCAAATCAATCCTGACCCCAAAAAAGCCGCCAAACAAGACAATCCGACCGAAGCTACTACCAAAGACATTCCGGGCAATCCGCCGACCCTGTTTGAAAAACTATTTCAATAAAATCATCGAGCTGTCTTGCAGGATGATTTTTTTGTCTTTTTTGACGAATGTAAACAAATGCTCGTTATTGCCGGAAAACACGCCAAAATTTAGAGCCGGTACCAGAGTTTGCAAATTCGTGCCGTCAAACTCCACAATGTTCAGGTTGCCGGCGCTAGCATAACCCAAGTGATAATCGTCCAGCCAAAGCGGCTTGCCGGAAAAACCTTTGGTCGCAAATTGGAAGTTTTCCGAAGTCTCCAGATCGAACGAAAAAACTTTGTCCTTACGGCCAGCCAGCAAAATCCGACCACTGCCGTTGTGCGACAAATAATCCACGCCGCCCGGTGTTTCGATCGTCACCACGCCGCCGTTGTTTTCGCTCAGAGGCTTACTAATAATATTTAGCTTACCTTCGCGTGCCACCGCCAAATAATCATTGTGATAATAATGCGTGAAAGTCGCCAGCGTTGGCTTAACATTGTTGTACTCAAAAATCACCGAATCTTTGTCACCGTTCAAAATCCCGATTTTTTGCTGATTTTTTTCCGAAGCCACATAAGCGATTTTGCCGTCGCCATACAAATCGTAACTTTCGATGCCGTTGACCAGCGGCGCCGAAGCAGTTTTGGCGCGAATGTCAAACTTTCGCAACGTCGTGCCAGAAATCGCGTAAATCACGTTGTTGTCGTTGCCGAGAAAATGCGGCTTACTAAAACTAACACCAAATAACTTGGTCAAGTTTTGGCTGGCCGACATTTCGCGCCGATCGAGCTTCAGAATCTCCGAATTTTTGCCAATTTTGCGATTCACCAAGAGGTAATTCGAGCTGCGATCCCACTCGATCACCTCAAAACTTTCCTTACCTTTGCCTTCCAAAATCGCGTCCGGAATTTTCAAATCGTTAGTTTTGATATTTTTAGGATCGGAAATGTCGACAATTTTCAAAATCCGGCTGGACGACGTTTCAGTCAGCAAAATATAGTCGCCGTTTGGCGCGATCAAAGCTTGATGAAAACCGCCAAAGCTCGTGACGTCGGTGCTGGTAATTTTTTCCGGAATCAGCCGAGCGTAATTTAGCCAGCGCACTTCGGCTTCTTTGAGCGACATTGATTTTTCCCAATCGCGATAGCCTTCCAGCGAATATTTGACTTTGTGGGCGCCCGGAATAGCTTCGTCATAGCGACCGGGTGTGGAAAAGTTTAGCTGTTTGTCGTCCACAAAAACCTTCGCGCCGGTTGGAAAACTGCTAAATTGCAACAGAGTAATCCGGTCGACGCCTTTATCCGCGACGTTAAAACGATAGCCTAAAACCCAAGCTGTCGCGCCAGCCACCCCAATAATCACCGCCAAAACCATAAAAAAATAAGCAATTAGGCGCTGAATAAATCTTTTCCGGTTGTTAAAATGTTGATACATAGGCACTATTAATGATACCACTTTTTGACTTGAAAATAAATTAAAAATAGCATATGCTAATAGCAGATTAAGGCGAGGGGAAAATGGCGAATAAGATAATTATGATAAATGGTAAACCGTATGACGCGGCGACTGGCTTGCCGGTCAAACCGGCGCCGCGACCGCGACCAGTGCGGGTGGCCGCGCCACGCAAAGTCCCGGTCAAAGCGCCGCGCAAAATTAGGGTTAGCAGCCCGCCAAAACCGGTCAAGCCGCCGGTGATGCCCAAAAAACCGGTGCGCCGACCGGCGCCCAGCCGAACCCTGAATCGTCAAGCTATTAAAAAACCTTTGCCAAAAGTGGTGGTGGCTGCGCCGCGACCGCGACCAGTGGCTCAAAAACCGCGCTCGATGGCTCGGCCCGCGCCAATGATCGCCACTCGTCCCACACCAATTGCGCCGCGCAATTTGAAGCGTCGGGTCAGCCCAGAGAGGCCGATGCCGGTGTTGCAGGCCGAACCGGCGCCGACCGAAAAAACGCCGGAGCAAAAGAAGAAAATTCGCAATATTTCGCTGCTAGTTTCGGGAATTGCGCTGATTTTGGTGGCGGTGGCGGTGCTGCTGTATATTTTTGTGCCAACGGTGTCGTTTTGGATGGCGACGGTGCGCTCGGAAGTTAGCGGTTCGCTGCCGACTTATGCGCCGGCCGGTTATAGCGTCGACGGCATTGTCGAATCCAGTCCGGGGATGGTTAATGTCAAATATAAGTCGCCAAGCAGCGACGGCTACTCGCTCAGCCAGCAAAACAGCAACTGGGACAGCGAAAGCGTGCTGGAAAATAAGGTCAAGCCGGTGTCTAATGATTACCAAACTCTGACTCAAAAGGGCCTAACGATTTATCGTTTTAAAGACCAAGCGATTTGGGTGAATGGCGGAATTTTGTTCACTATCACCGACAATAACAAACTCAGCAACGAGCAGATTTTGAAAATTGTGGACGGGATATAGCCACCAACCGTCATTCCGGACTTGATCCGGAATCTAGAAAGACAATGTGCTATAATAATACCTATGAAACAAATCCGCACCCGTTTTGCGCCCAGCCCGACTGGCTTTTTGCACGTTGGCAGCATTCACACCGCGCTGTTTGACTATTTATTGGCCAAACAATCCGGCGGCCAGTTTATTTTGCGCAGCGAAGACACCGATCGCGCCCGCTTTGTCGACGCCGCCGAGAACCACATTATGGACAGCCTAAAAGCTCTGGAAATCAACTACGACGAAGGCCCGGACAAAGCCGGTCCATATGGGCCGTATCGCCAAAGTGAGCGCCTGAAACTTTATAAAGTTTGGGCCGAAAAATTAGTCAAATCCGGCAGAGCTTACGCCGACCCCTACACGCCAGAACAAGTTCAAGAATTTCGAAAACAGGCCGAAAACGAGCAAAAACCGTTTCTATTTCGCAATCATCGGCCGGCTAAACCGCCGACTTGGGACGGCACACAGCCCTTGCGTTTCAAATCCGAACCTAAAAAATACACTTGGCAAGACGCCGTGATGGGTCAGCTTTCGGCCGGCGCGGAAGCGATTGACGACTTTATAATTATGAAATCCGACGGCTATCCGACTTATAATTTTGCCCACATTGTGGACGATTTCGAAATGAAAATCACGCACGTTTTGCGCGGGCAAGAATTTATCGCCAGCACGCCAAATTACCTAAATCTGTATGAAGCGCTGGAAATTGATCGCCCGATTTTCGCCACAATGCCGCCGATTTTGGCGCCGGCTGGCAATCGCAAACTCAGTAAACGCGACGGCGCGCAAGATGTTTTGGAATATTTGCGCGACGGCTATTTACCAGAGGCGCTGGTCAACTTTTTGGCCAAAATCGGCTGGAATGACGGCACTGAGCAGGAGATTTATGCGATGGACGAGCTAATCAAAAAGTTTAGTCTGGAGCGAATTCCGCGAGCCGGCGCGCGTTTTGACGACAAGAAATTGTTGTGGCTGAACGGCCAGTGGATTAAAAAATTGTCGGTGGCGGAATTGGCCAAGCGTTGTCAAGATTTTTGGGGTGAGGTTGGTAAAGAAGCCAAAGAAGCCGAGCAATTGGAGGTTTTGGCGGTGGTCCAAGATCGGCTGAAAACTTTGAAGGATTTGCCGGCTTTATCGGAATATTTTTTCGCTACGCCGACGCTGGATTTGAAAATGCTGGAAAATGACAAGCAGTTGAAAAAAATCAGTCGCACTGAACAGGTTGAAATGCTTGAAAAAACCATCGCCAAATTGGAAACAACTGACTGGGAAATTGCCAAAATCCAGAGTAGTTTGAACGAATTATTGGAAATAACTGACTCAAAACCGATGATTTTATTTAGCCTGATTCGCTATTGCCTAACTTGGGCGGCCTTTAGTCCCGCCTTGCCGGAAACTATGGCGCTACTTGGCAAAAACCAGACGATTTCACGGCTCAAGACTGCCGCGTCATTCCGGGCTTGACCCGGAATCCAGAAATTATGATACAATTAGCTTATGATTAGAAACGACCAGTTGGTGCGGCGACCCAAAATCAAGCCGCCGATGAGCAAAAAGAGGAAGAAAATCATCATTTTTAGCTCGATTGGCGGCGGACTTTTGCTAATTGGCTTAGGATTATTTCTATATTTTGTAGTTTTCGCCCAACAACCGACTGAAGAGCCGCCGCCCGCGCCCGAACCCGAACCAGTCCGCTATTATTCGCCGCTGACCGGCCTTGAAACCAGCGAAGAAAACACCAAACGCGCCGTCACGGCCGTAATGATTGAAAATTCGCCGGAAGCGCGGCCGCAGTCGGCGCTGGATGGCAAAAATGTGGTGTTTGAAGCGGTGGCGGAGGGCGGAATTACGCGTTTTGTGATGTTGTATCAGGAGTGGCAGCCTAAATTGATTGGGCCGGTGCGTTCGGTGCGACCATATTATCTGGAGTGGGCCACCGGTTTTGATTCGGCTTTGGCGCACGTTGGCGGCAGCGCGCGCGGCCTTGAGATGATACAGAGCGGCAATTATGCGCTAGATTTGGACCAATATTACAACGATTCGGCTTATTGGCGCACCACCGACCGCTATATGCCACACAATGTTTACACCGACGCCAAACATTTGAATAATTTGGAGGCCAGCAAGGGTAAACTAACTTCCAGTTTTGAAGCTTGGCAGCGACAGGACGGTGCGGCGATTCTGCCAAAGGCCGAAACTGAGGAAGCTAGCACCGAAATCACCACTGAAGAGCACATTTTTGCCCAAAAAATCTCTTTGCCGGTTAGCGACGGGATTTTTGCGGTGCAGTATAATTACAACCAAGCCAGCAACAAATATCAGCGCTGGCAGGGCGGAGAAAAGCATATCGACGCCAACACCAACAAGCAAATCGCGCCGGACGCAGTGATTGCTATTATGGTTGGATTGGGGGCGGCGGGCGAATACAGCGATTATGACACCATCGGGCACGGCACGGCTTATATTTTCCAAAACGGCACGGTAGTAAAGGCCAAATGGCGCAAATCTAGCGCCAAGCAAAATATCAAATTTGTCGATGCCGACGGTGAAGACATCGCCATCAATCGTGGCCAAGTTTGGGTGACAGCCATTTCAACTGATGAAAAAGTCACTTGGAAATAATCAAAAAATGTGTTACGATTGTAAGCGTTGATGATTTCTGCTGGTCCCGTCGTCTAGTGGTTCAGGACATTTGGTTCTCATCCAAAAGATCGCGGGTTCGAATCCCGCCGGGATCACCAAAAACCATCAACAAAAAAGACCCCTGAATCAACAGAGGTCTTTTTCGAAGTGTGTAGCGGTCAGTTACATTCGGCTCAGTCGGCGTCTACTTTGAATATAGTAAGCACCAGCCGTCACCAACGAACCAATACCAGCCACGCCGCCCAGTTCTGCACCGGTTTCCGGCAAAGCATTAGGCGTATAGGTACCCTTACCAGACGCACTACCACCGCCACCACTTGGGTTGGTCGGATTGGTCGGCACTACCGGAGAAATCGGCTTATCAGGCTTACAATTCGGGTCATCGGCATCTAAATCTTCCTTGCCGGCAACTTTACATTTGTCCGGCTCTGGAGTTGGATCGTCCGGTTTACAATTCGGATCGTCCGCATCTAAGTCCTCTTTGCCCGGAACCGTACATTTTTCCGGAGGGGTTGGCGGAACTTCGTCAACCGTAAATTCTCCCCGACAAAGATTGGTGGTTTTTACACCCCCAGCCGTGTCAACCGTCACATAAGCCGTAACTTCGTGTTTGCCAACAACGTCGGTTTGATAGGTATATCTGGTGTTTTGGTTGGTCACCACATGCGACTGACCGTCCACCTGATAAGTTACGTTCTTGTAAGTGGCGTTCTCCAGACTATAATCAGTGGTAAACTGAAAGTTAATCCGCGACAATTTTTGAATATTCAAACGGTCGCAAACATAACTAGCTTCCGGAGTCGGCGGAACTGGAGCACAATCCACAGCCGCTCTAAACTGGATAAAGCGCTTCTGCATTGTCGAAACACCAACCGAACCAATATTCACACCAGAGGTGAAAATACTGTCACCAAGCGAGCGAATCACGCCGCCGTCTTGGCCCAACAGCTCAGTCGAACCGGCAATATAGCTGATTCGGCCCGGCTGGTCCAAGTTGACCGTTGCAGTGTCGCTAACAGGGTCTTGGTTACCTTGGTTGCTCGCCGAAAGCGTAATCTGGGAAGTAAAACTAGTTCCTTCCGCAGTCGACAACGGTGTCGCCACCGCAGTTACGTTTTCCAACGGGTCAGGGCCCGGGTTGTGAATACGAGCGCGGAATTGCACGGTCTGGCTGCACGTAGCAGCAGCCGGATCGGTGAACTCACCACCCGCTGTTATATTTCTAGCGCGATAAAAATCGCCCATTTCAATTTTTCCGGCCGCCAACGCGAAGGTTGGCACAGCGCACAAAAGCACTGCCAGAGTAGATAATAGAATTTTCTTAAACATAAAAATCCTCCTTCCTTAAGTTACATTATACGTCATTTCTGACATTTTCGCTGTCATTCCAGACTTTGAGCCCAGAAATTCAGTGATTTTCCTCTGTCATTCCGGGCTTGACCCGGAATCCAGACGTCTTTAACATTTCTAATTTTTTAACGCTACGTCATCTCGAATCAGATAGATACAGAACTTTATTAAAAGGGTTCAGCCCTCACGAAGCGATTTGTCGACACTTCGTGAGAGCATAGTTTTGCAAGGTTCTTGGGGCGCATATTAACTCCCAGTTAGTGCGCCCCATTCGTCTTTGTCCGCTTGGCAACTCCTAAAAGCCGCCAAAGTCATCCGGACGAACCGGCACGTCCGCATAGTCCGTGCTGGTAAATTCCGCCCCTGAAGGGGCGATCGATCTAGCGGTAGCTGTCACCCTGACATTGCCAGGGCCTCCATCCGACCATAACGTCGCGACCCAGGCCTTCGTTCCTTCCGGAACAGGTGAGCCATCCCAAAGCTCTTCCGTCGGGATGAGACCGCTTATGTGGGCGGCCACTCCCTCAACAGTGATGTCACTCAACTTAAGCGTAGGTACGCCGCCGTTGGTGTACGTCACTTCGAAATTGATTGGTATGCTCATTCCTCGAAAAAGGTGAGCAGGAGACGCAACGACCGTTAGGTTTGGCGGAATTTCTGGCGGCGGCGTCGGATCGCACCAACTATTAAAGAAGGTGTGATCGCCGTTTGTCCAAGTTACGGACTGGCGTTTTAGCGCCGTCACGCCATCGGGTACGACCACCACAGTTGCGGTGATCGTTTTAAGGCCGTAGGTCCACCCTGACAGGTGACCGTTGACCTCATTTATGCTGTAAGTATACGTCCCAGCCCCGTTCACAGTGATACCGTTGAACGAAATCGTTCCGTCAGCGGCATTTGTGGCGGTCTTGGAAACTCCGCCCGTTCCAGTCAAGTTGTAACTGAACAAGCCAGCGGCTTCCGCCGCAGTCTTGCCTGATACTTCCTTGTTGGCCACTAAGTCGAATGTCAGTGGCTGAACCGGCGGCGTCGGAGGCGTTGGCGGAACTGGCGGAAGCGGATCGTCAGGGCACACAAACTTCCCCTTAATGTAGAGGTTTATCTGTGCCCGCGCTGCCGTCTTCAAGTTGGCGTCAGCTTTGAGGTTCGCCCAAGCTTTCGCCTTAGCTTCAGCCTCGCCTTTGGCTTTCGCCTCAGCCGCTGAGCTCGCCTTGACAGTCACACTACCACTGGCCGACCCGCTGGCCGACCCGGACACTTTGATGGTCACGTCATAATGACCGTGACCACACTTGACGTGAGCGTTGGCGCTCAACGTGATGTCGGCCTTTGCCGTTGAAGTAACGGTATAGCTTTCCTCGACGCCGGCCTCAGCATCTGCCTTGGCCTTTGTCTTGTAAACTTTCACCTCCGAATATTTCATCGTCGGCATACCATCACTCGGACGCATACGGTTTATGCACGCGACTTTATTCGGCCAAACTTTGCGGTAAGTTTTATCACCGCATCGCTTCAGCACCGTCCCTTTCGGAACGCGCTTTGATCCGACCTTGTCCTTAATCCAACCGGTTTTGCCGGTCGAACGGACGGTATAGCCGTTGTCAAGCTTGCCCTTGAAAAGCATCACGAATTTGATGCCCTTCTTGGCCATATACTTATCGTCGGCCTTCTTCCATTGACGGTCTAAGGCCATTACTTTGACCTTTTTCTTTCCGACCTTTATAGTGTAAATTTTCTTGGCCAGACCGCCTTTCTTACCGAATTTGTCTTTCTTGGCCTTTTTAAGGGCTTTCGCGAAAGCTTTTTTTTCGGTTTTAGTGGCACGTAGGCTCTTCGACTTCTCGTAGTCGGATTGCCATACAACAGCGACCTTTCCACCTTTCGCCGTAGAGCCGGAGCTCGACTTTGCCGTCGTCGAATACGACGGGCTATCGTAGCTATACGACTCGCCGGACAATTCGATGCTGAGATTCTGCTCAGCTCCGAATGATGTAATCGTCGATCCGAGGATCAGCGACACAACTAAAGATATAACTAATAAAGATTTGACTGCGCTCTTCATGACGCACTTCCTTTCTTCATTGATGCGCAAAAACCTATTTACCCAGGTCGCATCTCATCTGGGTAAGGGGAGAATTTAAGTATATATCTATAAATCGGGGGATGACACCCCGATGTCTTTTTTGACAAATTTGGATCATAAAGACCCATATCTATCTGATTCCCAAATTGTTAAGCCTCGTCGTCTGCGTCGAGGCATCCCACCTCTAACATTCGATACAACCATCCTATCACACTTTTCTTAAAAAGTCAATACTTTTCATAAGCTTTTTACCCAAAACACAAGCATTTTGTGGGTGCTACCTCTGTTATTTGCAAAACGCTAAAATCGTGTTATTATTGTAAATATGACACGTTTAAACAAGTTTTTGGCCGAAAAAACCGGAATCAGCCGCCGCGAAGCCGACGATTTAATCGCTGCTGGCAGGGTAGAAACCGGTGGTAAAACAGCCATTTTGGGACAAAAAATAGCCGAAAACGCCGCAATCTGCGTCGATGGAAAACCAGTTTCAACAGAGGTAAAACACAAAACCATCCTCCTAAACAAACCAATCGGCTATCTGTCCAGCCGCCGCTCGCAAGGTGGCGACCCCACAGTCTACGACCTGCTGCCAACAGAGTATAAAAAGCTCAAAACCGCCGGCAGACTAGATAAAGACTCCTCTGGACTAATAATCCTGTCCTCTGACGGCGACCTAATCCAAAATCTCACCCACCCCCGTCACCAAAAAACCAAAATCTACGAAATCGCCCTAAACAAGCCCCTAAAACCCGAACATCAACGGATAATCAGTGGCAGCGGAGTAAACTTACCAGACGGAAAAAGCCGACTCAAACTAGCAAAATCCAGTGACCCCGACAGGGCTGTTCGGGTGACACAGAGGAGGGGGACCCCCGAACAATGTTTTCCGTCTTCGGAAAAATTTTCGGGGGAGGAATCTGTGGCAGGACCCGAACACCCGGAGGACGAGCTGGGTTTTGCGGACGCAACTAAACACTGGCAAATCACAATGCAAGAAGGCCGAAACCGCCAAATCCGGCGAACTTTCGCGGCGCTCGGTTACACCGTCAAAAAACTCCACCGCACCCACTTAGGGCCATATTCTCTGGGAAAGCTCAAAACCGGCAAATTTGTAGTTCTGGATTCCGGGTCAAGCCCGGAATGACTGGGGACGGCCGGAATAACAGGAAAAATATTATACCATAAAACCCAATTTTACAAGGTCCGACCTTGTAAAATAAAACTCTTTCTATCGGAACTGCGATATGTGCTATAATACTCACTATGAAAGCGCTCAACCATATCGGTCGACAATTCTCACTCGAACTGAAACGGTCTTTTCTTGACGCCGAAAAAAAGCAGCAAACCGAGCAAGACAGCGCCAAAATCCACGTTTCCGGCGTCGGCGCCTCGATTACGCAGGGCTATGAAAAACTGCGCAACGCCTCTGAGCTGTCTGACGAATCGCTGCTGCTGCGCAAAGCCATCGGTCGCTATTTTAAGCGCCTCATCCTGACCAACGAACCCACCAGCAAAGTCGGTCGGGAACTGATTGACGAGCTGACAATGGCCGGCTATATCCAAAACGACAGCATCGTCACCTCTGTTGCCACCAAAATCACCAAAATTGTCAACGATTTTCTGCCGGCCCGCCAAGCCCTATCCAAAACCATCTCTGGCGACCAGCTGAACGCTTGGACTATCAACGTTATGGCGGTGCAAATTGAATCGCTGCTGAATGACCATTCCAGAGAGGTGGCGCTGGTTAATCTGGCTTATAATTATTTTCTGGCCTCTATTGACACCGAGAGGCTATTCGGTCGTAAACCGGTTTCATATGAGGCGATGTTGCTGGCCGCTATCCAAAAAACCCTCTTGAAATCCAACGACGCTTCGGTGCGTTACGACCTGCTGACCAGATACCAAATCGCGCCGACCGATCTGAAGGCTTATCGCGAATTCAACCACCATATTGACAAAATGTTCGAAAACAAGGATAGCGACGTGCTGAGCCGCTTTGTCGACCGTCACGAAGCCGAATTTCGGGTGCTGAGCCGCCTGATCGATGAAAATCACCTGCCGGATTCGCTGGAAAACTTCGAAATTTTTCACTCCAATTTTCAAACCGCCATCGGCCGCACTTACAAAACCATCAACGCCAATATCAACAGAGGTGTTTGGCGCAGCGTACTGTTTCTGATTATCACCAAATTCATTCTGGGCGTGGCCGCCGAAGTGCCATATGACTATCTGGTATCTGGCGCAATCATCTGGCTACCGCTGATAGTCAACCTAATTTTCCCGCCAGTTTATATGATTTTACTGCGTTTCACTCTGATAATGCCCGGGCCGGCCAACAGCCGCAACCTCGATATGCAAATCGACCGCGTGCTTTACACCGACGAATTCCAGCCGATTTTTGGCCAGCGTAAAGCCTCCAAAGGCTACGGCGTCGGTTTCCAAGTGCTCTATACGGTGGTGGTTTTGGGTGTGGCGCTGGGCGTCGGCTATCTGTTGTGGACCATCGGCTTCGCGTGGCTGCACCTCTTGGTATTTTATATTTTTGTGTCGGCCGCCAGCTTCCTGGCTTTCCGCCTCAGCCGCACCATCAGCGAAGTTGAAACCATCGAAGCCCGCCAAAGCTTCGTCACCACCCTGCGCGACTTCCTCTATATGCCGTTCGTGGCCATCGGCCAATGGGTCAGCGAAAAATACGCCAAAATCAACGTCATCTCCCGCGCCCTCGACATCGCCATCGAACTCCCCCTAAAAGCCAT
>JAISDN010000020.1 GCA_031264785.1 Candidatus Nomurabacteria bacterium
AGCGGCTTTTTGCACGTCAAAAAGTCGCTTTTAAATTAGTTTATGCTATACTAAAGGTATGAAAGATTCCGAAATCCATATTTCGACCAAAACCTTGATCCGTTTTTGGCTGGTGATTATTGCTTTGGCGCTTACTTTGGGACTTTGCTATCTGGCGCGCTCGGTGATTGTGCTGATTTTGGTGGCCTTTTTCTTGGCTATAGTTCTGAATCGTCCGGTGGAATTTTTTGCGCGAATTTTGCCCGGCCACAACCGTTTTTTGGGCACTTTTATTTCGTTTTTGATTTTTGTGGTGGTGATCGGCGGCGTTTTAACTTTAATTGTGCCGATATTTTTTGAGCAGTCAATCAACTTTGCCAAAACTTTTCCGGACACCATTTCTTCGTTGCAGGAAGGCTCACAATCGGCCACTAATTTTATTAAAGAATCCGGTTTGGAAGAAACTTATAACTCCGCTTTGGAAGACATTTCGACGCAATTTACCACCGTCGCCGCCCAAATGGGCAGCTGGTCGGTCGACTTTTTGGCCAATCTACTAAATTGGCTGGGCAATGCTTTTATTGTGCTGATTTTGGCTTTCTTTATGTTGTTGGAAGGGCCAAAATGGATTGATATGTTTTGGAAAAATGTTTATAAAAATAAGAAAAAAATGCGCAAACATCAAGCAGTGGCCGAAAAAATGTATGACATTGTGGCCGATTTTGCGACCGGACAACTGATCATCGCCACAATTTGCGGCGCGCTGGCCGGAATCGGCGTGTTTATTTTTTCAATGTGCTTTGGAATTCCGTCAACTTTAATTTTGCCAGTCTCGGCGGTAATTTTCGTAACGGCCTTCATTCCGCTGTTTGGGCCGTACATCGGCATTGGCATTTCGGTCTTGTTGGTTTTGCTATACAACCCAATCGCGGCTTTAATTTTACTAATTTACTTAGCGCTATATCAAGGAATTTTATACACCATTTTCTCACCCAAAATCCAAAGCCGCAAAATGAAAATTTCTGCGCTGGCGATTTTGCTGGCGATCGTGGTTGGCTTGCAAGTCGGTGGCGTTTTTGGCGCCATTGTGTCGATTCCGGTGGCCGGCTGTATTATTGTGCTGTTTCGGGAAATTGTTAAAAATCGTCACGAAATTGCCGACGCAAAATAAGTTTTATTTTCGCGACCAAATCACGCCGTTTGAAACATCTTTTATCTCAACACCTTGAGCGGACAGCGCCTCGCGAATTTCGTCCGACTTTCCATAATTACCATTGGCGCGCTCCACTTGACGCACCACAATCAGTTCTTTAATACTGTCGGCAATATCCGGCGTGTGATCATAAATTTTTATACCCAAATATTTATCAATAAAATCGAAAATCATATTCACGGCTGCAAAATCGAGACCGGCCATATTTTTGCTAACTTCGTCGATTGACTGGTCGATATACTTCAAAGTTTCCGGCGTGTTTAAATTATCAAGCAAAGCTTGCTTGGCCGATTCCAGCAACCGCTTAACAATATCTTGCTGGCCGTCGTCTTCCACATCGGAAACTTGCCAACGCAGCTCGGCCAAATTGCGCCAAGCTTTCAAACGGTTGTGCGCGGCGGTCAGATTTTCCCAACTAAAATTGCTGGGCGTTTGGTAATGACTTTGCAAAATCAGCATCCGAAAATCTAGCGGGCTAAAACTTTTTTTAACAATATCGGCCAGCGTGTAAAAATTATTTTTACTTTTGGACATTTTGGCGCCGTCGACCAGCAAGTGCTCGTTGTGGAAGAAAAACCGCGCATAAACTTCCGGTTGACTGCCAGCCGTGCTTTGGGCGATTTCGTTTTCGTGGTGCGGGAAAATGTGGTCAACGCCGCCGGTGTGAATGTCAAAAGGTTGCCCCAAATGGCGAACGCTCATAGCTGAGCATTCAATATGCCAACCCGGCCGGCCGGCCATATTTTGACCGTCAATTTCAAAATCCCAAGCCGGCTCACCAGTTTTCTGTTTTTTCCAAAGTGCAAAATCTCGAGCTGATTCTTTGTCATATTCATCATTATCGATTCGAGCTTTAGCTTCGGCCGGCGCGTCAACGTGACTGAGTTGTCCGTATTTGCGCTTTTTTGAATACTCCGCAATATTAAAATAAACGCCGTCGTCCGCCGTGTAAGCTACACCAAACTTGACCAAGTTTTGAATCAAGTTTTGGATTTCGGTAATCGATTCGCTGGCTCTCACAAACTGCAAACTTTTGGTGTCGTTGCCAATTTCGGTCATATCCTCCAAAAACAACTTCTCAAAATGCCGCGTTAATTTTTTCAAAGATTCTTTAGCCGGCAAATCCGGATATTTTTCCTGAGCCGCCACAATAGTTTTGTCGTCAATATCAGTAAAATTCATAACTCGCTGAACTTTAAAACCACCAAGCAGTAGGGCACGTTGCAAAATATCCGAATAAATATAAGCTGTCAAATTGCCAATGTGGGCGTTATTATAAACCGTCGGGCCGCAAGAATAAACTCGAGCGATGCCTCCTTTGAGCGGCGCAAAATCGTCAACTTTTTTAGTTAAAGTATTATAAATTCTCATATTTTTACCCCTAATTTACTTAATTTTACCACCAAATCGGCCGCCGACGTAAACAAAATCGATTTTATGCCAAGTTTTTCAGCAGCGTCGGTGTTTTCAGACTTGTCGTCGATAAAAATCGCTTCATCAGCAGAGATGCCCAGCTTCTGCAAAGCCAGCTCATAAATCCGCAAATCTGGCTTGGTGACGCCAACTTTGTATGACAAAATCATATCGTCAAAATACTGCCTAAGCTGGCCGTTCTTAATCCGCCCAAGAATACTCTCGCTGCAGTTTGTCAAAAGAGCTAATTTATAACCCTGATTTTTCAGCTTCGCTAGAATCTCCACAACTTTATCGTCGGGCCGGTTGATGCTGATCATATAATTATAAATGTAGTCGCCGGAATGGCCGGTGGCTTTTGCCAAATTATCCAAGTGCTGCTGTTTGGTGATCTTACCAGCACAGCGAGCTCGGTCGCTGGTCCGAATCTCTCCAGAAAACGTCAGTCCGTGATCGCGCAAGTATTTTAGCAGTCCGTCATACCAAATCACCCCGTAAAAATCAAAAAAAATCACCTTGTTGTCATTCGCCATCGTGCTCCTTTAAGGCCTTATCGACTGCTTGGACTAGTTCCGGAATAAAATCGTCGTAAGGTTCATAAATTCGAAAACCGGCCGCGTATTGATGGCCGCCGCCGCCAAAATAGCCGGCGATGGTTTCGGAAATCGGAATATTTGACCGCAATTTGCCAGTCAGTTTTTCGTCTGGATAAGTTTTGATGCCGATCGCCACGTCAACCCCAATCACCAAGCGCATTTCGTCCAAAACTAGCATCGTTGGATTATATTTGTCGGAATATTTAGCGATTTCTTCAAACGGTACGTGCACCAGCGCCAGCCGCCCGTCCAAATAATATTCGACTCGCTGCAACAATTCGCCTTTGTACTCCAAAATCTCTGGCTGCTTTTTCATTAGTTCGCGTCGCGCGTTTTCAATTTCGGCCGGATTGGCTCCGAGCGCCACCAAATCGGCACAAATCTTGAATTGCTTCTCGGAAACATTTTCGGTGGTCAAACCCAAAGTATCAGAATTGATAGTAATAAACAAATTAGTGGCTGCCTGAGCGTTCAGCGCCAATTTGTTGGCCTTACAAAAATCATAAATCACCTCGCCGGTCGAAACCGCAGCCGGCTCGGTATCTTCCAAAACCTCAAACGGCAAATCCTTTTCCGAAATGTGATGATCAAACACTGCCACCGGCTTTTGTTCCAAAAAATTCCGAATCGCTTCAACATCCAAAACTTTTTTCAGCAAAATTGAACTGGTGGTGTCAACAATAATGGCCGCGTCAGCCGAAAATTCGAAATCGCTAGTAATCCGATCCCAGCCGGCGATGTAGCGCAAATATTTCGGAATGTCGACCGGACAATACAAAAAAACTTCCTTGCCAGCGTCGCCCAAAATCTCCTCCAAAGCCAGCGCCGAGCCAATAGAATCACCGTCCGGATTTTCGGCCTGAATAATCACAATTTTCTGAGCTTCGTTAATTAGCGCTAGCGTGTCTTTCATATCAACAATTATATCACTTTTTGTAATACCGCTCCAGCCAAAGGTCGCGAAACTTTATAAAGTTTCCGGCCAAAATGCTGTGGCGGATTTGTTTTAATAAGTTGACGATAAAATGGACGTTATGGATGGAGGCTAGTTTGAAGGCGGTTTCTTTGTCGGCGCTTTCTGGCGATTTTAATAGTCGACGTAATTCGGCGCGAGTCAAGCCGGACTGGCAAGTCGGGCAGTCACATTCCGCATCGATCGGCGAGTCGTCCTCCGCGAAAACCGAATTCCGAATATTGATATTGCCATCCAAAGTATACAGCCGGCCGTGCCGAGCTTCGCGAGTTGGCGCCACGCAATCAAAAGTATCAACGCCGTTTTCCGCGCCCACAAAAATATCATCCGGCTTGGACAAGCCCAGCAAATGTCGCGGCTTGGTTTTTGGCAGTTCTTGATTGCACCACTGCAAAATATCTCCGAGGCGCTCTTTTTCAAAAGCGCCGCCCAAACCATAACCGTCGAAATCTAAACGCCCTAAATAGCCAGCCGTACGCCGCCGCAAACTTTTATAATGCGCGCCTTGCAACACGCCATACAGCGCCTGATAAGGTTTGTCGGCGCGAGCGGCCGTCAACTTTTGGTGCCCCTTTAAGCAGCGCCGCGCCCAAGCGTGCGTCCGCCGCAAAGCCGCCACATTGTACTCATAACTATCGCCAATTGAGGTCAGCTCGTCAAAAGCCATCATAATGTCCGCGCCGATTTGGTGCTGGATTTGCATAGAAACTTCCGGCGTAAAAGTCTCAATTTTGCCGTCGGTCGGGTGGCGAAAACTGACGCCAGAATCCGAAACTTGGCTAAGGCGATCTTTTTTGGCACTTTTGGCTTGCTCCCGCGCGATGTCGCGCTTGTCCATCGACACCACTTTGCCGATGCCAGAGCCCAAACTCATAACTTGAAAACCACCACTGTCGGTCATAGTCGGACCGCGCCAACCGGAATATTCGGCCAGCCCGCCAGCCGCGTCAATTTCGGCGGCTTTGCGATACAGGTGATAGCCGTTAGACAGCATCACCGTCGCGCCGGTAGAGCGCACCTCGTCTGGCGTCAAATATTTAACAGTCGCGTGCGTGCCCACCACCGCAAAAGCCGGCGTCTCAATGTCGCCGTGCGGCGTACGAATCAAGCCAGCCCGACCCAAACCGTTCGGCAATTCCTTGGCGATTTCAAAATTAAATTGGCTCGCCATCGGTAACCTTTTTCATAAAACGCGTGGCGGCGTAAGTGGCTGGCAGTAGAATCGTTTCGCCTAATAATTTTGAAAAATAGGCAATCACGATTAGGCCGACGAATTGTTGTCCGGAAATTACGCCGGCAAAAGCTACGGTGGTGAAAATCAAAGTGTCGACCAAATCGCCCACCACGCTCGAACCCAGCGCTCGTTGCCACAGCCGCTGACCTTTAGTGGCTTTTTTAATTTTTTCAAAAACATAGGCATTTAAAATTTGTCCAGTCGCGTAAGCCAACAAACTGCCGGCCACCAAACGCGGCATAAAACCGATAATCGCTTCGTAAGCTGCCTGATTATTCCAACCCCCCCCCGGCGGTAGGAGTTGCACCAAAAACAGCGCCACCACCGCCACAATATTCATAGCCAGCGTTATCCAAATAATTTTCTTGGCGCGCCCCAAACCATAAATCTCCACAATCACATCACTCAGCACATAAGAAACCGGGAACAAAATCGCGCCGCCGTCCCAAACCAAACCGGTGCCGAAAAAGTCAAACAGTTTGGTGCTAGCAATATTACTAACCAGCAAAATCGTCACAGCCAGCGCCACCACAATGGTATACAAAGTATTTTTACTAATTTTCATTTTTCTATTATCTTATATTTTGGCCGTTTGGTAAATCATTTTAATTTAAGCGGCTTTTAATTTCTCAACACTCGGATTTTTGCGTAACTTGTTTATAATATCAGCTTCAATTTGCCGAACTCTTTCTCGAGTTATTCCAAAGTGTTCGCCAACTGCCTCCAAAGTTCGTCCGTCAGAATAACCAATCCCAAACCGCATTTTGAAAATCTCTAGATTGCGCGCACTAGTCTTAATTTTACCCAATACATCCCTAACATTTTCAGCTAAAATGTCTCCAATCACGATATCTTCTAAGTCGCCAGAATCTTCATCAATAATCATATCACCGAATTCTTTTTTATCACCTTTGTCAGTATGAATAATAGTTTGTAAAGATATTGGATTTGTAACTGTATTAAAATGCCGAATATCTCCAATTTTTTCAACGGTTTCGCCAGTCCTTTTGGCAATTTCTTCATCAGTTGGCTGGCGGCCAAGCTCAACTTTAAGCGCAGAACTAGCCCTAAACACCTTGTTGGATTTTTCGTGCGCGTGAACTGGCATTCTAATGGTCCGCGATTGGTCGGCCACCGCTATACTAATAGCTTGACGGATCCACCACATCGCATAAGTCGAGAGCCTAAAACCGAGCTCTGGTTTAAATTTTTCAATCCCTTTCATTAGCCCGATATTACCTTCTTGAACCAAATCCATTAAAGTCATTTTTCCGCGCATAGACGTTTTCCAAGCCATAACCGGCGCTATGACCAAACCTAAATGAGCCTCGACCAGCCTATTTCTAGCCCACTTTTTTGTCTCTTCGTCGCCGTTTGCGATTTTTTCAAACAGCTCTTGCTGCTCTTGATCACTCAAAGCCAGACCACTACTATGTATTTCATCCATATATTGATAAAACAGGTCTTCCTGAAAACTTCTGGGGGCGTCAGTATCAATTCGCCCATCCTTACCGTCAACTTCGTGGTTAACTACCAGTTCGCCGTCATATTTGGCATTTTTGGGTTCAATTTCGTACTCTGTAGCTGCCTCTATTTCCGAGATCTCATCTGCCGTTGGGCCGTCAAGGTTATCCAAATAGGCTTCTGTCGAATTGATGTCAGCGTATTCATCATCAAAAAGATCAGCCTCGAGCTGCTTTTCAGCTTCGAGGTTGGTATTTATGGCCGATTTTCTGTCAGTTATCAAATAAATCTCCTTATCTTCTCATTATAGCACACTCAACTTAAAAAGTCAATAGGTTTTTTGAAAATTATCGTTTTTTCAGCCAATTTTCAGTTTCGAGGCGGTATAATAGAAAAATGAAACTTTTAATCATCGAAGACGAACCAAAAATCGGCGGCGCGCTGAAACGCGGGCTGATTCAGGAGCGGTTTGTGGCAGAATTATATGACGACGGCGAAGTCGGACTGGCGGCGGCGCTGGGCGACGAATACGACGTTATAATTTTGGACCGGATGTTGCCAAGTTTGGACGGTTTGGAAATCTGTCGCCAAATTCGCGAAGCCGGCATTAAAACGCCAATTATTATGTTGACCGCCAAAAGCCAAATTCGCGATCGCGTTGAGGGGCTGAACGCCGGCGCCGACGATTATTTGATTAAGCCGTTTAGTTTTGAGGAGCTGCTGGCGCGAATTCGAGCGCTGCTGAGGCGACCGGTGGACGCTTGTGACAATATTTTGCGGGTTGGCGATCTGACGCTCGACACGATGAATTACGACGTGCGGCGCGGCAAAAAGCGTATCAAACTGACTAGCACTGAGTTTTCGCTGCTGGAATATTTGATGCGAAATCAGGGCAGGGTGATTAGCAAAGATAAAATTATCGGCCACGTTTGGGATTTTGACAGCGACATTTTGCCAAATACTGTCGAAGCTTATATTGGCTCACTGCGGCGCAAAGTCGACAAACCCTTCGCCGGCCAGCCGCTAATTCACACCATTCGCGGCTTTGGCTATCGGATTGAAGCGGAGAAGTGACCTAAATCGCTTGTGATTGCAAAAAACCACAGTGGCGCGCATAATTAGGTTAATCGCTCGTGGACGGTGATCGTAGCTTGAAAGAAATGAGGTGGAAGTATGGAAGAAGCGAAAAAGCAAATTGCTGTATTTTGTATGTGTGAAACTCGCAAGTATGCAGGAAAAACTGTTTTTACTAAACGCGGCAAAAAGCAAGTTAAAAATATTGCAAAGGCCGTGATAGAATGGGCCAATGGCGACGAGATTGTGGTTCAGTTTGCTACGTGGACTGAAGAGACAGCGACTGCCGTTGCGTCTGCTATCAATTCTAAAGTGATTAGTCACAACAAGCGTCTTAACTATTACCCGTTACGTT
Source organism: Candidatus Nomurabacteria bacterium (assembly GCA_031264785.1). Classification (GTDB taxonomy): domain Bacteria; phylum Patescibacteriota; class Saccharimonadia; order Saccharimonadales; family Saccharimonadaceae; genus JAISDN01. The sequence continues at coordinate 8,302 of JAISDN010000020.1, forward strand.
TTTTCACTGACGAATATTGGCTGAACTTACCGTCGGCGGGAACACGTATCGTGTTTGTGGTAAACAGCAGGGAGCTGCATCTGACTGCGCAGAAATTCATATATAGGCGCGACGAGTTTGAGTGTATAGACGATATCACAAATCCCGGGTGTGGTGTTTTTTTAAAACTTGACCCTGTGAAAAATTGCGACGATATGTATTTCCCGAATCCCGTTAGAACATTCGTCCAAGATAATGCATAAGAATATATCAGACCTCCACGAGCGATATATTCTTTTTTCAGCTAAACTTCAGCTTTAGGCGGTATGATATGAAATATGCGAGAGAAAAGGTTTGATTTTTCTTAGCGACGCGAATAATGGTATGGAGTATAATTAAGACGTGAAACTTTTTGATAAAGCAGTTTGGAAATTGACCGGAATTTACACGGCGATTCTGGTGGTGGTTTCGGTGGGGTTTTCGGTGGCTTGTTATTTTGCGGCCGACCACGAGCTGAATCAACCGCTACGGTCGCGGCCGGATTATATTATAACCAACGAAATGAGTGGTAATTTTCACATTTTGATGAAGCAGCGCGACGACGTGATTCGGACGAATTTTTTGGCGCAGCTGCTGTTTATAAATTTTGGGATTATGGTGGCCGGCGCGGTGATTAGTTATTTTTTGGCGCGGCGGACTTTGCGGCCGATCAATGAGGCGATGGAAAAACAGAGCCGATTTGTGTCTGACGCCAGTCACGAGCTGCGCACGCCGCTGGCGGCGATGGCGATGGAAAATGAGGTGTTGTTGCGCGACAAGACGGCCGGGAAGACAGTTTTGGCGGGGCAAATCAAGAGCAATCTGGAGGAGATCGGTCGGCTGCAAAAGCTGACGGATTATTTGTTGAAGTTTGATAAAAATCAGAAACTACAGTTGGTTGAGGCGGATTTAAATTCAGTTAGTGACGAAGTTATTAAAAAATTTACAGAGATGGCGAAAGCGAAAAAGATTCAGTTAGTGAAAAAAATTGGCGACGGCAAAATGCGCGGCGACGAAGCGGCGCTCGGGAATATTTTGAGTATTTTGATTGATAATGCCACTAAATATAGTCCGGCTGGCACTAAAATCACTATTGGTTTCAAAAATGGCCAGCTGTCTGTGCGCGACCAAGGGCCGGGCATTGCGGCCGACGATTTGCCGCACATTTTTGAGCGGTTTTATCGCGCTGAAAAATCGCGCACTACCGACGGTTATGGGCTCGGCTTGTCGCTAGCCGAAAATTTGGCGCGTAAAATAAACTTAAAAATCAGCGTGCGAAATAACAAAACTGGCGGCGCGACGTTTTATGTTCAATAATAAGTGATCTGGTATTAAAATCCCTTGCGCGATATGAAATCGGCAAGGGGTTTTAAAATGACTAGAATTTTCGTCGCGGCGTTTTACCGAACGAACAACGATATGATTTCTTTCTTCAGGGCGTCGATCAAACCAAGATCGGTCACGCGATAGTGCGGCGCGACCGTCAAACTGAGTATTGCCGCCAGCATTGGATTCGAATTAGGTCCGTTATGTTTACGGAAACCTTCTTCGAAACTTTTGATGGCGCGAGCGACCTCTTCGGCCGGCTTGTCACTCATTAGCCCGAACACCGGCAACGGCTTGGTATAAACTTTGCCGTTGGTGGCGTGGTAAGTTATACCGCCGTGAATGTTGATCAGCTCGTTGACCGCGTCAACCGCCAAATTGATAGCGTCCGGCTTATACACCACGACCAAGTTGTGGCCGTCGTGAGCCACTGTAGTGGCCAACGCGCCGTCTTTCAGGCTCAAACCTTTAGCGATGCCATAGCCGACATTGTCAGACCGACCGTGACGATGGAACACCACGATGACCGACAGGTCGTCGTGGCCGTCCAGCGACAGATAGCCGTTGACTACCGGAAGCGTCATTTCGGTGGCCGTGTTGATTATCGGATTTTCCGAATAATCAAGCACTCTGACAGTAACCTCGTCGCCGGCCCACTTCGGCGCGGCAATCTTTAGCTGATCTGCCGTGATCGGCTTGAGTTTGACCGTATTCGTCGCCTCAATTTCCAACAAGCGCTGTTTTTTGGGTTTCCTACGAGCCGGCGGCGCCAGCATTTCGCCGTCCACAAAGACCACGCTCGGCAAGCCGTTGGTCTCATTTATTTCATCCGGCAAGACATCACTATCGGGCACCAGCTGGAAATCAGCCAGATATCCGGGCGCGATTGCGCCCGCGTGATCGGTGACACCATATTCGCGCCAAGCGTTCAGCGTGGCAATACGGATCGCCTCACAAACCAGCTTCTCATCAGCACGGTAGCCATTGGAATTTTTCCAATGCGGCCACATTGCTTCCACGAACCGTTTAACCGCTAAGTTGATGTGCCCACCGTCCAGCAGCGCCGCAACGTTGCGGTCGTCAGTACAGAAGGTAAGCTTATCAAACGAGCCGATTTTAGAAAAATGCTCATCTGCAGCCAACACCTTCAGCTCCTTGCTGCTGTCACCCAGCGAGCTGACGATACTCAGGTCGATATACATACCGGCCCGCATCGCCGCCAAGACACTTTCTGGGTCAATCGGTTCGTGATTGCCCTGAATGCCTTGCAAACGCAAACTGGCTAAAGCTCGCTCAAACATATCGTGGGCGTGGCCTTGGGCGTATCCGCCCAATTCCCGCGTCACCGCGAGGATGTCGCGCATTCGCTTGTCGCCGGTTACGATACCCAGATAATCCATCACTTCGGCCGTGCCGACAATGCGCGGATTATCAATGGCGTAAATCTTGCGAATATCTTCGGCATACCATTCCGCACCAGCCAGCTCCAGTCCTTCCGCTGCCGGAACGCAACTGGGAGCTAACATAAACTGACGGATCGGCGATTTTTCGCTATCTTCCAGCATATAGAGGAAGGCCTCTATACCGCCAACGTTGACGGCCTCGTGACAATCCGTGAAGACAGTCGTTGTGCCAGTCTTGGCCGCCGCCCAACCAAATTCGCTGGGCGTAACCTCAACCGATTCGATGTGCATGTGAGTGTCGACGTAGCCGGGCAATATGTACATACCCTCGGCGTCGTACTCTTTTTCGGCGCGCATCGAATGTCGGAAAAGATCCTTGCAGGACAGTGAATCGAGCGGCTGGACCAAGACGATAAAAGCGCCTTTGGTCCAAACATTCGCCCGGAAAGTCGTCAATGTAAAGACATCAACAACTGTGGCGTTCTTAATTTCCCAGTCACATAGGATTTCACCATTCAATGCCCGTATTATGTCCGGATAGGTCTTTAAATATTTCTGCTCAAGCCACTTGTTTACCAAACTCATTTTTTCACTTCCTTTCGGTAGTACAATGGGGCTTTTGGAATAATCCGCCAGCCCCAAGGATTTTGAAATGACTAAGTTACGGTTACGTCGTCGATGGCGCTAATACTTGCGAGACGAAGTATAATATACCCATCGCGAACATCACAGCGTTTGTGCTGATGATGTACACGATTTGCTTTTTCGGGTCCAGCCCCTTGTCTTCGCATTTTTTCTCAAACTCCGCCATTTTCTGTTCTTTAATAGCAAAGAATTCAATGATCTTTACTATCACACAGAAAATTATGGTGGCACAGAGCGCTGCCGCAAAGTCGTTTGTGATAAACATAAACAAAATCATGAACATCACTGAGACGAAATCGCTCGGCTTGTTTTTGAAATCATTCACGTCCACAACTACTGCCAACATTGACAAACCAACAACCGCTAATCCCACACCTGTCGCAATCGGCGGCAGGGCAAGGAAGAGCGGCGAAAACAGCAAAGCCACGAAAAACCAGAAGGCCGTGACTAGTGCCGTAATGCCGGTCCGTCCACCAGATTCCACACCCGACGCACTTTCGACGTAGGTTGTGACAGTGGTCAAGCCAAACCAAGCGCCAATCACCGAGAACAACGAGTCTATGTGAAAGACTTTCTCAATGCTGGGAACATTACCAGCATCATCCATGAATCCGGCTTTTCTCGAACAGGACAAAGATGTGCCTGTTGTGCTGAAAAAATCACCCATAAAGAACACGAGAATGTAGGGGAAATATTCGAATTTAAATGCATCGAATATTTCCAGCTTGCCAAAGATACTCATGAAGCTATCCGGTTCCTTTACAATCTCTTCCGGCATAGGCGCCAGTCCTGTGACAAACAAGATTATGGCCGTAACTATGATTCCAGCTAAAACCGCGCCGGGGAAAAGCGATTGCCCATTCTTATTCTTTAAGAAGAACAGGGATGCGGTGATAATTAGCATTACCACTCCAATTAAAGTCGCCGGGTCAGTCCAGTTCCCGGTATCCAGAGGTAGCCCACTCGTGGCACTCAAAGCCAATTTTCCTAAGAATAAGCCAATGATTACACCCAGCCCGAGCTTCACTGGCACGGGTATGGCGTCGACTATAATTTCCCGTAACGAAAAATTATAGACGCTTTCCGGCGCGCCAAGCGGCTTAGTCCATTTCAATATCCTGAAACTTGTTAGCATGAATATCAAGCCCGAGATAAAGATCAGACCAATAGCAGTCTGCCAATCGGCAAGACCACCAGTCACCAACCCCATAACGATGGCGTTGGTGCCCATTCCGGGCGCTAATGCAAATGGGAATTTGCTGTAGACGCCCATGGTGATAGTGCTGATGGCGATGATAAACGCCGTTGAGGCGAACACCGCCCCCTCTGGCATGCCAGCTTTGCCCATCAAGTACGGCTGTACGGCCAAAATATAGGCCATGGACATGAACGTGACCGTTCCGCCCAGCAACTCTTTGCTAAACTTCGAGTCTTCAATGCCTTTTTCGCCGTCCCGCAGTCCAAAATAGCGGCCAAACCAAGTTTTGGCTATCCACAAGTTTAGTGCTTCCATTTGATTTTCTCCTTTCAGCCCTTCGGCAATTTCAGAAAGTAAGCATTTATGAATAAAAACAAAAGAATGCAGAACCTATTTAAAAGCGGGTTAATTCTCGTCATTTGTTAAAGGACGAAACAAAACCCACCATTATTGTCTTTACTGTTAGTTTAGTGCATATTTTTTTTATTGTCAATTTATAGGCCGGCCGAAATGGGATATTTTACGTTCAGTAAAACTTCAGTTTTTGGGCTTAAAATATCGGCATAAACCATAAAATTAGGAGGAAGATGTTTAAAAATATGTTAAAACGGGCTTGGCTGTCGACCAGCCGCAAGCTATCGCGGACGGTGATTTTGGGCTTGGTGTTGTTTGCGATGGCTAATTTGGTGCTGGCCGCCATTGCGATTCGTGGCGCGGTTAACGAAAGTATGGATTATGCCAAAAGCAGTTTGGGCGGGACGGTCTATTTGCAGGCCGATATGGAAAAAATGCGTTCGGAAATGGAAACGCAGTTTCAGGGCGGTGAGATTAGTGCCGGCGAGCGCGTCGGTTTTGAGCGGCCGGGCGTGACAGCCGATGTAGCCGACGCGATTGCCGAGAGTGACTATGTTAAAGATTTCACTTATGGCCTTGACAGCACGGCCAACGCCAGCGGTTTTGAGGTTGTCGAGACCGAAGAAACCGAAATGCGCGAGGCTTTTCACCAGATGTCGGACGGCTCGATGATGAATAATCGCACTGGCGAAACGGCTGGGCCGGCTTTTATGGAGCGCGGCGATGTGACGATTTCTGGCGTCAATTCTTACGCTTTTATTAGTGGCGTTAAAAATGGCACGATGTCGATTGCTGACGGCGAATATTTTGACGAAGATGATGACGACGCGGTGATGATTTCGCAAGATTTGGCGACGCAGAATTCGTTTGATGTGGGCGATAAAATTAAGCTGGAGAAAACGGCGGACGACAGCAAGATCGAGTTGACGATTATTGGCATTTACGACACGACGGAGGATAATCAGAGCGGCAATACGGTTTATATGAATATCGTTACGGCGGCGCGATTTTTGTCGGACGAGGATTACGACGATGGTAAATATAATGTCGACAATGTGCAGTATTTTTTGACTAGTTCAGAATATGCTGAAACTTTTATTTCTGAGACTAAGCAGCAGTTTCCAGAGCTGGAAGAGGACGGCTTGGCGCTGTCGACTGACACCAGCGCTTACGAGCAAATGGTCGAGCCGATTGAAAATGTGGGCAGTTTTGCCACCACAATTTTGGTGATTGTGACGATCGCTAGCGTGGTGATTATTGCGCTGATTGTGACTATTAACGTCAAGGATCGGCGTTATGAAATTGGCGTTTTGCTGTCGCTCGGAGCGCGTAAATTGAACGTGGTGGGGGCAGTTTTGGTTGAGCTAGTTTTGGTTGGCACGGTGGCCTTTGGTTTGTCGATTGGCACCAGTTCGTTTTTGGCGCAAAGTATTGGTAGCGGGCTGTTGGACAGTCAAATTGCTTCTAGCGAGGCCCAAAGTGAGCAAAACTTTGGTCGGCCGGGCACGATGACTGGCGGTGGCGGACGTGGCGGAATGGGCGGTGGAATGATGCCGAGTGGCAATCAACAGCCAAACAACGCTAACGTTGAGACCATCGACGAAATCGATATTAAAGCTAGCGCGGCCGATTATGCGATTTTGTTCGCGGTTGGTTATGGCGTGCTGCTGCTGGCACTGATTATTCCGGCAGTCAATATTATGCGCTTTGAACCGAAAACAATTTTAACGGGAAAGGAATAAAATGACTAAAAATATTTTGAAAATCAGCGGGCTGCAACACGAATACGACAGCGGCCAAACCGCCGTCAAGGTACTGAAGGGCGTCGATGTTAGTTTTGAAAGCGGCAAAATGTATGCCATTGTCGGCGAATCGGGCAGCGGCAAAACCACCTTAATTTCGCTGATTGCGGCGCTGGACAAAATTCAAGATGGCGACATCACCTTCAACGGGCAGAGCATCGCCGAGATTGGCGAAACCGAATTTCGGCTGAAGTTTGTTAATATTGTGTTTCAAAGTTTTAATTTGATTCGCTATATGACGGCGCGGGAAAATGTTGAAGTGGCGCTGGATTTTGCGGGCGAAGCCGGCGATCGCAAAGCCCAAGCCTATGAATTGTTGGCCAAAGTCGGTATCAAACGCTCCGAAGCCGACCGGCTGGTGCTGAAACTGTCCGGCGGCCAACAGCAACGCGTGGCCATTGCTCGCGCTATGGCTGGCGACGTGCCGATTGTGGTGGCCGACGAACCGACCGGCAACTTGGACGAAAAAACCGAAGAAAAAATTCTGGCATTGTTTAAAGACTTGGCCGATTCTGGCAAAATCGTCATCATAGTCACCCACAGCCAAAAAGTCGCCCGCCACGCTCACGCTATTGTTTATAGTATGAAAAGTGGTAAGTTGAATTAAGTCAAGCTTTTTACCTCATATTCATTTGGCATCGTCTGGTTTTTGGTGTATAATTATCAGATGAAGGAGAAACTATGAAAGATGAACAAATCACTGTCAGCCCGATAAATAATCCTTATGAGAATTTGCCGTATTCGCGCAAGGAGTATTATAACAAGTAATATAGCGACACTAATGACGAAAGAGATGCTTATGCTGTGCACGTGGTCACCTCGTTGTTGATTGATGCGGAGAGCGGCGACATCATCGTACAAAAACGCTCGGTCGACAAAGGCCACAACGCCGGCCTGATTGATAAAACGCTGGGCGGACATATAACTTATGGCGACAATCCCGATTATACGGTGATGGTCGAATCGGTGCAGGAGCTGTTGACGCCGTCCATCGTGGTTGATAATGATTCGGATTTTGATAAAGTTTTTAAATTGCTGAAGCCGTATATCGACACCACAGCGGTGATTTTGCGCAAAGCCGTGCGGCCGTGGCGGTTGAAGCGTCAAGTTGGTGGCCAGACGCGAGAAATCACCAATATCGTCAATCTATATTTCGGCGTTTATGGCGGCAAAATGCGGCCGGCCGATGGCGAGGCGTCGGGGATGTTGTATTATTCGCTGGATCAATTGGAAAAGGAAATTGCTGCGACGCCGGCGGCTTTCACTAATGATTTGATTGATTTAATTCGCGAGTATCGTGATGAGATCGTGGCTTTTCAAAACAAAATTCGGAGTCAGACCGAATAAAAATCACCCACATTGGCCACGCTTGTATTTTGATTGAGGGCGATCAGCAATCTTTCGCGATTGATCCGTTTGACAATTCTTTTGGGCTGACGATGCCGCGCCTGACGGCGGATTATTTGTTGATTAGTCACGAACATTACGACCACGACAATCGCGCGGCGGTGGAGGTAAAATATCCGGACGAAGCGCCGCCCAATGTGAAAATTGTGAGTAGTTTTCACGATGATCAAAACGGGGCTTTGCGTGGCGCCAATAAAATCCACATCATTAATATCGACGGCCAAAAAGTTTGTCATTTGGGTGATTTGGGCCAAATTTTAACCGATCAGCAAATTGCCGAAATTGGCGAAGTGGATATTTTATTAGTGCCGGTTGGTGGGAATTTCACCATCGACGCGCGCGACGCCATCGCGATTTGTCAGCAGCTGAATCCCAAAATGATCATTCCGATGCATTATAAAACTCCCGACATCAACCTCGACATCGCGCCGGTTGACGAATTTGTGCAGCTGGCTGGCGAAAATGGTTTGCCCATCACAATTCTTGGTTCGGGCGAAAGTTATTAAATTATGCTTTATCACATTACGGTTAAGCCCAATTCACGCAAAGGGCCGGCAGTGGTTGAGGGCGAGGACGGGCTGACGGTTTATGTGCGGGCCAAAGCGATTGATGGCGCGGCCAATCAAGAACTTGTCGAAGTTTTGGCGAAACATTTTGCTGCACCAAAAACCCGAATCACCATCAAACGCGGCGCGACCGGGCGGCATAAAACTATTGAAATTTCTTAACTCAACGCAGGATGTTGATAATCGCCACAATTCCAATCACCACCCAAACGATGTTGGTGAAGGCTGACGGTATGGCGTGGCGGACGATGCCGAGAAATAGCAGGCCGCCGGCGCCCAAAATATTTAAGATTTGGTACCAAACGGTTTCGCTGCCCAGCACGCCAAAACTGATTAACAGATAAGCTAAAACCAGCATAAAAGCTCCGATCCAACCGATGATATCGCTGGCGAGGAGCAGTTTTTTGCTGACTTTGGGGTTTGGTTTGTGATGAAGTAGGTGTTTTTGCATAAGCCCATTCTAGCACAAAACTACAATTTGTGTGGATTCCGGATCAAGTCCGGAATGACGGGGACTTTTTGTTGTAAAAAAGACGGCAGATTTTTTAACGGGGCAATGTTAAAATAATCACAGAAGGAGAAAAATGGCACTAATTTCGGCAAAAAACTTGGGCAAAACTTATGGCAAAAAATCTAACACTTTTGAGGCGCTGCGCAAGGTTAATTTGGAAATAAAAGCTGGCGAATCGGTGGCGATTATTGGCAAATCCGGTTCTGGAAAATCGACTTTGATGCACCTTTTGGCGCTGCTGGATGCGCCAACTAGCGGCATCATAAAATACAACGGCAAGGACGTGGCGGATCTCAGAAGTTGGGAAATTAACGACTTGCGCAACGAAAAATTCGGCTTTGTTTTTCAGCAATTTTTTATGAATCCGCGCGATACAGTTTTAAATAATGTGATTTTGCCGCTGAAAATTGCTGGTATGGATCGGCGCGAACGCAAACAGCGGGCGCTGGACGCGCTGGCGGCGGTGGATTTACTGGACAAAGTCAAGGCGCGCGGCATCAATCTTTCCGGCGGCCAAAAACAGCGAGTTTGCATTGCGCGGGCACTGGTTAATAATCCGGAAATTATTTTTGCGGACGAACCGACTGGTAATTTGGATTCGCAAACCGGCAAAAAAATCGAGGATTTGTTGCTGAAATTAAATAAAACCAAAAACATCACGTTGGTGGTGGTGACCCACGACGCCGATTTGGCGCGGCGCTGCAAACGGCGAGTTTATATTAAAGATGGGGAGATTGTTGATTACCAAAAACGGGCGCGAAAAGCCGCCAAAACTAAAACCAGAAAGGCAGCCAAATGAAAACTTCAGACATCATCGCAACGGCCAACACCAATATGTTGCGCAATAAAGGCCGGTCGTTTTTGACGATTTTGGCAGTGTTTATTGGCGCCTTTACAATTGTGCTGACCACCAGCATTAACACCGGCGTAAACCAATATATCGACGACCAAATGGCCGGCACGGGCGGCGAAGATTATATTGAGATTTTTCCAGAAAGCACTTTGGCGCAAGTCAGCGAGCAGTTTTTGGGCTCGGACGAAATTCAGGAATATAGTCCTGAAAAAAGCCAAGATGTTCAGTCGATTAGCGATGAAGATATGGAAAAAATTCGAGCCGTGCACGGTATAAAATCGGCCGCGCCGTATCGGCAGCTTAGTGTGGAATATATTACTAGCGGGGAAACCGACAAGAAGTTTGTTTATAAAGTTTTGGAGTTGCCGTCAAATAATATCACACCGCCGCTGGTGACCGGCCGGATTGTGGCTTTGGACGCTGGGCAGCTGCAGCTGACGCTTTTGCCGGGCTATTCTGGAAAGCTGGGTTTCAAATCAGACAAAGCCGCCATCGGCCAAAAAGTCACGCTTGGCGTGCAAAATCGGCTGAGCGGTAAAATTAAAAAGGTCGACGCCACGATAACCGGCGTGCAAGAAAAAACGGTTTTTGGCGGCGGCAGCAGTTGGATTAACACTTCTTTGTCTAATGAATTATATGCCAAAATCGTTGACGGTATGCCGGACAGCTTGAAAGACAAAGCTATGGCCGCAACGGCGGAATTATATGAAGGCAGCTCGGACCAAAATATCGCCGACATCAAAGCCGCGCTGTCGGAAATCGGCTACACCGCGATGACAACCGAAGACCAAATCGGCCTAATCAAAACCTTTTTCGACGCCATCACCTTAGTGCTGACGATTTTCGGCGTAATCGCCTTGCTGGCGGCCTCCATCGGCATTATCAACACGTTGTTTATGTCGGTCCAAGAACGCACCCGCGAAATCGGCCTGATGAAAGCGATGGGCTTAGCTTCCGGCAGCGTGCGCACCGTCTTTAGTTTGGAAGCGATTTCGCTAGGTTTCTGGGGCTCGGTTTTGGGCGTAGCTGGCGCCTTCCTCGCCGGCAACTTGGCCAATTCCATCGCCGCCGACACCTTCCTGTCCGGCTTACCCGGCTTCACCTTAGTAGTTTTCGACGTCTGGAACATCGCCGGCATAATACTGCTGGTTATAGCCATCGCCTTCTTGGCCGGCCTCCTCCCAGCCATCCGCGCCGCCCGCCTCCATCCCATCGACGCCTTACGTTATGAATAAAAATGTGCTACAATAGTTCCTGCCAAGTTAGGCATATTGGGATGTGGCCAAGTGGTAAGGCACATGGTTTTGGTCCATGCATTCGGGGGTTCGAATCCCTCCATCCCAGCCATAGTGTTGTTATTTTTACAACAAAAGCTCCATTCCTTACATTTTAAAACAATACGTGCTATGGTGTAGCTACATTCGCCAATAGGCGTCCGAAACCCCCGACTTGTCGGGGAATTTATTTACTACAACAAAAAACTCGGACTTGCGTTACAACGCTGCCCGAATTTTATAACCTCATTATACATAGATTATTTGACAATTTCAAGCACTTTTCGAGTTTTTGTGATAATTAACATTTTCTTAGCTCTAGCGACAATCTGAAATTGATATTTCGCCTCGTTTTTAAACTTGGTTTGATGTAGTTTTGACCGCCGAGCATCCAACGCAATATTGGCGGACTGCTTGGCGGCAGCTTGAACATTATGTTGGATGTTGTGTTTGCCTTTGCCGGTGGGGCTTTTAATCTCCCAAATCTCGCCAGTTTTGAGAATTTCAATGTCGGCGCTTTTGCTCGCGCCGCGTTTTACGAATTTTACGTCCGATTTAAAATGTTCACCTATAATCTCGGCGGCCTCGATTTCGTGAGGCTCGGGTTTGGGCTTAACATTGTTGGGAACGATGACGTTATATTTTGACATAATCATATTTTACCACAGGACCCCACAAAAAGTGTTGCGTTCGTTTAAGCAAAAGTGCTATAATAGGGGTTATGATTATGCGTGAGGGGAAAAGCGAGTTTACTATTCTGGGCTTGGTTCAGAATCTACGTCGCGCGGGTCGATTGGCCGGCGGGCGCAATTCCTCTCTCTCTCTCTCTCTCTCTCTCGGGCCACGACAGCGGCGACTCTTTCGGGTGCCGCAGTTTTCGTGCTGGCGCTCTTGATCTTTCCGCTACTTGCTAGAACCAGCGACGTCCACGCCGCGTCCAACCCCCTCAAAACCAGCTCTTCGCCCAGCCTGTCAGTCGCGACCAACAAATCTGGCATCACCCTCCATATGATACCGAACACCTTCGACAGCGACAAACTCACCATCACAACCACAACCGACAACCCAGCCGGCTACACCACTACCATTTCCACCAACAGCCCGACCGAAACTTGCCTGCGGCGGCCCAGCGACGGCACAACCTGCGCTAACGCCGCCAAAACCATCAAACCAGCCGCCGGCACCGTTACCTCCTCCGGCGGAATCTACGGCAGCACCCTCGCCGTCAACCAATGGGGCGCCTCCGCCATCGACATTTCGTCTACGTCCAATCCCGACCAATTCGGCATTTGGTTCGGCGTTCCCGACAACTCCAACGCCGCCCTCATTAGCAAATCCATCGCTGCCACGCCGACCGCCGGCACCACAACCGACATCACCATCGGCGCCAAAGTCGACTACAGCCTCCCCGCCACCACCACTGGCGACGAATACAAAAACACCATCCTCATCACCGCGACCGCCAACACCTACGTCGCCACGCCGACCATCACCGCCGTCGCCCCCAACGTCGGCCCGATCGCCGGCGGCCAAACCATCGTCATCACTGGCACCAACTTCGACACCGCCTATGAGGTTTTCATTGACAAGAACACCAACGGCATCCAAGACGCCGGCGAAGCCTGCACTGACGCCAACATCGACAGCGCCACCCAAATCACCTGCACGACCCCCGCCGGCACGGTCGGCACCTACGACGTCGTCGTCAAAACTTGGGGCGGCGCCACCAAAACCACCTCCGGCCCGAACGCCAACTCCGCTGACAACTACACCTATCAATACCCAGCCACCATCGTCCCCAACATCGCCTCGACACGACAGCCCGGCGGCAACGGCAGCGGCAGCAACGGCCCGCAGTTCAGCATTTATGGCAGCGATTTCGGCCCCAACCCAACCGTTACCATCAGCGGAGCGCCCTGCACCGACGTCGTCGTCAACAGCGCCGGCACCGCCATTACCTGCACCGGCCCGACCAATGCTATTTTTCTCAATCAAGCCCCCGTCAAAATCAACAACATAACCACCACCGCCATCGTTACCTACGACAACACCAATTATCCAACCCTCCAATCCCTCACCGCCGCCACCTGCAGCACCACCCCGACAATTTATCGCGACAGCCGCGACAGCCAATTATATTATGTCAAGAAACTGGACGACGGCAAATGCTGGATGATCGACAACCTCAAATACAAGCCCAACGGCGACACCACCGGCACCGTTACAGCCAGTTTCAGTGCCGCCCAAGTCGCCACCGACACATACTTGACCGCTGACGGCACTGGTGCAACTGGCACAAATTACGACAATTACAACGCCGCCAAATATATAGACCCCGTAGCCGAAGCCTATTGCAATAACAACACCGACAAACCCGCCACCAACATCACCAAATGCGGTCTGCTCTATAATTTCTACACCGCCACCGCCGGCGTCAAAAACACCGTAATCACCGGCAATGCAACCTCGTCCATCTGCCCAAGCAACTGGCACTTGCCAACCGGGCGTGATGTCAATGGCGACTTTGCAGTTCTAAACGGCAGTATGTATGCTGATCAATTATCTACTGGTTCAATCGCTACCGGCACTGGCTATTACCAAAACTGGCAATATTCGGGCGATTTTGCTGGCATTTACACTGGGAGTTACACCACCTCGTCATTCGCCCTTTATCCGGGCGAAGGCGGTTATTTTTGGTCGTCTTCAGTGGAATCAGAAAGCAACAGCTATTATTTGGGCTTTACTTTGTCGACCGTCAATGCAGGCAGACTAAACAACGCTCGTAATTACGGTTTTGGTGTCCGCTGTGTTATTGAATCAATCACCGTCTCCTCCGTCAGCCCCGAAATCGCCAGCACCACGCCCGGCAGTGAATCCGGTCCGGCCTTTAGCATTGTCGGCAACAATTTCACCGGCGCCACCAACGTAACCATCGGCGGGCAGTCCTGCTCGGCCTTTACAGTGGTCAGCAGCAGCCTCATCGAATGCACCGGCCCCAACACCGCGCTGTCCGCCGGCGACCAAGCCGTCGTGGTCAGTCGCGGCACCGGCAGCAGCAACACCAACATCAGCGTCGCCTACAACGCCGACACCTATCCCACCCTCCAATCCGGCGCGGCCTATGCCCAATGCGAAACCAACGCTCGTATTTTCCGCGACAGCCGCGACAGTCAATTATACTATGTCAAGAAAATGCCCGACAACAAATGTTGGATGGTCGACAACCTCAAATACGTCGACCGCACAGTGGCCAACAGCGCCGATGGCACGAGTGGTATGACGCTGAAAAGTTCGGGTTATAATACCGTTAACGGCACCAGCGCCCAATCCAGCGCCAATTCCGACAAAGCATTTTACAACACGCCGATGGGAACGGATTATTGCACAGGCGACACCGATATGCCGGCCGACACTGTAACGAGATGCGGCTATCTTTATAATTGGTATGCGGCGACCGGCGGCACCGGCACTTATGACCAAGCCACACACGGGAACAATATGCCTAGTTCGATTTGCCCGGCCGGTTTTCGCCTGCCCAGTAGTTATAGCGGTACCAGTGGCCCGACTACCAACGGCGCATATTATACTGCAGCTGACTTTCCAGTGCTTAACGCTTCTATGGAAAACGGTGGTCTTGCTGTCGGCTCTACTGATACTTCTTACTACGAAGGCTGGATATATAGCGGTGCGTGGCAAGGGGTGCACAGCGGACATTATATTAGCAACAGCATTTCTGCTGCAGGTGCTGGCCGCTATTGGTCGTCTACGACTGCTAGTAATGCTAATGCTCGCTATCTTTATTTTAATGCTGACACTGCTTCTGTCAATACCGGTGTCAATAGCACCAACAAATATTACGGCTTTGCTGTTCGCTGCGTCAAAGACCCCGACCCGACGCCCGAACCGCCGGCTGGCACCAATCCGCCCAATGTTTCGCCGGAAAATCCGATTGAACTGGACGTTTATCCGACCACCGGCTGGGAAGGCGACGTGGTGGCGATCACTAGTAACGCCCAATTCACCAATGTCGAAAGTGTCAGTATCGGCGGCGCGGCTTGTCTTGGCTATAACGTGGTTTCCAGTTCGCTGATTGCTTGTCGGCTGCCAGTCAAAACCGCCGGCAGCACCAACGATATTGTGGTGATGAACAGCGGCGTTAATTTGACCGACGCCAGCGTTTTCAACCATATGCGGATAACTTATTTTAATCCCGATGTGTCGACGGTTACGATTGGCGGCACGACTTATGGTTTTTATCCGAATGGATTTTCGAGCACCAATTGCGAGGCGCTGACCGCCAGCAATTCGACGGCGGACAACTTGCCGAACTCGATCGCCTATGTGCGGGATGTGCGAAATAAACAGACCTATCGGGTGAAGCGGATGGTGGATAATAAATGTTGGATGATTGATAATTTGAAGTATATTGATACGGGGATTTATAATTCGGCGGATGGGACGACGGGGATGGTTTATAATAGTGGCGATCATTTGGGGAATGGCGGGACGACGGCTTTTAATACGGTAGATGAAACTAACGCCCAGAGCGCCGCTAATTATGACAAAGCGTTTTGGAATAATCCAATGCACGTGGCTTATTGCTACGGCAACAGCGATATGCCGCTGCGAAGTCTGACGCGGTGCGGCTATCTATATAATTGGTATTCGGCGACGGCGGGAACGGGGACGTATGCGCTGACCTCCAGCGTTCACGCCAGTGGTTCAATTTGTCCGGCTGGGTTTCGGCTGCCGAGTAGTTATAGCGGTACGGGCGGCCCGACCACTACTGGCCTGCTCTATCTCTATGCCGATTGGCCAGTGCTGAACGCCTCGATGTATAACGGCAGTTTGGCCAACGGTTCGCAAGCTGACACTGCCGACTACTTCAAAAACTGGGTGCCGACCGGCGCGTGGCAAAGCGTCCGTTCCGGACTCTACAACACCAGCAATGGCACCGGTCTAACTAATGTAGGTACGATGAGCTTCTATTGGTCGGCCGACGCCGCTACCACCGGCAACAGACAAGCATTCATCGCTTATTTCACCGGCACCGCCCTCAGCACCAACAGCGCTTATCTTAAGTATTATGGGATGGGGGTGCGGTGTTTGATGGGGGTGTGAGTAGCTTTTTTGCCACCTCCACATTACAAAATTGTTGACTTTTTGTAAGGTGGGGTTTACAATATAGACGTAAGGAGAATGACATGATAAAGCGCACACTATGGAATGAACTAATAAAATATCAAAATGAAAAGATGGCTCTGGTGATTACTGGACCGCGACGAGTGGGCAAAACCACTACTTTGAAGTGGCTACTCGAGCAAACTCGGTCACAAAACAAGCTGTTTTTAGACCTTGAAAACTTGGCTGACAGGGCTATTTTTGAGGCTACTGATTATAACGATGTGATTGACGCGCTGCAGGCTCGGGGTTTGAAGACTGATGACAAAATCTATCTGGCGATTGACGAAATTCAATTTTTGCCTAATGTCACCAGTGTGATTAAATATCTTTATGACCATTACGATATTAAATTCTATCTGTCGGGTTCGAGTTCTTATTACCTCAAAAACCATTTTTCGGAGTCAATGTCGGGGCGCAAATTTATTTTTGAACTTTTACCGCTGTCGTTTCAGGAATATTTGGATTTTCGGGGAGTTAAATACCGCTTGCCAGAGCTGGAATTAACAGATAAACCTAGTTTCAACACCCAAGCTTACGGAGAATTGTCCAATGAATATGATACTTTCATCGAATATGGTGGTTTTCCAGAGGTGGTTTTGGCCGACAGCACTGAAGTTAAACAACGTTTGTTGACCGAAATATACAGCACCTACATCAACCAAGACGCGCTTATCCTGTCAGATTTCAAATCGACCACTGACCTGCGCAAAATTGTGGCCCTGCTAGCGGTGCGAATTGGCAATCGCGTCAATGTTTCGGAGCTGTCGGATATAACCGGTCTCAGTCGTGAAACCGTCAGTAACTATATTGAATTTTTGACCCAAACTTATCTGATACGGTCCGCGCCGGTGATTTCAACTTCCCAGAGTGTGCGAGTCAGAAATCTGAAAAAACTTTATTTTGTTGACAATGGCATCGCTAGCGTCAATGCTGAATTGTCTAGCGGGCAAAAGTTTGAAAACGCTATCGCTGCCCAACTGTCCAGATATGGCGAATTGAATTATTATGATAATAATAAACAAGAGGTAGATTTTATAGTGCGGACCCCTGATAAAAACCTCTTCGCCGTCGAAGTTAAAGAAACACCAACCAGCACCGACCAAAGAAGTCTGGATTTTGTAGTCAAAAGTAAGCTAAAAGCCAAGTATTTTGCCATAGTCGGCCGTCATAAAACCGCTAAGTTTGACGGGTACATATGGGGTGGCTGTTTGGGCTAATAGTTATAGCTAAAATTTTTAAAACGTGATATAATGGCGTTGGCAAGTGATCATAATTCCTTTTTTGTTGCGTAGTAACCAACAGAGTAAGCGGCAATATGAGCGAAGCTACAATACAATTAACCGAAAGGACAATATTAAAATGGCAACAAAATTATATGTGGGCGGTCTGCCTTACGCCACTAAAGAAGACGAACTGGAAGAATTGTTCGCGGCTTACGGAAAAGTGGTAAGCGCGGCGATTGTGAAAGATAAGTTTACCGAAAAATCGCGGGGCTTTGGCTTTGTTGAGATGGACAATGCCGAAGAGGCTCAGGCGGCGATTGACGGCTTGAATGGTAAGGACCTTGACGGCAAGACTTTGACCGTAAATCTGGCCCGCGAAAAAACCGACGGCGACCGACGCGGTGGCTACCGGCCAAACAACGGTGGCGGCCCTCGTCGAAATGGCGGCAACGCTTTCCGAACTCGGTAGTATTAGAAACAACAGCAGCGTGCAGGTTTAGGGCCAGCCGCTGTTTTTGTTTTTGTTATCGATTTACCGTCGCCGTCAAGGTGACCGTTCCAGAATAGCGACAGGCCGGCAGAGAATAATCGGCTTTGGCGCCGAACCAAATTACGGTGTTGTCGCCGCTGACCAAATCGGTGGCGGTGGTGTGATTTTTTATGGCGACTGGCGCATTAGTCACGCCCTTCCAGCCGCTGGCCGGCGGATTTGGGCCGCCGCTACTCAGCGCATAACCCCAACTATTATTAAGCGTCGGGCTGGCGGTCGGATTAAGCTGGTAACTTCGGCCGGCCAAATTACAAAGCAGATTCGGCTGGCTAGATTCAATATCCAAGTGATAGCCGGTTGAGTTGTCGGTGATAACGTTGGTCGTCAAATTATCGCTTAGCAGCTGATTCGGCGAACCGGCCATATTTAGGGCCGTTTTATTAAGCGATAGGGAAATTGCGTCTCTGTAAGTAAAACCGTTGGGAATTGTTATAGTCTCGCCAATACTAGTGGTAAGCACAACGTCAACCGGCCCGCCGGCGTGGGGCGGGGTTTGGCAAACGGCTTTGGCGAACTGGATATGAAAATTGGTGCAAGTTTGGCCGCCCAACTTGACGCCAGTAATGGCATTTTTTACTAAGTTAATATTACTCATTTGGGTTTGCGAATAGGCGTTACCGCTAGAATCTGTATAGCCGCCCAGAAGCCCGACAGTATGAAGGCCATCGAGGTTTGATAAATCTACGCTATAAGCCTGCCATTCGCTGTTGTAAATCTCGGTATAATGGCGAGAAAATAGCATCGTTGAACCTTCCGCCAGATAAACACCGCCGTGATCACGGATTTTGCGAGCGTGAAATTTAATAGCGTTGACGTCCGTTAAATCGAGCCTCCTGTAAAATTGCGGTGCATTGCTCCAAGCCGGCGGAGAAGTTTGGCTGCTCGGATATCTTGACGTGCCGATAAAGTCAATCATCGTTGTGTTTAGATAGCCGGCGTTGGGCTGAATCGAGCTCAGCGAACTGTGTATTCCGGCTTGAAGCAAGGCGGCTTGGCCAGTTAAACTCAAATCAAATGGCTCTTCTTTATAAATGCCGCCGACCGTTATTTCGGTGCCGCCGGCAGTGGACCCGCTGGTGGGCGAAAGTTCATAATAGCTAATTGCCAAATCACTAACCGAGCTCCCCCTGATTCTCAAAGTAACCGCTGCTTGACCAATGGGATGAGTCGGGGCGTGGCAAGTGGCGGTTTGATTGTTGACAATAACTAATCCGCTGCAAGCCTGACCGCCAATTGTAAGGCTAATATCGCTGGCGCTAAGGCCGGAGAATTCGCCCCGAACAGTGACAGTCAAGGCGCCGCCGATCAATAAGTATTTGGTGTAGTCTATATAGGTATAGCCTCTTTGGGCGGTCACCGGACGAGAAGCCGTGATAGCTACATCGACCGAGCCGACGGCCGTGTGGGGCGGCGCTAGGCAAGTTACATCCGCCGAATCGTCAAAGTCGCGGTGCCGGACTGGCGGCGTTGCGCAGCTGGTGCCGCCAAAAGTCACCGCCGACGGATAATCGGCAAAACGAATCGCGCTATAAATCGTTTCCGAATTGGGATTGCCACTTTGACTGGTGTGTCCACCCAAAAAATAAAGGGTGCGATAGCCGGTATAGTTAGTCAAGTCTAAAGACATCATCCTCCATTCGGACGTCAACTCGCTGGAAGTAAGTTTATTTAGCAGCGTCGAATCTTCGCAAGTTGTCGGCGTGTCTATATATATGCCGGACATACCATTCGGGGCGCCTTGTTTGACGTAATACTCCAAGCTATTAAAACTCGTCAACGTGGCTGACATTCTGTAGTAAGCTGCGTCGCTATAGTCGGCGCAATTCATAGCGGCAGTGCGCGTGCTGGTGCCGACTAAGTGAACGGCGCCATTATAGTTGTAGCCATCCGACGGGTCCATATAACTAACGTGGCCGATAGCTGGCACAATTTTACCGCCGCGACCGAGTTCATAGTCGGTCATAAAAGGAGCGCTGCTTTTGGCGCTAATAGTTACGCTGTTTCCGCCCGCCGTCGGTCCGAAATTTGGCGAAAGCGCCACTTCGCCAAAGGCAGTTTTAGCGGTTCGGATTTGTTTCATTGTGGATATAGTTAGCCCGACTAGGCACAAAAAGAGCACTGCTAAAAAGATTCTGCACCAGTTGCGCAAGCCAACTCCGCCGATCCACCTCGTTATCACTTTAAAAAGTTCCATAGTTAATATTATAGCATAAGTTTTATAAAGTTAGTAAGAGGATATTTGTTCGCTACACCGAGCTTAGTGCCAACTGGTATGGAAACAACATTAACTAATATATTTGTAAGTGATATTGGCCGACTTTTCCACAGCCGTGTTTGATGGTAAATGATGTTAAAATAGAGTTATGGATCAAGAATTAGCTTTGGAAATTATGATGGACGGCCACAATGTTTTTCTGACTGGCGCGGCGGGGGCGGGGAAGACGCATATTTTGAATGAGTTTATTCGGTTGAGCAAGGGCGCGAAAAAGAAAGTGGCGGTGACAGCCACCACTGGAATTGCAGCCACGCATCTGGGTGGAAACACTATTCATTCTTGGTCGGGGCTGGGGGTTTTGGACGCTTTGCCGCGCCGGTTTTTTGATAAAATGCCGAAAAGTCGGGCCGAGCAGATTAGAAAGGCGCAGATTTTGGTGATTGACGAGATTTCGATGTTGCACGATTTTCGGCTGGATTTGGTGGATGAGGTTTGTCGAGCGGTGCGCGAAGATGCGCGGCCATTTGGCGGCCTGCAGGTGATTTTTTGTGGCGATTTTTTTCAGTTGCCGCCGGTGACGCGCCGCGAGGAAGTGGACGATGTTGGGCTTGATGTTGCGCCGCAGACCAATTTCGCTTATCACGCTAGGTGTTGGCAGGAGTTGAATCCGGTGGTGCTATATTTGAACTCGCAATATCGTCAGGACGATGACGGTTTTCTGGATATTTTGAATAAAATCCGTCGCAATGAAATCGTGCGGGCTGATGCGGAAAAAATTGCCGCGCGCCATCACGCTAAACTTGATGGTTTTGACGAAATTACCGAACTTCACACCACCAATCGCGACGTCAATTATCTCAACGAGCGACGAATGGCGGAGCTGCCCGGCGAATTTGTGGATTACCAAATGACGCATACCGGCTCGGAAAATTATTACGAACG
>JAISDN010000003.1 GCA_031264785.1 Candidatus Nomurabacteria bacterium
AAAAAGTTAAGAATGCTAAGAATACTCTGCTTTATGCCGTGATTGGTTTGGCTGTTGCTTTGCTGGCTGGTGTGATTGTGAATATTGTGTTTGATATTTTGGGTAATGTTAATTAAAGCACGTCACTTAACAAAAACTCTCCCTAGAAAGGAGAGTTTTTGATTTGACTTCGCTTATGGCTTTTGGTATAATTCGGGCGTAAGTTAAAAAGGAAATTAAAATGAAACATATTTTTAAAAAAATAAATTTGGTAGTTGTGGTCTGTTGCTTAGCAATAGCTGGGGTTGTAGGAACTTTAGGCTACTCGGTTTCGTCGGCAACCACCTTAAGAGAAAAAGCCTGTGAAGGGGTTAAGGTCGCTTCTGGCGAATCATCCTGTGATAAGGAAAAAATAGACGATGTATGGGTTGCGGCTAGGGATGTTATCAACTGGGTTTTGGTTGCAACTGGTATAGTTTGTGTTGTCTTCATAATTATTGGTGGCATAAAGTTCGCGACCTCTGGCGGTGATACTGAAAAGGTCAAAACCGCCAAGAATACTGTGCTGTACGCCGTGATTGGCCTTGCCCTAGCCCTATTGGCTGGGTTTATTACCAACGTCGTTTTCGATATTTCAGACCAAGTCCAAAACACTCCAACAAGCGCCCAAACTTTGCAGTCGGGTATACAAAGGGACCCTTCGGCCAGCTCAATACCTCCCGCAACCACGCCGTAGTTTGCTGAAGTGCACGCGGCGCAAATAGCGACCCAATCAAAATCCTTCCCCTGTTAGCAGAGGAAGGATTTTTATTTTTAAAGTTTTTCTTTTATGAACTTTATTTCTGCACCACAGAGACTTTTTTAATCGGCGGTTGAATCTTGGTGAAACCAACTGTCAAAACACCGTCTTTCAAAACCGCTTCGACTTCGTCTTCGTTGACTTTGACCGGCAGATTGATAGTGCGTTTAAATTCGCCCCAATAGCATTCTTGCAGGTGCCACTGTGTGGCCGCCGCATCTTCGCCAGCGCTGAGCGTGCCTTGAATCGTCAGCATACCGTTGTCGATTTGGATGTCCAAATCTTTGGCATTGACGCCCGCCACGCGCGATTTAATAACCAATTTGTCCGGCGTTTCATAAATATCAACCGCCAGTTGTCCCGGCACTTCAACATCACCGTCTTCTTCAGAATCTAAAGTGACCGGCGCAGCCGAGTTCCCACCACTTTTTTGAGTCGCTGGAGCTTCGTCGAAAAAAGTCTCGTCGATCTCGTCTTCCAGCAGCAAGTCATCATCTTGTCTTGCCATTTCCCCTCCAATTATTTACAATTATTATTACTTACATTATAGTTGTTAAGCATAATTATTTCAAGTTTTAGGTAAAAAAAATGTTGTTAGATTTACTACTTTCGATCGTTTCACCACACCTTTGCAAGGGGTGCGGCGTGGTTGGTTCGGGACTTTGCGAATGTTGTAAAAATGACATCACCAGCGAAAAGTGGGGAAATTGTCTACTCTGCAACGGCTTTTCCACAACCAGCAACTTGTGCCGGAACTGCCGGAAAAATCGGCTATTTGCGGACATTTTTGTGGTTGGTGAAAGTTCCGGCGCGCTCAAAAATCTGGTTTATGATTTTAAGTTTAATTCCGAGCGCGGCCACGCCAGAGTTTTGGCGGAATTATTGGACGAAACTTTACCGATTTTGCCAAATGAAGTGGTGGTTGTGCCGATCCCGACCATTCCCAAACACATTCGTCAGCGCGGTTTTGGCCATACCGAGCTGGTTGCTAAGAAATTAGCCAGTCTGCGGGGTTTAAAATACGCCCAAAACATTCTGATTCGAGCTGATAATTCAGTTCAGCACGGCCTGAAAGCTAAGCAACGTTTTATGGCCGCCGCCAAAACTTTCAAAATTCACCGTACCAAAAATTTGCCGGAAAAAATTTTACTAGTCGATGACGTTTACACCACCGGCGCCACCGTCAAAGCCGCCGCCAAGCTTTTAAAAGCGGCTGGCATTAAAACCATTTACCTCGCCATCATCGCCAGACATAATAATAAATGATAAGATGGAAGCAGTGAGAGAAAAGCTGAGCTTGCTCAGGCTTTTCCAAGCGCGACATTTTATCTGTGATAAAATAGTACTGGATTCCGGGTCAAGCCCGAAATGACAGTAGTGCGGAAGCGTGGCCGAGCGGTTGAAGGCGCACGCTTGGAAAGCGTGTAGGCGGAGCAATTCGTCTCGGAGGTTCGAATCCTCTCGCTTCCGCCAAGCAAAGGAGAAAAATGCAAGAAGACTCAATTTTCACAAAAATAATTAAGGGCGAGATTCCGTCGTATAAGATTTATGAGGACGACAAAACTTTGGCTTTTTTGGATATTCAGCCAGAGACGGCCGGCCATACTTTGGTGGTGCCAAAAATTCAAGTTGATAAAATTTATGATTTGCCGGACGATTATTATGGGGCGCTTTGGACGACGGTTAAAAAAGTTGCCGCCAATTTGGAGCGCGTCAGTGGCCAGCGCTCACTCATAAAAGTCATCGGCACGGATGTTCCCCATAGCCACGTTCACGTTTTTTCGCTAGACCCTAACCGGCCAGCCGAAACTGATCCGCCGATGGCCGACCCAGAAGAACTAGCTAAACAAGCTGCCAAATTTGTGCTAAAATAATTTAAGGAAATTTTAAGGAGGAAAAATGAATACTAGATTATGGGCGGTTTTTGGGGTCGTGATTGCGGCGATTCTGTATATTGTTATCAGCTACGCCAACGCTTGGCCGCCGTTTGCCGACAGCGGCAAAAAATCAAGCGAGATTAGCATCGAAGGCTTCACCTTTGACAAAATTATCGATGAAGACACCATTCCGGCCAGTTATACCGGCGACAAAAATTTGGTAGCCGACACGGTTGATGGCAAAAAAGATTCAAACGTGGTGGTGATCGAATGGCTGAACTTCCAATGTTCGGCTTGTTATTCGCTGTCGCCCAGTATGCGCGAAATTTATGATCAATATTCTGATCGGGTGGCTTTTGTGGATCGTTATTTGTATCTGTCCGGCCATCCCAATGGCTTGGCGGCGACGGTCACAGCCGAAGCGGCCGGTCGACAGGGTAAATATCACGATATGTATGACACGCTGTTTATCAATCAGCCAGAATGGGGACCGGCCACCGCCGACACTCGCGAAGATATTTTTGCCAAATACGCCAGCGACTTAGGCTTAGACGAACAGCAATGGCGCGACGATTATAAAAATTATGAAAAAAATGGCATCAAAGCTCGGCTGGATTTCCAGAGCAAATTAGGACTTGAAAGCGGCGTCAACGGCACGCCTTACATTATGGTCAACGGTGAAAAAGTCGACAACACCAAAACCGCCATCACCGAAGCCATCGAAAACGCACTCTAAAAAATTAACGTTTCAAAAGTTCGCTGATTTGTTTTATCAAATCTTCAATTTCCGACCAACTGCTACCGGTGCTGAAAATCCCCAAAACACATTCGCTATTTTCGGTTTTCAAAATTGAAAAACTGGCTTTGTCATTGTCTTTTTCGGCGCTCAGTTTGGCGACGATTTTTTCAACCGTTTTAGCATCGCGCGAAGATTTTTTAACTCCCACCAGCCAATCCACCCAATTGCCGGCCGTCAAAAGCTGCCTAACCTCGTCCTCGTCGACTTCCAACTCCGCCAGACCATCTCGAAAAACTTGGCTAACAACTTCAAATTCCTTCCCCGCCTGATAATCACCCTGCCGCCGGCCGCCGCCAATTTCCACCAACTTAACCCCAAAAACTCCGTCGTGAGTTTGCGCAAAACGCTTAATCAGGGCCGAAATCCCAGCGCTGGTACTAGTAAAACTGCTGGCATATTTGACCTCCGGCTCAACCGCCTCGATCGCCACAATCACGCTCTGCCGCTCGTCCATCAAATACTCGGCAATCCGCTGATTAGTCTCTTTAATATTCACCATTTTGCCGTCCGTGCCGTCTTTACGAATTACCTTGGTCAAATCCGAAGTTGTAATCGTCGTCACGCCAGCCGCCGATTCCACCAGCGGCGCCACCCGCGATTTATAAAACTCGGCCGACTTTACTTCGTCCAAAACCACCGTCAATTTGCCATCAATCACCTCAAACTTCACCCACGACACCAGTTCCTCGTGCCGCAGCCGCACCCTGTCATTATAACCGTCGAACTCCAGCTCCAAATCGTTCAGCATTTTTTTAGCAATTTTATCGCCCAAATCCAGCGCGTCCTGATTACTAACATCCGGCTGCTTTTCCACAATATCCAGCCGCACTTCGCCGCGCTCGACCGACACAAAATCGATACTTTTTAAAGCCTGCTTCAAATCGTCACTATTACATTTGCCGCCCACACTAGCCTTCGTCAGATGAATGCTATCGCCGTTGATTTCCAAACTAGCATTACGCGGCGCAACTTCACATTCCCGCCCAAAAGTTTTTTTAATATAATCGCGCAAAGTAACATCGTCATAATTTAGCGTCGGCGGCTGCGTCGGCATCACCAGCCCCCACCACAGCAGCGACGTCGGCACAATCCGAATATACCAAGGATAACCAGCCGCTTCGATCCGGCGTCGATTTTCAACTTTCAGCCCAATGTCGGCCGGCGTAACTTCCTGATAAGGTTTTTCGTTATCGCTAAAAAATATGCCAATTTTGGAATCTTCATAAGCCCGATTCAGACTAATCGTGGCCGGCGCTTTTTGCCAAGTGCTAAGATTAACGCCGTCGACATTAGCCCACAACGGCAAAACTGTGGTCGGGAAAAAAATCTGCACCAACACCGACAAACCACCCAAAATCGCTAGGAGTATTAGAAAAATCCGCAACTTTTTCGAGCGCTTTTTACCCCGCCTGATTCTGCCTCCTTGCATAACCTTATTTTAACACAAAACGCTCTGTCTTGGATTCCGGATCAAGTCCGGAATGACAAGTTTACTCAAAAAATCCCATATCCTGGCTATAACGTTTGCCGGCCAAAATATCATACTCAATCATCCGGTAATCCTCCAGCGTAGCGTTGTCCTTCACCGGATAAAATTTCAGCAACTGCTTGGTCAAAACTTTATTAGTTTTATAAACTTCCGACATTAACTTTTGAAAACCGGTCAATTTCGCGCCCGACATCGACAGTGCCAATTGGTTGAAAAATATCGGACTAACCGTGTCCAGATTTTGCTTTTCGATTTCAAAATTGCTCCACATAAACAGCGGCGTTTTGCCAAACGAACTGCCCGGCAATTTGGTTCGGTCATAAATTCCGGGCAAGTGATCGCCCCAAAACACTACCAAAGTTTTTTCCGAAAAATCTTCCAGTTCGGTCAAAAAGTTAGCCGTGGCGCGGTCGGACTCGCTCAGCAGTTCCAAATAATCCGTCGCGTAAGGCACGTGATTTTGCATAGTCAAAAGAAACACAAAATCCTTGCGATCGGTGTCTCTCAGTTTTTTCAAAGTCGTCTCATAACCAGTCTCGTCTGAAATATAATTATTGGCCCATTTGACGGCCTCCGGATCAAGATCCTTATCATAAATAAACTGATCAAAACCAAAATTTTTATAAACTTCCTCACGTTTATACATTTTGCTGTCCGACAAATGAATCGCCGTAACAGCGTAATTTTGGCTCTTCATCGTGCTGACAATCGACGGAAAATCGTGAATGTGCGAAGCATAATAAAGATACGGCATACCATCCAAATAATAATTTGAAAAACTGGTCAGCGCCTCAAACTCAACATTGGCCGTGCCGCCACCAAACTCCGACGAAGCAGTTTCGCCACTGGTGGTTTCGGACATTACCTCGTGAAGATTCGGAATCGGGTCGTCGGCATCCTCCAGATATTTGGTCGGGTCAGAAAACGACTCGTTCATAACATAAACAATATTCACCCGCTCGCCTTTTTGAGCCGGCACGGATTTATATTTTTTAACAATTTCCTGAACTCTACTTTCACTATACCCCTCCGGCTTGGCAAAATGCATCGGCCGCGTATTATAAATAAATCCAGTCACAAAACCCAAACTTTGGTAATTTTCATTCTGCGACCAAAATATCATTTCCCGGCCCAAGAACTTATTGCCCGGCCCAATCGACAAATAAACCGGCTGAACCGCCAACAAAATCGTCGCTATTAGAACCACCACCGCGCCAGCCCGAATCAGCAGACGATGACGCAACTTTTTCTGCGGCGGTCGCAAACGTCGCACATAAAAATGCAGTCCAATCGACGCCGCCAAAATCACCACCACCAAAACAACCGTCGTAATCAGCTTACCGGAATCAACCATCCCCGCCAACGTGCCAGCTTGATCGGCCAGCATAAAATCCTCCGGCAGCAGCGGGTCGGCCCGATATTGCATTTTCTGAGTGCTAACAAACATCACCCCCAGCAAAATTGACCACATCGCCCCCTGTCCAATAAAAAAACTGCCGGACAAACTAGTCAAAATTAAACTAATCAGCCACAAAATTAAAGTTGAATACCAAAACAGACCGTCAGCAAAGCCAATCGGCGTATTACCGCCGGTCGAAGCGTGCTGTTCAACATAAAAAGTCATCAAAATCGCCGAAACAATCGTGGCCGCCACCAGCCCAAACTTCGGCAAATTTTGCAGACTAAAAATCCGTCGCCAACTTATTTTTCGCACATTTTGCATATGCTAACGATTATACCACAGGCCGCCCCGAAAATCCTAAAAACCCACACCAAAATCGCCAATCGACTGTGGATTTCGCGGACAATAGCGAATCCGCTAAATATGTGCTATAATAACCGTCGGTAAGGCATCGTAGCTCAGTTGGTTAGAGCGCAGGACTCATAAGCCTGAGGTCGTTGGTTCAATCCCAACCGATGCTACCATTTTTTGTTTTATAATCGACTTTCCCTGCAATATTCAAAAAACTCGGACTTGCGTTACAACGCTGCCCGAATTTTATAATTCTACTATACACAAATTATTTGACAATTTCAAGCACTTTTCGAGCTTTTGTGATAATTAACATTTTCTTAGCTCTAGCAACAATCTGAAATTGATGTTTTGCCTCGTTTTTAAACTTGGTTTGATGTAGTTTTGACCGCCGAGCATCCAACGCAATATTGGCGGACTGCTTGGCGGCAGCTTGAACATTATGTTGGATGTTGTGTTTGCCTTTGCCAGTTGGGCTTTTGATTTCCCAAATCTCGCCAGTCTTGAGGATTTCGATATCAGCGCTTTTACTTGTGTTACGTTTTACAAATTTTACGTCCGATTTAAAATGTTCGCCTATGATTTCGGCGGCTTCGATTTCGTGAGGCTCGGGTTTGGGCTTAACATTGTTGGGAACGATGACGTTATATTTTGACATAATCATATTCTAACACAATATCACGTTAGTTCTATTATCGCAGTAAAACCTTACCCCGTCATCCCGGCCAGCCGCGCCGGGATTTTTAAAATCAATTCCCCAACGCCGTTATCGTCAAATCTCGCCGGTAAGCACTACAAGCCGGCTGTCCCCAATCAGCCGTTGCGCCAAAATACAACCCATAATCATCCCCCGCTGAACCCGACCGCGCGCTAGTATTAGCCATCACCGCCGGCACACCCACTGGCACCACCCGCCACGACGTCGGCGCATCCGGCACGCCAGCCGGCCACAAACCGCCAGCCGACACCGGCAAAACCACATTCCACGCCCAAGCCCCGTGCGCCCCCACCGGCGCCGCCAACGCCCCGTCGCTGACAATACTCGGAATCGTATACTGCCCATCACTGTCACACACCAAATCCGGCTCGGTGGCCTCCAACGTCAACCGATAGCCGTTCGGATTATTAGTATCAACATTGGCCACCGTATAATCCGCCGCCACGCCCCCGTCCGGCGACACCGTCAGCGCCACGTCATTCGGCGACACACTGAGCGACAGATAAACATCAATATATTCATAACCATCCACCACCGTATCCACCCCGCCCCAACTATTCGTCACCGCCACATCCACCAACTCCGCCACAGCGTGCGCCGGCGTAATTACCGTCAAAGTCTGTGTGCCGTCCGGATTTTGCACCGCGCTAGCCACCTCCGCTGCGTCACCATCAAATGTCACATCAGGATAAGCCGGCGTAACCCCGCCCGGCATCATACAACGCACCGCGTAACCCATACGACGAGTACCAATAGTGCCGAGACTCATTGTCGCTGGGTAAACAGCCGTTGGAGCGACATACGTAATAAAACTATTTCCCGCAAAAGAATTCACAGCCGAAGATGACCACCAAAAACCATACGACCCCTGTTCAAAAAATCCATATTGCCTCGTGCCAGAAAATACACCCCGAAAGCCACCATTAAACAACCAACTTGACACCGACGGCCCATTTTCAATCATAGTGCCTGTCCCACCAAAAGCCACGTCCAAATTAGAAAAGTCCCCGTCCACGTCACCCGTCGGCAATCGCCAACCGGCCGGGCAAATACTGGCGGTATTCAGTGCGTCATACCCGCTGCCAGCGGCATTGCCATCTAAATCTGCCGGAGCAGTATTCTCGGCCGTACAAACCCCAACCGTCGCTCCCATCGCCGCGCACCAATTATATAAATAGCCATAAAAACGACTGGAATATAAATTACCGCCGCTATTATCGCAACCGTTACCGATAATGTTGCTAATAATAACCGAGCAATTTGGATCGTAATACGCCGGTGCGGTATAGGTCGGGTCTGGCATATTTGACGAAGAAGTCCCGTTGTCCGGCGCGCTCACCGCCCCCAGAGCCGCAAAATTCACATTCGGATCCGACAAAGCGTGGTCCGCCGTATTAACATCCGACAACCGAATCTTCAAATTATTCAACATCCAACAATTATTATCCGCCAATTTCCCAACCAGATAGGCCTGTCCATTGCGCGGGTCGGTCAGCGTCTTTAGCACCGCTGGATTCGTCCCGTCATACACCATCATATAGGTACAATTAAACCAAGTCATTTGCTGCATCGTCGTGGCCGTCGTCGGAATCGTCGGCATAAAATCCCGCCCCACAATCTCCACCGTCTGCCCGCCGGCCATCGACCCGACATCGGGGTCAATCGAAATAATTTCCGGGTCGTCGTTATATTGGTAACCGCCCGACAGGGTAGCCGTCCCAGCCGCCTTTTGTACTACCACGTTGACCGAGCCCTGTTTGTCGCCCGGCAAAGGACTGGCTGGCACCGTACAAGTCAGCTCCGTCGCCGAAACCACCACCACATCCCCGCACACCGCCGAGCCAAACAGCACCGTCGGGTTTGGCGGTTGGTCGATTGGAGTAATTCGCGCATAACCATTCCCAGCGTGTCCAGTTTCGCTGCCGCCAGTTGTGTTTGGAAAAGGTAGATTAGCCGCAATGGTTTCCGCCAATATATCGCCATAACTAGCCACTCCGCCGATGTAGCCCGAACCACCCGCATAAGTACGACCGCCCCACCAACCGCCGCCGCCGCCACTAAAACCATAGGAAAAACTTTGACCGACATAACTTATACCAACGCCAGGAGAATACCCGCTCGTTTGAGTAGTAGCACCTGATGTATCAGTCAGACCGCCGCCGCCGCTGCCAGCATTAACCCAATTACAACTACTGTTGGGTGTATGAAGACTCCGACCACCGCCACCACCGCCACCCGCCACAATCACACGTTCATTTAAAGTATCGCCGTTTATTCGCACATCACTTGCCCCACCGCCCGCACCGCGTTCTTCGACATCAGTACTACCGTTATAACCTTTGGCTGAACCGCCGCCGTTCCAACCACCTGCACCAACCGAACCACCACCATTGCCAAAACTACCGCCTCCGCCCACATAGACGCTAACTGTATCGTCGTCATAAAGATAAATCGTGCCGACAGAATAACCGCCTTTTCCTGTATTTTGGAAATTACAACCATAACCAGTGCTGCCGCCACCCGCCGCCGC
>JAISDN010000035.1 GCA_031264785.1 Candidatus Nomurabacteria bacterium
AAGGTAGTATGCGCCACATCCAGCGGCTCCAGAATTTCCTCCACACCGTGCGGCACAATTCCGGCTTCACAAAACAAAACCGAAGCCAAACCAACCATCGCGCCGACCGTTTCGGCATTACCCGGCCGCTGTTCAGTGTCATAGCCATATCGGTGATATTCCATAACTACCTCCTTCGTAACGACAAGCCATCGCTACATCATAAGTATAGCACACTTTTCTTAAAAAGTCAATGATAAAATCACAAATCTCATTTTTACAAGGTCCGACCTTGTAATCCATACTCTTTACTCTTTGTGAATCAACGATAATATATTGGACTGCCCGTATATTCTTGATTTGACTCAGGTATGAATTCCACGACCAACCCTGTGTTTGCAATGGCTTTGGCAGTTCTGTGCTCGTGGTAGCGGATATTGCAGTGCGACGGCTCTATGATTTTACCAATTTTCATATGGATGATTATACCACATTTTCGCGTTTTACAAGGACGACCTTGGATACCTACCGAATCGCTCCAAAATCAAACGAAACGAACTCGTTGCCATTATGCTCAGCCTCACGCGCTCTAACCTCCCAGGGCCTTGCCAGATACTCCTCATGGTCGTTCATAGAGCACCTGATTTCACAAATATATTCGCTCTTCGCCGCCCATTTAGCCGCCAATACCCTAATAGCGGCCACACCTAAACCAATCGCTAAAATTGAATATCTGACCCACGGCGGCGCATCCAGTTCATTATATGACATGCCAAGCGTGACAGCGGCTACTCCGATTGCCGAAACCATGTTTCTTTTAACCAATTTTTTGACAGCTTCTTTACGTGTCGGCGACCCCTCAATGAGGGCAGTGTAATACTTGTCTTTTTCTTCCTCTAGAGCACCAGTGCAAGAATCAATAAGATGCTGTAATTCGTGGTTCAACAATTTGTTGGTAGCTTCCTCATAAACACCGATAACAACTACCTTATTGACGCTGCCAATACCATCAATATCATCGATTTCACCAAAACTACCATTATTCATCATTTCTACGGGCAAGTTCGTAATTAAATCTTTTGCCGGAAAACAATCTTCTTATGTGCCATCCGATTCGAAGAATTCTAATGCCTCCTGCTCAGTAAAACCGTTACACTTCATGTGCTCCATATAGTATGGTGGGGCAAGCAATATCTCGGTATTTCTAATCTGATCATCTGACAGCCCGTTGGCTTTTAGGTAATCCGAACAGCCATCAAAATCGAAACCAATTATTTCCGACATATTTTCGTTTAAGAATCCCCGGTCACCGCCTGTGTAAAACAGTCCATAATCAATGCTCATCGTTACTTTCGGCCACGGTTTTTGCTCGGGTCGCTCTGCTGTCTCGCGCTCTATACTCATCCTATGATTGTATCAAGTATAATCACTTTTGTCAAGCATTCGTAGTAATTTTCTTAATAAGCTGCTCTGGCAACAATAACTCGGCGTTTTCAGCAGTGCGAGATTTTAATTCAACGGTATCGCTGCCCAGTTTTTCACTCAAAACCACTCTGTAAGGAATCCCCATCAGGTCGGCGTCGGCGAATTTTTCACCCGGTCGGGCGTCGCGGTCGTCCCAGACGACTTCGATATTTTTAGCCTTTAGTTTTTCGTATAATTCTGTTGTATTTTTTACAACATTTTCATCATTACCAATATTAATCAAATAAACTTGCGCCGGCGCAACCGCTTTCGGCCAAACCAAACCCTTGTCGTCGGCAAACAATTCAGCCAAAACCCCCACCAAACGGCTAACGCCAATGCCGTAACAGCCCATGATAACCGACTGCTTTTTGCCATTTTCGTCGGTGTAATATAGGTCCAAAGCGTCCGAATATTTACTTTCCAGCGGGAAAATGTTGCCGACTTCGATAGCGTGCTCCTCCACCAAGTCCTCCTTGACGAGACCTAACTTGGCCAAGTTTTCATCAGTGTAGATCTCCTTGTTAATCGCTAATTTTTTAGTTTTATCGACATAAATCGTGTCCTCGCCGACCTTGCTCAGCGTCTGATATTCGTCACTAAAACGCTCGGTAAAATAACCGCCATCGGCCGCCGTGCGATATGTTCTGTCGCCGATGCCTAGCCGATCGTAAACTCTAGTGTAGGCGTCGGCGGCTTTTTCATATAATTCATCGTGTTCGGACTGGGTGCGGGCAAAACTATACATGTCTTTCATCATAAATTCCCGGCCCCGCAGCAGACCGGATTTGGCGCGCAGTTCATTGCGAAATTTCGACGCAATTTGATAAACATACAGCGGCAAATCTTTGTAGGAATCGACATACAGCCTGAGCATATCGACAATCGGCTCCTCGTGGGTCAGCCCCACGCCCAGTTCGGTGCCGTTTTTCAGTTTGGTTTTAAACCAATTATCCACCACCGCGTCATCCCAACGGTTGGTTTTTTCCCAAATATCGCGCGACTGCAGGGTCGTCATCAACAGTTCCTGCCCACCGACCGCGTCCATTTCCTCGCGAATAATCTGGACGATGTTGTCCAAAACTCGCTTGCCCAACGGCAAATAAGCGTAAGCCCCCGCCATCTGCTTGGAAATAAAGCCAGCCCGAATCAACAACACGGCATTGCGCGCCACTTCGTCGGCCGGCGCGTCGCGCAGGGTTTTTGTGAACATTTGACTACGTTTCATGACTAAATTATACCACACTTTCTGAGATTTTACTGATTAACCAAACACCGGATAGCGAAACCGTGCGAGATGTCCGATCCGCCAACCCCTTCGGTCAGCTCATATTTTTCAGAATTAAAATGCAAACTATAGGCCTGTCGCGACGAAACAATTGTACTTGACCACAGATATGTGTCTGTACCTTGCTCTGTAAACTCCTGACCATAAGGATGGCCGAAAGCCCCAGAGAAGACCCCCTTGAACGGGCTATTTAAACCAAATTTCCAGTTTGCGATATGTTCTTTGTCGGCCGATACGTCGGCATGACTTGGTTCGCCAACGTACATACTGCCGTTTAGGACCGCGAACTCGCCCTGTTGGCCGCCGGTCGGCAAACGCCAACCCACTGGACAAATATCACTAGCAGGCGCATCGGAAACCACCTGAGACTGCAGTGCGGCACAAGTGTCAGAACCGCCGGTCTTCGGGCCGCCCGCTGCTGCCGCGCACCAGTTATAAAGATATCCGTAAAAAGTTTCGCTGCCTATTTCGTCACTTTGGCCAGTGACCGGACCAAAAACGCGCGGATCTTCCAGACTGATTTGGCTAGAATTCATATCATCCTTGACTTGAGGTAACGTCCAATTGTAAGTAATATTAGTATCAGCCGAAGTTAGTAACACATCACTCGTAGTGCTGCCTAACTTCAGATTGTTCACCATCCAACAATTACCATCCGCCAGCTTGCGAATCATATATTCTTGATCATTCCGGCTATCGGTCAAAACAACCGTGTTGCTGTCATTGGCGCCGTTGTCAGTGTGGTCCCAGCCAGCGACTTGACACAGCGCCGAGGTAAAGTTTTGCATGCTGGTGATTTTATTGTCCTCGACAACTTTAGACAGATAATGAATCTCGGTAATACCATACAGCACATCAAACTCATATTCGCCGACTTCCATATCACCATCCACCGTCACGGTTAGCGTGTTGTTGTGAATGCTGGGGCTAGCACCAGTTTTTTCGGTGTAAACGGCGACAGCTTCGGTGGTTAAAACCTGATCATTAAGAGAAACGCTGATACCGCTTTCCAAGTCTTCATCCAATTTGGAGATTAGGGTATAGCCGGATGGGTTATTAGTAGTGACTTTAGTAGTGCTGGCGACTGATTTAGAAACCGGGTCGTCTGTATTAGAATTATCTTTAAACAGCGTGATGGTTAAGTCCTCATTGGCGATGCGCAGGTCGGAAGTGGCCGTAACGCCGGGTTGAAACAGAACAACTGCAGCCAATAGTAGCGGCATTAAGGTCGAAAGACCAGCCAAAGTTGGCATCAGAAAGCGCTTGGGGAAGGTTTTGGTAATGGTTTTGGGCTTTTTAATAACCACCACCGCCACAAAAACTAGCAGGGTCAAAATTAATATAATAGCAACTATCAAAACCGGATTACCAATTATAGTGTCCCATAATGAACCAATGCCAGAATCCGGCACCGACGGAGAGCCGCTCAAATATTCAAAACCGGAGGCGCTATTTTGGGACCCAGAAGCGACCGAAGTGCTTGAAATATCAGGCATCAACGGCGTATCCTGAACATTAATCGTGATAGTTTGAGTCGACTGCATACTTTGTCTCCTGTTGATTTTTATTATAAAACTCTATAAGATTCCACTTATATTTTTGTCTTGCCACACAGTTATTGCTAACTTTAGACATTACCATTTAACCTCTTTCAACACAACCTGTCAAGTTTGGTTTTTATTATTGGCTATTGGCGTTGTGGAAAAGTCGATTTTACCCCGCCATAATGTCCGCCAAAACTCGCAAAAATACATCGGCTTGACCGCGCCAACGATTTCTGCTAGAATAGCTAGCTATGAAAAGAGATTTACACCCCAAAGAATATCGTTTGGTCGTTTTTCAGGACGAAGCCGCCGGCTTTTCGTTCCTGACGCGTTCGACCGCCGAGTCCACAGAAACCATTAAATGGGAGGACGGTCAGGAATACCCGCTGGTTAAAATTTACATCAGCAGCCAGTCCCACCCGTTTTTCACCGGTGAAGAAAAAATTATCGACACCGAAGGTCGGGTCGATCGCTTTGCGGCACGGATGAAGGCCGCCGCCG
This sequence comes from Candidatus Nomurabacteria bacterium, assembly GCA_031264785.1. GTDB lineage: Bacteria > Patescibacteriota > Saccharimonadia > Saccharimonadales > Saccharimonadaceae > JAISDN01. The sequence goes on from JAISDN010000035.1 coordinate 4,777, forward strand.
ACGCTAAGGCCAAAAAGGCCGCTAAGTTAGCTGAGAAAAAGGTCGTGAAAAAGCCAGCCGCCAAGCCTGATGAGGAAAAAACGGCTGAATAAATGTCAGTAAACTCAAAGAGCGCTCCTTCTAGGGGCGCTCTTCACTATATCTGGTAACGGCGGCAGAAGCCGCGCCCAGGCGAAGCTCGGTCCTTCGCAACGGGCCTACTCCAGGCGACGAGACTCCCTCCTCTCAGCCGCTTCGGCCGCTCTGGCGATTTCAGTCGCCAGGTTATTGGCCGCCTCGGCGACCGCCAATGAAGCGTACGCGTCGAGAAGCGCCATTTCTCTTTGGTCCAGGCTTACGCAGTCAGCGGCCAACTTGGCTTCTTTACAGGCCTTTTTAAACATCTCTAAAACCAGTTTCATTCCATTACCTCCATAGGTGCAACGTGCTGGACAATTAAGAGCCGTTGGCGCTTAACCGTCTATATCTACGAGGGTCAATTTCTCAACCCTACTTTGTCATTGTAGCACAGATTATTAAAAAAGTCAATGGTAAAATCACAAACCCCACTTTTACAAGGTCCAACCTTGTAAAATTATTTGTTTAGGGCTTTGTATTTTTCGGTCATAGAAAGCAACCCGGCTGCGGCGGCCAGGCCGAAGCCGACGGCGAAGGCCGTTATGTCACCGATGGTTAGGGCTACTATAAACACTGTTAGCCAAGCTAGGAACTTGAACCAGCTGTCGAAATAGGCCACCGTCGCGACGTAGGCCAGACGGGTTTCGTCGTTGTCGTCGGCTTCGTCATAAAAGCCTTTGGAAATCGGAATGTGGTTGGCAGCGCTGGCGGTTTCGTGGGCGATGTTGAGGAATAGTGCGCCGAAATATTGGCTGATAAAACCGCGAATGATGTAGAAAATTGACATCGCCACCGCGCCGGCTCGCAGCAAAACCCGGCCGAACTTTTTGTCTACCAAATGCCCGATCAGGATAGCCGCCACGATGGCCACCACTACCGACAGCGATTGCAAAACACCCACGCCCAGATACATGGTGGCTGGCGTCAGGATAGTAACGGCTACGAAAATCGGCCA
>JAISDN010000062.1 GCA_031264785.1 Candidatus Nomurabacteria bacterium
GTAACATCACCGATTGGCTCAATACGCACAAAATCTAGATGGCGGGTTTTGGCTTCGACCGCTAAATCTTGAATAGCTTCCTGCAGGCCGACCTTATCAACCACCGTCGGCCCATAAGGGCAATACAGCCGATTAGCCAGTTTCCCGTGCTCCACAATCGCCATATATTGCCATATATTATTATCTTTGTCAATAGTTTCACGCCCTAATTCAGCCTGAAAACGCCGCCAAGCCTCACTCTGTAAAAAATGCACATCCAAATTTGTCATAAGTCAATTGTAACACAAACACGGCAGGGCAGAGCAGAAATAAAAAAAGCCCCGCGACCATAAATCGCGGGACCGGAAATAATTTCAGGGTTGATGGGGGAGACTAGCTCCCCCGAGAGAAAACTTATTAGAGGAACCGGAAATCCAGCTGGACTCCGGTTGCCCGGTAAAACCCCTGCGTCATATTCGACGAGCTGCAGAGATTTACGGCTACCTTCACCGCAGCCAAGGCCTTCGGATCGAATTCTCCTCCGGCCATATATTCGCCGGCATAGCCTTCTCCTTCGAGAATTTTATACCAGCCGAACTCGTCATCCCATATCCGACCGTATTCGGGAATAACGTTACTGATACGACTAAATTCTTCTATTTGGTCGCACCTAACGTACCCCTCAAGGTAATACCAGGAGTCATCCTCCTTGCATACCTCTTCTAACAAAGTCAGGGCAAATCCTATTTTACTATTTTCCATTTTTTTTCTCCTTTCCGCGCTCTGGCGGTAAAAATAAATTAAAATTTATTGGCACACGCCCGTACCTGGGTGCTGTTCTCGGCAGCATAATTTGACCCGCCAGCGTCGGTAATGAGAAATCCAACTATTGCTCTTGAAAGCCGCCTGATGTCGGTAACGAGCAGTCGGACTCAACAAACGATAGTTCATTTGCTTAGTCCGATTGCTCGGCCAATGGGCGGTTGGAATGAAAAACTAAGAATCAGGAGAGATTTGGTAAAAAGTAGCGTTTTCTCTTTTAATGTGCAATAGACCAAATAAAGCCTTCTGGTTTTTGGTGTATAATGTACGGATTTTGTATTGACTTTTTTTACAAACTTTGCTAAACTTAACACTAGATAAACGTTAATCCGTTTATCGCCGAAAAGAAGGAGCTGGCACCGAGCAGTCTACGAACTGACACCGCGAGCTTTTTCTTTTTGGCTGTGAAAAGCCGATTTCAATCTTGACGTTTCGGCGCAAACACCGACATATGATACAGGGCCCCATCTTCGTGCTTGATTTGGACTGTAAACTTGAATTTATCCTTTGTGATGCCGTAAAAACGGTAAAACTCCACGCCGTTTTTGACACGCACAGTCGGTGTTATGTGTGAATTACCAGTCAGGATTTCTATGTCGTGAAATATAGCCCGCGCCTTGTTATGCAATTCGCGGTAATTTGTGCCAGTGATGCGCGCCGTGCGTGATTGGTAGTATTTGATTTCAGGTTTCATGGTCCGTTACATTTTAGCACAAATACGATGGGGCAGAGCAGAAATAGAAAAGCCCCGCAACTGCGAGAGTTGCGGGACCGGAAATAATTTCATATTTTCGGGAGAGCTGACTTATTTGCCAGCTCCCCCGATAGAAAACGTCTTAGTCATCATCATAGTCATCATCATAGTCATAGTCATGGTCATCATCATAGTCATCCCCATCTCCAAGAAAATTAGAGACAACTTCCTCCGCCTCGTTCAGGCTGTCAAACCAGCCATGGCAGGCATAACGGTGATCTACAAGAAATTCACCCCGAAGCTCCCTCTCAGTTTTAACACTTATAGAGTACTCCCCTGCGAGAGAGTCGATGTACACCCCGTACTTCGTCTCTCCATCAAGGTGAGCTTTTGCTGCCTCCTTGTTAGGGAAAAGCAGCTTTTCCGGGCGATCAAGTTCGTTAGGGAGTTCGACCTCAGGGAACATGCCTTCGGCGGCGGCTCGACCTAAAAAAGTCTGTGCAACCCAGGCCGCAAAAACACGGCTCGGGTTTTCCGAAAATTCGAAGAGGACATCTCTGGCCTTGTTGAGGCTCCCATCCCCCCAGGCAACGCCATCGGATGTGGCACCACAGAACACCGCCATGCTGCGGCAAGATCTGTGGGTCCTATACATCAAGGAAGGTCTCCCATCCTCAGGTATAGTTACCTCATCAAACCAGGTGTACTGGCCGCAATACGATGCTTTTTGAAGCTCTACTGGCGACATACCCCTCCATAGTTCGACTTCTTCCTCACCTTTGTAAAAGTAGGAGATGAGGCCAAGAAACTGGTCCCACCTCTCCTTGTTTACATCGACAATCATCCTCACCACTTTACCACCGGGCTGCGCCTCAAACGCAAAAAATTTTTCAAGATTTACCATTTTCTTCTCCTTTCGCCCTAAGGCTCTCCAAATAATAAGTCATGCAATGCCCCGCAGGGCGGCAGGAGACTATCATCAGACAGCCCACTGGGACGGTTATTTACATAATCAGCCCAACGGACCATCCGATATTCTTGAAAAAACGAAAAACTTGAGGGGAATAACTAACGTTTTCTCTGTTAAGGTTCAGTAGACCAAATAAAGCCTTCTAGTTTTTTGTGAAACAAAAAACTCTGTATATACAGAGTGAAAAATTTTCTCTCTGTCATACTTAGCTGGATTGTCTATGGGCGAGATACTTTTTCAAGTATCTATCATCATTATAGCAAGCATAATCGTTTTTGTCAATAGTTTTTTCAACATTCTTTACAATATTAGTAGTTTTATGATACTATGATGAATATGAAACAAACTAAGAATAATTTCACGATAGGGGACGACGGTCAGATTATTGGGCGCGATACCCAAGAATTTGACGGCAAGGTGGTACATTTGCCGCAGGCTGAGGCCGGTAAATATCGGGCTTTTTTTGATGGTTTGGATGGATTGCCGAATGTTGTGATAATGCCGAGAAATAATTGGCCGAAATCTAATATTGAATTGTGTGAAAGGCTGAAATCTCCAGAGGTGCCGATTGAGGATAAGATTAAAGTGGTTGGGATGTTTGCCAGTTTGGCGACGGTTATAGTGGATAAAGACAGTTGCGCGAGGCTGCCCAGCGAGCTGGTGAAGCAGGCCGAACTGGGCGACAAGATTGACGTGACTGGGGCTTATACTTTTGCCAGTCCGGGTTATAGTATCACCGATCACGGCAGGCTGGACGCTTGGATGAGCTAGATGATGAAGAGCGACCGCCTGAGCAAGGCTCTTGAAGAAATGTCGAAATATTTGGAAAAATCGGGTGATTAGGCTTTGGCCCAGCCGGTTTCGGCCATCGAGATTGACGGGGTGATTTTGATTTGGTGCAGGTTAGCGGGGGCGGTTTTTTGGGATTTGAAATAGCCTAAGCTGGCGACCATCGCGGCGTTGTCGGTGCAGAGTTCGGGCGGGGCGTAGGCGATTTCCACTGGCAGGGCGGCGGAAAGTTGGCGGCGCAGTTCTTGGTTAGCTGCCACGCCGCCGGCGATGACTACTGATTTGGGTTGAAACTCGGCTTGGGCTTGGCAGACGGCTTCGACAAGGATTTCCACAGCGGTATTTTGGAAGCTGGCGGCGAAATCTTGCCTCTGAGCGTCGTTTAGGAGCCCAGACAGGGCGTTTGATGGGAAGGTGTAGTCTTTGCCACATTCGGACTGAACGGCTCGCAGAACGGCTGTTTTGAGCCCAGAGAAGCTAAATTCATATGGGTTGTCCAGTTTTGGCTTGGGTAAATGGTATTTTTTGGGGTTTCCTTTGGTCGCGGCGGCGGCGATGGACGGACCGCCCGGATATGGTAAGCCAATAATTTTAGCAACCTTGTCAAAAGCTTCACCGACAGCGTCATCGCGCGTCGCGCCCAGAATTTGGTAGTCGCCGTGATCGCGGAACAGCACAATTTGGCTGTGGCCGCCGCTGACAATCAGCGCTAAAATCGGAAAAGTATCTCTGGATTCCGGGTCAAGCCCGGAATGACGCTCGGGGGACACGGAATGACCAGCAGGGCTTTCCGTCAAAAAGTTGGCATAAACGTGAGCCTCGACGTGATGGACGGGGAAGAGCGGCTTGTTTTTGAGCAGAGCCAGAGTTTTGGCGGTCTGAACGCCGATCATCAGCGAACCGATCAGGCCCGGACAGGTCGACACGGCAATAGCGTCGATGGAATCCCACAAACTAGCAAAATCCAGTGACCCTTCTGGTATTACGTCCGCAAAATCCAGCTCGTCTTCCGGGTGTTCGGGGCCTGACATCAATTCCTCCCCCGAAAATTTTTCTGAAGACAGAAAACATTGTTCGGGGGACCCCCTCCTTGATGCCACCCGAACAGCCCTGTCAGGGTCACCGGATTTTGCTTGAACTAGGGCCTCTTCAATCACTGGCAAAATCGCCTCAATATGCGAGCGGGCCGCTACCTCTGGAACCACGCCGCCAAAAGCCCGATGAATATCAATCTGACTGACCACCACATTTGATAAAATTCGCCGCCCGTCTTCCACAACGGCCGCCGCGGTTTCGTCGCAACTGGTTTCGATTCCTAAAACTTTCACCTGTTAATCATACAATTTTGACCAAAGTTTTGTAAAGTGCTATTATGGTGAGACTATGAAGAAAATTCTAGCGAGAACTAAAAAAACTCTGGAACGTTTTCCGGGCTATGACAAATTGGTGCTGCCGTTGCATTATTATCGGGCTTTTCGGGCCGCCACCAAATTTGATTATCCGGCCAGCGGACTGAAGGTGATCGGTGTGACCGGCACCAATGGCAAAACCACCACTTGTTTTATGATTCAGCGAATGCTGAGCGAAGCCGGCAAAAAAACCGGCGTTATGACCACTGTAGGTTACGGCGTGGGCCGCGATATTAAGCCGCAGCTGGAGCATATGACTACGATTAGCTCGGCCAAGCTCAACCGGCGGATTCGCGATATTGCCGACAGCGGCGCGGAGTTTCTGGTGCTGGAGCTGACCAGCCACGCCCTGAACCAGTTTCGGGCTTTTGGGGTGCCGATTGATGTGGCGGTGATGACCAACGTCACCCACGAGCATCTGGATTATCACCGGACTTTCAAACATTATCGCGATTCCAAAATTAAGCTTTTTACCAGCGCTAACAACACCCGCGACGGCAAAAAAATCGGCATCATTAACGCGGACGATCCGTCGGCGGCCAGTTTTCGGCGGGCTATTGATATTCCGGTGACTTATGGTATTGAAAAGGGCGACGCGCGGGCGCGACAGGTTAAGCTGTTGCCGGAAGGCGTCGATTATTTCCTGAAATATGACGGCCGCAAGCTGCACATCAAAACCCAAATCGCGGGCTCGTTTAACGTTTATAACTCGCTGGCGACGGCGCTGGTGGGGATTGTCTATGGCTTGTCCAACGACGAAATTGAGCAGGGCATTCGCAGTTTGGATTTTGTGGAAGGCCGGATGAACGCCATCAGCGAGGGGCAGAATTTTCAGGTGCTGATGGATTATGCGCATTCGCCGGATTCTTTTGAAAAGTTGCTGCCGGAAATGAAAAAAACCGCCGCTGGGCGGCTGATTGTGTTGTTTGGATCAGCTGGTGGGCGGCGCGACCCGAGTAAGCGCCGACCAATGGGCGAAATCGCCGGACGTTACGCCGATATTGTAGTTTTAACAGAGGAAGACGATCGTGACACGCCAGGTCAGCAGATTTTGAAGCAAATTGCCGGCGGGGCCGAGAAATCCGGTAAAAAACAGGGCAAAAACCTGTTCCTGATTGGCGACCGGACGGAGGCGATCGAGTTTGCGCTGGGACAGGCTAAAAAAGGCGACTTGGTGCTCTTGCTCGGCAAAGGCAACGAAAAAACCATCGAACGCGCCGACGGCGAACATCCTTGGAATGAGGCGGCTACGGCGCGAAAGATTTTGAAAAATTTCAAAAAGTAATTGACGAATAATTAAATTCTTATTAAACTTAGTGTTATGAATAATAAAAAAATAATTACTATTACTGTGACAGATTTTCGTAAAAATTTTGATAAATGCGCTGATATGGTTCGCCAAGGATACGAATTCACTGTCGTGAAACACTCAGCGCCGATTTGTCGGGTTACGAAACCGGATATAGAAGAGTGGAGTGAAGTCTTAGAGCAAGAAGAACAGTCCAATAAGATGAGCTGTTAGTCCAAAGTTAGGGAGACACAACGGATGTAGCCGCCGCCTTTGGCGAGCTCGGAAACGGCGGGAGTGAGGGTTTTGAGGCCTCTTTTGGCTATTTCGGCGCGGAGGTGCGGGGCTCGGGCGGACATTATGACGGTTTTGCCGGTGGAGACTAGGTTGCAAGCCAGACCTTCGGCGGCTTCGATATGGCTGACGGGGATTTTTTCCAGCGGCAAGGCCTCGATTTTGGCGCGCGATTCAGCGTCGAGGGCTTCGGGGCAGTAGGCGATTAAATCTTCGCGCAACACAGAGACGGCGAGATCAAGGTCGTAGAAAAAGGAGTCCGGCCAACCGCTGACCGAATTGACCACCGGTCGACCGGCGTTGTCGAGTTTTGGCAAGGCGTGGAGTTGGACCAGCTCCAGACCCAATTGCTCGGCGGCAAAGGCTTGGGCGCGTGGGTCTGACCGATAGCCGCTGCCGGCTAGCAAAAATCGACCACAGGGCAGGGAATCGCCCTGACCAGAAAAATGCCAATTCTCTGGCACGGTAATCGTCTCGAAACCCAGCCTCTGCAGGATATTCCGCGCATAAGCTTCCTCGGATTTGCGGGCGTCCGGCAGTCGCGACATCACAGCTTTGCCGCCGCGAACCAAAGCCCAGTTGGCGGTGTAAACGCCGTCTTGGCTGGTGCTCGGCGGGTCGACTTTGACCACCTCAATGCCAGCTTGCTCGAAAGCTTGGCGAATCAAATTATGTTCGCGCACCGCCTTGTCAACATCAATGGATTCAACCCGATAATAAGGGTTGATATGGGCCTGATTGGCAAAATATTCCGCGCCGGACATTAGGACTTTTTGGTTTAGCATAACTTTATTTTAACACGAAAAGTCCCCCGCCAAAATTGACGGGGGCACGCGGCCAAGGCGCATCATTCGATGTCCTTAGCCGTTTCCAAAGTTGCAGCACCTAATGGCGGCGGTTCCGGTCGCCCTTGCAGTGGCATAGGTTCTGAGTACACCAGAGCGTTAATGCCCATACCGACGGTGTATTCAATGTACATGCCACTGACCGCGTCTTTACCATACATCGTATTGACGTTGGCTGTAGACGCATATGTGCCGTCCACAGATGGACCGGCCACCATCATGTCGCTATAATGTCCACCCACGTTCATATCATGTAAAATCTGATACGGCGGGACGAGCGATGTAGCGTACGACACCGGGAGACCTTCAAATATATAATATCCAATCAGACTCCCATCGGAAGCCATCAGGTATACATACGCCAGTTTACCGGGTTGCCCCCACGTGTCGATCCAGAAGTTCTTGGTGGCACGAGTCGGGGAATAGTTCATGGTATGCGTCGGCTGGCTTTCCACCAATTTGTCGTAATTCGACTGTCTGACCGTATCCTCTTGCTTGGTGGATTTGTTCTCACCATTTTCACACGAGGATGCCGACAGGCCGATTGTACCTATTACTATGACGAGTATCAGCAAAGCTATAACGGGCTTCTTGGACTTCTTCATTTCTTTTCTCCTCCATATTCTGCCGGGATCTTATACGGTAAATCTGACGATAAAAAATTTGCTGCGGTGTCAGCTTTTTGAGCATCGGCTTCATATCGCGCGATTTTTTGAGCACGTGAGTTCTTGACAGCCGTTACGCTGGCGTTCACCTGCTCAACCCTAGCTGCACTTGGGCTGGTCGTGGTTAGTTCCTCTTCGAGAATTTCTAACCTCGACGTGTCGGCCTTTATCTCCGCATACAGATCAAAAAAATGATCGTACTGCGCGATCCGATAGTTCGGGTCGGCCTGTACTTTTTCAATCTGACCGGTTTCGCCACGAAACTCTGCTGTGCCTCGGCTGAGCCAGCCGAAACCGAAGATACCGATTATGGCTACGACGATTACCAGGACGATAATAATTATTATCGCCAACATGCCCAGGCCAATGCCTTTTCCTGCATCTTTGAACATCTTTCACCTCCTATAGGAAAACAAAAACTGAAATTGATTGACTACCCGTTCGGACAGCCAATTTAACCAACCAGAGTTGACTAAACCGGCCATCCGATAGTGGATGAAAATGGGGAAAGTTTGCAACTTTGTTGTTAAGGTTCAAGACATTTAAGGGTAGTTAGGTTTTTGTGAAAACAAAAACCTCTGTATATACAGAGGAAAAATTTCTCTGATACACTTACCCACGTCCACTCTGCAACCGTTTTAAGGTTACTTGGTAAGTATATCACACTCGTCTTAAAAAGTCAAGGGAAAAATTGCGAGTTGAGTGTGATAAAATAGAGGTAGAAATTGAGGAGGAATTATGAGTTATCAGATTAAAACCGATATTAACCCAGTGATTTTTCGGGGGTATGACGTTCGTGGCGTGGCGGGCGAGGATTTGTCGGCGGACGTTTATTATACTTTTGGACGGGCTTTGGCGACGCGCCTTGGCCATCGGCAGATTCGGCAGTGCCAAGTTGGGCGTGATTGTCGGCTGACTAGCGAGGAATACGCGACGGCGCTGATTACTGGGCTGAATGACGGCGGGATCGACACGGTTGATATGGGGCTGTGTTTGACGCAAATGACTTATTATTCGATTTATGATTTTAAAAACAAAGCCGCGGTGATGATTACCGCCAGCCACAATCCGAAGGAGTTTAATGGGCTGAAAATCAGCACTGGTTATTCGGAAAGTATGTCGACGGAGGAGATTCAGGAGTTTCGTGAGCTGTGTGCAAGCGGCGATTTTGTTCAGCCGGCCCAGAAGGGCACGAATCGTGAAGTCGATATTTTTGAATCTTACAAAAACGACATTATTAGTCGGTTTAGTTTGCATAAAAAATGGCGTGTTGTGGTGGACGGCTGCACCTCTGGTTCGGGGATTTTTTATCCAGCGGTGTTGCGGGCGGCTGGTTGCGAAGTGATTGAGCAGAATTGCCAGCCGGACGGGAATTTTCCGCTGGGGACGCCCGATCCGACCGAAACTGATGTGTTGGATCGGCTAGGTGAGGGCGTGCGCCAGGCAAAAGCTGACATTGGCTTTGCTTATGACAGCGACGGCGATCGTATGGCGGTGGTGGACGAGCACGGCCAGCCGCTGTGGATGGATGTGGTTTTGGCGATTTTTGCCAAAGGCATTATTAAGAATCAGCCCGGCGCGGAGGTCGTTTATAATACGCTGTGTTCGCGGGCGGTTACCGAATCGATTGAGCAGGACGGCGGCCGGCCGGTGATGTGGTTGACCGGGCATTCGTTTATTAAGGCCAAGGTGGTGGAGGATCACGCGGCTTTTGGTGGCGAATTGTCGGGGCATATTTTCTTTTATGATAATTTTTACGGCTATGACGACGGCGCGAACGCTAGTTTGCGGCTGCTGGATTATCTGGAAAGCGTTGACAAGACTATTAGCCAAGTGGTGGCGGAGCTGCCGCAATATGTTTCCAGCCCGCAGATTAAGCTGGAATTGGCCGACGAAATTAAGTTTGATTTTATTGATAAACAGGTGGCGCAAGCTTTTCGCACCACTTGGCCGGAGGCGGATTTTACCGCTGTTGATGGTATTCGGATGGATTTGCCGGACCGGATGGCCATTGTTCGCGCCAGCCAAAACGGGCCGTATATTGCCGTGAAATTTGAGGGCAAAACTGAGGAAATTTATGGCGATGTTAAGGCGAAACTAAGGGGAATTTTGCAGGCTTTTCCGGAGATTGGTTGGCAGGATGAAACCAATGCCGAGGCGCTGTTGGAGTAATTTCTGGGCCGATTTGACTTTTTTGAGAAAGTGTGCTATACTTAGAAGAGTAATACGAAAGGAAGCAAAATGTCCGAAAAAATGCCGCCGCGCGATCCGGGCTACAGAGCCGAACAGCGGATTGAGGATGGCGATAGCTTTTTGAAGAAAAAACAAAAATTTGCGCAGTGGAATCGGGCGGTTGAGTTGATGCGAGAGGAAAATCCTGAGATGTATGATAAGTATCAGGAGGCCGATTTTGGGGATAAAATAACGCTGGCCGAAATATGGGCGCAGCGTTATGAGAAAGAGGGGAAGTTGTAACAGCGACGCATCTTTGCTGGCACTCGGGGGTTGCGAGTGCTAGGTTTTTTTGTTATGATGTCGGCATAATAGGAGGAAAAATGAGTAAAGTTCCAATTAAACCAATCGGCCAGCGGGTGGTGGCGGTGGCAGGTGTTGCTGAAACCAAAACTGCCAGCGGCCTGTATCTGCCGGACGGCGCTAAGGAAAAGTCGCGTATCGCCCGCGTGGTGGCGGTCGGCGACGGCGTCAAAAGCGTCAAACCGAACGACCAAATCGTCTATAAAGAATATGCCACCACCGACATCAAAGTCGCCGGCGTGGATTATATTATTGTCAAGGAAGAGGACGTTTTGGCGACGGTGGAGTAATTTTCCCGTTGACTTTTTCTATATATTAGCGACAGCGGTGATCGTAACGGTGCGTTCATAAGTTGACGCTGGCAGCAGCCAGCTGGCTTTGGCGCCATACCACAGCCGGAATTTGTCGCCGCCGACATCAGTAGTGCCAAGATTGATGCTGGATTTATTGTAAATTGTGGTATCGGCGACCGGAATCGGTTGCCAAGCGGTGGTCGATGGTTTGGTGGGGTTAGTCTGGCTGGCCTCAGTTGGATCGGCTAGGTAATTCAGTTGATGGCCCCAACTGTCGTCGCTTAAGCTCCCGGTTGCCGAAATCGAATTAAACCATTGGCTAGAACAGACGCTAAGACCGATACAAGTTAGGGTATTATTAGCGGTTTTCATTTTGAGCCGATAGCCGGTCGGCAAGTTTGTCCGAACGGTTATGATGTCGAAATTTGAATCGTCGCTAGGGTCGGACGGCAAAACCGAGAAGCTGACCACGCCGCCGTTCAACGACGATGCCAGACCAAGATAGGTTTCATAATACAAAAACCCATCGCTCGCCGTCGCATTCTGCAAGCCATTATCAACCTTCACGTCGACCAGCTCCGGACTATGCGCCGAAGTCGTGCAAACAATCTGGGTGTCGGTCGCCGATTTCAAGTCGCAATCCGCCGGAGTCCCGCTGGGGTCGAAAGTGATAGTCGGGGCGTGCATTCCGGGCTTGTTCGGAGCCAAAAATCCCTTGCCGGTTATGGTGATATCCTCGCCGCCGTCCTCCGATCCGACATCAGAAACGATGCTGGTAATCTCGATCGGCTCGATATATTCGTAATCGTCGCTGTCGGCGAGCCCCGTCGGCGTGGTCGAGCTGTAGCCGTCGACGGTTATCGACACGTCATACAATCCCTTGACGTGCGCCGCCGGCTGACAAGTAATTTCGGAGCCGCTGACCACCGTGAAACTGACGCAAGGTGTCCCGCCAATCGACACCGCGCTGGCTTTTGGCTCGACAAAGTATGTATCCAGATGGAAAGAAGTCGGAAAACTGCTCATCCCTTGACCATTGAGGTTGATAACAGAGCCCTTATAGTAGATTTCGTCGATCACCGCATAGTTGAAAGAGCCAAAGGTGTCTTGACCGACTTCGATGGTGATTTGGTTGGTCCAGAGGTCAGCATTGTCGGATGTAGGATAGATATTGTAGGTCTTGTGGGCGGTGCTGTCCGTAATAGTATACCCGTTTGTAATCGGCGGCGCGCTGATGTTGGCGCCAGCATAGAACCGAGCATATTTAATCGGATCTGTATCGCCGTTGACTAAGTCTATAGAACTGAGATTGACATATTTACTAGCCGGCAGAGTATAGGTGGCGGTGATCGGGTTGCTAGTCGACGGCACCCAGTTGTTGCTGCCGCTGTAAGACTGTTTGTCGAAAGCGTGCCAGGCTTCGTGGCTGCCTGTCGGGTATAGCCCGTTAGGCGAACTTATCGTGCCACCGTAAGCATCGGAGCTGGTAAAACCGGTGAAAGCCGGATTGGTCCACCCAGTGATCTTGTTCTTATTGATATAATTTCGGATTTTATTCGGTCCAATAAACTCATTGCCGGTGATAGTTATCGTGCCGTTCGGCTGCCAAGCCGCGCCGAACCCCGTGCCACCGGTCGTCGGTCCATAGTCGAGGTTGACATCGGTGATGGTCGGGCGGTAGGTGTAGCCGTTGGTCAAGGTCGCCTTCTGCCCGTTAACCGACACCGCCACGTCGACTTCGCCGTTGCGATGCGCCGGCGTAGTGGCTTGGACGACATTGCCAGACACGCTGGTGTTGGTCGCCGCCACGCCGTCGAAACTGACTTGGACATCGTCTGGCAAGAAAGCCCCACCCGTGAGCGTGCCGCTGCCGATATTGCCGACGAACTCCTGAAGCACCTTTTCATACATCCCGCAGACCACGTGGTCGATATCGCAAACCGGCACAAAATCGCGAATCAACTCGCCATCGTACCATATTTTTAGCGAATACACCGTGCCATCCAGTCCAACGCCGCTGACCCCGCTGTCTGCGTGATGTGTTGTGCCCAGATACATCGACACAGGGTTGGCGTTCGGCAGAGCAGCGTTAGGCGCGTTCAAGTCTATGGTGTCCCATTTGCCAGTCGGTGTGTCTGTAGTGCCTTTAAGCAGCCACGTGTGGACATCGGTGTCAAAAGTATTATTGCCCATCGGCAGTATCTGGCTGGCACCAGTTTCGCCCACCGTTTGACCGCGTCGAATTGAAAAAGCGCAGCGGTTGTCGGTGCGGTCTAGATTCGTCCCCGACAGGCGTGCCAGATATATCGAGTTGGTGTCCCAACCCTTCCAAGACCCAAAGATCCTCATACCCGGCGTGCCGTTGCCGTCGCCAGTACTGTTGCAGATACTGCCGTCTGCCAGTTTGAACTTCAGCTCGATCGTAGGGTCCATATTTTGAGTAACCCCAGTGTCGATGTATTGGTTTGGCGTAACTCCGGAGCCCTGCGGATTGGAAAAAATCAGCCCGTCAACCGGTTTATATTGGGCTAAGCCGCTGGTGGTAATCTGCACATTCTGCCCGCCCACCGACGGACCGCTGGTAGATGAGATGCTGGTGACTGTTAGCGCTTTGGTTTGCGGAATGTTGTAAAAAATACTACAGAATACCAAAATCAACGCAGCCAACCCGCCTTGAATAGCCAAAGCTGTCGGTTTCGTAAGTAACCGCTTAACCGAATGTATCTTAAAACCAGTCATATCAACTGTACAAGTTAAGATTTTTTGAACTCGCATTCCTTTCTTTGCTTACATTACCATTATAGCGAACTTTCAGATAACCGCAACTGTTTTTGATGGTTTTGTTGAACTAACGGTTGTATTTCTGGCACTCGGGGGTTGCGAGTGCTAGGATTTTTTGGTATATTGGTTTTATTAGAAATATTTTTGATAATTTACGGAGGAAATATGGCGAAACAAGTTTTTTACGACAAAGAGGCCCGCGAGCGGATTTTGAGCGGGGCGCGGCAATTGTCCGACGCGGTCAAGGTGACGCTGGGGCCGAAGGGCCGCAATGTGGTGATCGGCAAGTCTTACGGCGGGCCGAGTGTGACGCACGACGGTGTGACGGTGGCCGAGGCGATTGATTTACCAGAAACAGAGGATAATTTGGGCGAAAAGGTCGGCGCCGAGCTGATCAAGCAAGCCGCTACCAAGATGAACAAGGTGGCCGGCGACGGCACCACCACAGTGACGGTGTTGACTTATGAAATTTTGGCGGCGGCTAACAAGCTGATTGCGGCCGGGCATAATCCGATGGAACTGCGCAAGGGTATCGAAACCGCCGGCAAGCAAGTCATTACCGAACTGGATAAAACCGCCGAGCCGATCGAGGGCAACCAACAGCGCGTGGCCGAGGTGGCGACGATTTCCGCTGGCAGCAAAGAAATTGGCGATTTGATTGCCGAGGTGATTAGCAAAATCGGCAGCGATGGCATTGTGACGGTCGAGGAGGGGCAAGGCCTTGACACTGAATCAGAGGTGGTCGAAGGCTTTAGTTTCGACAAGGGTTACGTCAGCCCTTATATGGTGACCGACACCAACCGGATGGAGGCGATTTATGACAAGCCGGCCGTGCTGATTACCGATAAGAAAATTTCCAGCGTTCAGGAATTTTTACCGATTTTGGAAAAATTGGCCGCTGCTGGCAAAAAGGATGTGGTGCTGATTGCTGAGGAAGTCGAGGGCGAGGCCTTGGGCGTGCTGATTTTGAACCGATTGAAAGGCGTTTTTAACACCGTGGCGGTCAAAGCTCCCAGTTTTGGCGACCGGCGCAAAGACGTGCTGGCTGACATTGCGGTGCTGACCGGCGCAACGGTGGTTACTGAGGATCAAGGGCTGTCATTTGAGACCGCCGAACTGGACGTGGTCGGCAGTGCCCGACGAGTGATTGTCGGCAAGGACGAAACCACGATTATTGAGGGCGCTGGCAATGCTAATACTGTTAAGGAGCGCGTGGCTCAGATTAAAGCGCAGGCCGGCAATGCTAGCAGCGATTACGACCGCGAACAACTCGACAAACGAGCCGCCGCCATCGAAGGCAAAGTGGCCGTTATCAAAGTCGGCGGCGCCACCGAAACCGAAATTGGTGAGAAAAAATATCGAGTCGACGACGCTGTGGCTGCCACCAAAGCGGCTTTGTCCGGCGGAATTGTGCCGGGTGGTGGGGTGACGCTAGTTAATCTGGCGGCCAGCATTAAATCCGACGAAGCCGGCCATCAAATTGTCAAATCCGCCCTATTGGAACCCTTCAAACAACTGATGAAAAACGCCGGCCTGAACGCCGAAGCCAAGTTAGAAAAAGTTCAGGAAGCGCCGGCCGGTCAAGGTTTTGACGTCAACGCGCCGGAAAAACTGGTGACGCTAAAAGACGCCGGAATTATCGACCCAGTGGCGGTCACCCGCGAAGCCATCCAAAACGCTGTCTCCATCGCCGCCACCGCCATAACAATGGGCGCGCTAGTGGTGGATATCCCAGAAAAAGACGCTCCCGCCCCACCAGCGATGGGCGGCGGAATGGGGATGATGTAGCTTATAAAGCCGCCCAAACGTTGACAATTCTACAATAGCCGACGCCACATTTAGCGTGTATAATTGGGACGTAACAACTAGATTTGGTGGAATCAGGTGAAATTCCTGAGCTGTGCCGCAACGGTGAAAGCC
>JAISDN010000038.1 GCA_031264785.1 Candidatus Nomurabacteria bacterium
CTGAAAATTAAATCTTGGAGGCGCCGACCGGATTTGAACCGGTGATGAAAACGGTTTTGCAGACCGTTGCGTTCGACCACTCCGCCACGGCGCCTTGCCTAAACAGTATAACACAAAAAGTCCAAATGGTGCGGGTGAAGAGACTCTAACTCTCGACCTCTTCCTTGGCAAGGAAGCGCTCTAAACAACTGAGCTACACCCGCATAATCTCGGACTTGATTCTATTATATTGGATGTCGACGAAAAAGGCAAGCTGTGCTAAAATGGATATGTAAAAGTAAGATTAAGGAGGAAATTATTATGGAATGGTTATGGATTGTGCTGGGCGTGATTATCCTGCTCGCGATTATTGTGATTGCGATTTATAACGGGCTGGTGCGGCTGAATGTGCGCGTCGAGGAGGCTTGGAGCGACATTACGGTTCAGCTGAAACGGCGGGCGGATTTGATTCCGAATTTGGTGGAGTCGGTTAAGGGCTATGCCACGCACGAAAAGACCGCTTTTGAAAATATCACCGCAGCGCGGTCGGCGGTGATGGCGGCTACCAAGCAAGGTCCGGCAGCGGCTGCGGCGGCGGAAAATCAGTTTGAGGGGGCGCTGAAATCGCTGTTTGCGGTGGCGGAGGCTTATCCGGATTTGAAGGCTAATCAGAATTTTCTGCAGCTACAGAATGAGTTGACCGACACCGAGGATAAAATTCAGGGGGCGCGGCGCTTTTATAACGGCGGGGTGCGCGACCTGAACACTAAAATTAAGGTTTTTCCGACTAATATTTTTGCTAGCAGCCTTGGTTTCAAGCCTAAGGAATTTTTCGAGGTGGCGGACAAAGCGGCGGTTGAAAATCCGGTTGAAGTTAAGTTTTAACGGAGCCTGGTAGTGTATAAAGCTATCGCCGCCAATAAACGAAATACTATCCTGATGGTGATTGTTTTTGTGGTGATTATCGGGGCTTTAGGCATTTTGGCGGCTTCGATTTATCACGATTGGACGATTGCGGCTTGGGTGATTGGCGGGGCGACGGCTTATGCGCTATTTGAATATTTTACGGCCAGCCACATTGCGATGGCGATTAGCGGCGGCCATCAGATTGAGAAAAAGGACGCGCCGGAGCTATATCGGGTGGTGGAAAATTTGACGATTGCCACTGGTTTGCCGATGCCGAAAATTTATGTGATTGACGATCCGGCGCCGAATGCTTTTTCGACCGGTCGCAATCCGCAGCACGCGATGGTGGCGGTGACGACGGGGCTGCTAGAGGTGATGGACAAGCGCCAGCTGGAGGCGGTTATGGCGCACGAAATCAGCCACGTTCAGAATTATGACATTTTGATTTCGATGGTGGTGTTTGGTTTGGTCAGTGCTATCGGGATGGTTTGTGATTATATGTTGCGGGTTTTTGTTTGGGGGCGCAGCAGTCGCGATTCGTCGCCGCTGATGATTATTGGCCTCGCCGCGATGGTG
Organism: Candidatus Nomurabacteria bacterium; assembly: GCA_031264785.1. Classification (GTDB taxonomy): domain Bacteria; phylum Patescibacteriota; class Saccharimonadia; order Saccharimonadales; family Saccharimonadaceae; genus JAISDN01. The sequence goes on from JAISDN010000038.1 coordinate 1,462, forward strand.
ATTGCGCCGTTGGTGGCGCTGGTTGTGCGGCTGGCGTTGTCGCGACAGCGTGAATATCTGGCTGATGCTAGTGGTGTGTTGATTACGCGGGATAGCGAAGGGATGGCGCTGGCGCTGGAAAGCCTGAAGCTGCACGATCAGCCGCTACGCCGGCAAAATGCTAGTATTGAGCACTTGTATCTGACAAATCCGCTCCAAAAAGGTTTTATGTCGCGGCTGTTTGGCACCCATCCGCCGCTGGACGAGAGAATTAAACGGCTGCGCGCTAACGCGGTGAAAATGTGAGGGATGGTTATGAAATTATTTAAGAAAAAAGTTGTGAAAAAGGCTAAAAAGCCGCTGCGGTCGATTAAAAAATACCACGTGGCGGTGCGCTGGTGGGTGCGATTTTGGCGGGCGCTGAAGCGTTGGTGCGGGCGGCAGGCCAAAATCCATCGCGATTTTTTGGCGCGGCGGCCGCATCGCAGTTTGTTTTTGACTAAGCGCCGCGATTACGTTCGGAGTTTTAAGATTTCGGGATATCTGGCGTTTTCACACGAGGTTTGGCAGACCATTTGGAAAAATCGGGCGATTTTTATTAAGTTTACGATTTTGTATGCGATTTTTTCGCTGGTGCTGGTAGGGACGCTGAACCAGTCAAATTATCTGGCGATGCGCGATTCGGTGACTTCGGCGGTGGAAAATTTGGGTGTGGGCGATGTGTTTTCGCTGTTTACCAACGCTATTACCAGCGGTAGCGGCGAAGAGGCCACGATGACCAGTCAGTTGGTGGCCGGGCTGTTGCTGATTTTTGGCTGGCTGGTGGTGGTGTGGATTTTGCGCTATCGGTTGTCTGGTAATAAAATCCGCCTGCGCGACGCGCTGTATAACGCCGGCGCGCCGCTGGTGGCGACCTTTATTTTGCTGCTGATTATGGTGCTGCAACTGATACCGTTTGCGATTGTGCTGCTGGCTTATTCGGCGGTGTCGGGGATTGGTTTGATAAATTGGAGTATTGATATTGAAAATATGGCGGCTTGGTGTGCGCTGGCGGTGGTGGCGGTGATGACGCTGTATTGGATGGTGACGTCGTTTGTGGCGCTGATTTATATTACTGTGCCGGGAGTTTATCCTCTCCAAGCCATAAAGCTGGCCGGCGATCGCGTGGTGGGGCGGCGGATGCGGATTTTATTGAGACTGATTTTTATGGCGTTGCCGATGGCGGTGATGTGGGCGGTGATTTTGGTGCCGATAATTTTGCTGGATAATTGGGTGAAAATCGACTGGCTGCCGCTGGTGCCGCTGGGCGTTTTGCTGTTGTCGACCCTGACTTTGGTGTGGGTGGGCAGTTATATTTATTTGTTATATAGGAGGTTGCTCGATGACAACGCCCCGCCAGCGAAGAGATGAATTAGTCAAATTATTAAATCGTTACGCCCGCGAATATTATGTTTTTGACAAGCCCAGTGTGTCGGACGCGGTTTATGATTCGCTGTTTGGCGAATTGAAAAAAATCGAGGCTGAAAATCCGGAATTGGTGGCACCGGATTCGCCGACCCAGCGGGTGGCGGCCGAGCCTTTGAAAAAGTTTGGCAAGTGGCGACATCAGACGCGAATGATTTCAATTTTGGACGCCTTTTCGGACGAGGAGGCTTGGGCTTGGTTTGAGCGGATTTCTAAAGTTGACGAGCGGGTGCGGTCGGCCGAGTTTTGGGTTGATGTCAAAATGGATGGGCTGGCCTGCGCGCTGCATTATGAGGACGGGGTTTTGGCGCGGGCTGTGACGCGCGGTGACGGTTTTACAGGGGAAATTGTTACCCAAAATGTCCGGACGATTAAATCGGTGCCGCTGTCGATTGCGGCGTCAGGATTTGTTGAGGTGCGGGGTGAGATTATTATGACGCGCCAAAACTTTATAAAGTTTGCCGACAAATTTGCCAATCCGCGTAATTTTGCGGCTGGCACAATTCGACAGCTAGATCCGAAAATCGTGGCCGAGCGGCCACTGGAATTTCATAGTTATGATTTGTTTATGGACGGCGTGGCGACCAACGAGCAGGCTTATGCCGAGCTGAAAAAACTGGGATTTGTTACCAATCCACAGGCGCATTTGGAAAAAACTTTTGACGGGGCGCTGAAATATGCCGCCCAGTTTGAGGCCGAGCGGGACGATTTGCCGTTTAATACCGATGGCCTGGTTATCAAGGTTAATGACCGCCAACTTTACGACGATTTGGGCATTGTTGGCAAAAATCCGCGTGGTGTGATTGCCTATAAATATCCGGCCGAGGAGGCTACGACGGTGGTGCGCGACATCGTGATTTCGATTGGACGAACCGGCGCGGCCACGCCAGTGGCGGTGTTTGACCCGGTGGTGGTGGCCGGCACGACGGTGCGGCACGCTTCGCTTCACAACGCCGACGAGATCGCGCGGCTGGATGTGCGGATTGGCGACACGGCGGTGATTTATAAGGCCGGCGACATTATTCCCCAGGTCCAGAAAGTTCTAACCGAGTTGCGGCCCAAAAACGCCGAAAAATTTGACTATAAAAAGGCTTTGAAGCAACAATATCCCGAACTAAAGTTTGAAAAAGAAAACATTTCCAGCAGCAAAAAAGGTGTGGTTTATCGGGTCAAAGGCGAAAATTCCGACCTGATTTTGAAACGAGCCGTCCAATATTATGCTTCGCGCACGGCGCTAGATATTGAGGGTTTGGGTGAGAAAAACGTCGTGGCATTGGTCGACGCCGGACTGGTGCGCGATGTGGCGGATTTGTATTTGTTAAAACCGGCCGATGTCGAAAAACTGGATCGCTTTGCCGAAATCAGTGCTCGAAACTTGGTCGAGGCGATTGCCGACCGCAAACGACCGCAGTTAAATCGCTTTATTACGGCGCTGGGCATCCGTCACGTCGGGGCACAAACTGCCATCGACCTCGCCAACCACTTTCAAAACTTTATAAAGTTTAGTGAAGCCGGCGAAGACGAATTATTAGCCATCGACGGGGTGGGCACGATTGTGGCCCAGTCAATTCTGGCCTATTTCGCGGATGAAGATAATACGAAAGTGTTGTTAAAATTACAACAATTAGGCGTCGAACCACAATTTACAGATTCATCGAGCGGGAAATTGGCTGGTCAAAGCTTCGTTATGACTGGATCGCTAAAAGCTATGGGCCGGGAAGAAGCTGCCGAAAGAGTCCGAAGCTTGGGTGGCACCTTCCAAAACTCCGTCAGCAAATCCACCACCTACCTAGTGGCCGGTGGCAAAATCGGTGGCTCAAAGAAAGCCGCTGCCGCCAAATTTGGAACAAAGATCATTAACGAGCAAGAGTTTTTGGAATTAATAAAATAGAAGAATATTTTGCTGGAAAAAAGAGTTTATCATTTTTTTACAACCAGTCCTTCTCACCGCCGACTTTTTGAACAATAAAAATCTGCAAAAATTACCTCTGTAACATTTAACAAATCGGCGACTCATTGCTGGCTAGCTTGACGATTTTTTAAAATTGAACAAATTATTTATGCATTTTTCCATAGCTTTTTGGAAATCCACAAATAGTGCTTGCAAACTATGGACAAACGCTATTTGCGGGTGTATAATTTATTTGAACAATGAGGTAAGTTAATAAATTAACGAAAGCGGGGTACAAGATGCCAGAAATTACACCAACAGAAATTAAGGCCACACCAACTATTAAAGTTGTCGGTGTTGGCGGCGCCGGTGGCGCAGTTATAAATCGAATGAAAGATGTCGGGCTGAAAAATGTTCAGTTTGTGGCTATCAACACTGATGCACAGGCGCTGCACAACTCTAAAGCCGACGTCAAAGTACATATTGGCAAGGACACCACGCGGGGATTGGGCGCGGGCGCAGAACCGTCGGTTGGCGAAGCGGCCGCTAATGAGTCGATGGAAGAGATCCGCAAAGCTCTGGACGGCGCTGATATGGTGTTTATCACGCTGGGTGCTGGCGGCGGAACTGGTTCGGGCGCGGGCTATCTGATCTCTGAACTGGCGCGCGAAATGGGAATTTTAGTGGTTGGTGTGGCTACGCGACCCTTCACTTTTGAAGGTATGAAGCGCAAAGCCAACGCTGATTGGGCGATTGACAGGCTGAAAGGTAACGTTGATGCGTTGATTACGATTCCAAACGACCGGTTGTTGCAGACTATCGACCGGCGCACACCACTCCTCGAGACTTTCAAGATTGCTGACGATGTGCTGCGACAGGGCGTGCAGGGCATTTCCGAACTGATTACAGAGGAGGGGCTGATTAACCTCGACTTTGCCGATGTCAGCAAGATTATGCGCAATGCCGGCTCAGCTCTGATGGGAATTGGTCGCGCTAGTGGCGAAAATCGGGCTGAACTGGCCGCCAAGCAAGCTATTGAATCACCGCTGATTGAGGTTAGCATTGACGGGGCGCGTGGCGTGTTGTTCAACGTTATTGGTGGCGAAAATATGAGTATGGATGAAATCAACGAAGTGGCCGAGACGATTCGGGCCACAGTGGCGCCGGATGCCAACATCATTTTTGGCGCGAATATTCGCCCCGAACTGGATGACGAGATTATCGTGACAGTGGTGGCGACCGGTTTTGATTCTTCTTATGGTGGCGAAGGTTCAGAGCTTAAAGCTGACGATGATAAAAAATCGGATGACAAAAAGGATGAAGACGAAAGCCCGATTGTGGCGCCGATCAAAGAAGACATTGACGTTGACAACGACGTGGTGATAACGCCGCACGAAACTACCGAAAACTTTGTGTCGAGCGAGGGCAACAGCGATTATTTGACTAAGGAAACGCCCAAAGAGGCCGAGCCGACGCTGTTTAATAATGAAAATAATCCGCCAGTCAACGAGGCTACCATCGACGAGCCGGCTTTCAAACGGGTTTCCAGCTGGTTTAAAAGGCGTAATAAAGAGGACAACTAATGCATTGCAGCAAATGCGGCGAAGACGAAAGCAAAGTGCTGGAATCGCGCGACACCGGCACGTCGATTCGTCGTCGTCGGGAGTGCTCAAAATGCGGCAATCGCTACACGACTTATGAGCGGGTTGAGCGGCCGAATTTGGCAGTCCTAAAAACCAGCGGCTCGCGCGAGTTATTTGATCGCGAAAAGCTGAAACGGGCGATTTATCAGTCGGTTGGCAAGTTTATTAACGGCGAAATCGAAACTGAAGAAATCGTTCAACAGATTGAAGATTCGCTCTACGCGCTGGGCGAAAGTGAAGTCACCAGCCGGCAAATCGGCGATATGGTGCTACAAGAGCTGGCCAAGCGCAACGAAGTGGCTTATGTGCGGTTCGCTAGCGTGTTTCGTGAGTTTAAAAACGCTGGTGAGTTTGTTGACACGTTAAATGAATTGCATAATAAACAGCAGTAGTATATAATTGTTGCACAAGCGTTTGAGCGGTTATCAACCGCGAGCTGGGGGAAGAAAGGCGTTGTGATTTTTACAACACCGAGTAGAACCGCCCGTGAGTCTGCGTTAAGGATTAAATCGAGAGTTAAGGAATAGGCATTCCTTAGAAGTTGGATGGTAACGCCCGCCCGGGTTCCAACGTCGGGGCGGGTTTTTGTTGTATGAAAGGAGTCGAAATGAACGAGATGGAAATTAACGGCAAGGCGGTGTATTTTGTGGCGGTGAAGGTTTTTTTGCGGGATAAGGAAAAGTTGCTGGTTATTTTTGACAAGTGGGGCGTGTGGGAGCTGCCGGGCGGGCGGATAAAGCCGGATGATTTTCAGAAGCCGTTGGTTGAGACTGTGTCGCGAAAGATTCGCGAGGAGCTGGGCGACGGCGTTAGGTATTCTGAGCCTAAGCCGACGGGCACGTTTATTCAGGTTTCGCGGACGGAGGAGACTGGGGAGAATGTGCGGATTTTTGCGATTGGGTTTGAGGCGGAATATTTGGGTGGCGAGATTGATTTGGGCGACCATCACGAGGAGTTGAGATGGGTTGATGTGGGGACTTTTCGACCGCTGGAGTTGCAGGATAATGATTGGATGCGTGGGGTGGAGGATTATTTGGAGCAGGTGAGAGGAGGCGCGAAATGAAAAAATTAGAGACGACATTACTGTTTTTGCGTCGAGGCGAGCGGGTTTTGCTGGCGGAGAAGAAGCGCGGTTTTGGCGAGGGGAAGTTTAATGGCATCGGCGGGAAGTTGGAGCCGGGTGAGACCGCCGAGCAGGCTATGATTCGCGAAACTGAGGAGGAGATTGGCGTTAAACCGACGCAGTATCAGCAGGTGGCTGTCATAGATTTCGACGAGTTTGTCAAGGGCGAGTGGACTAATGTGTGTATGAATGTTTATGTCGCTAGCGATTGGGACGGCGAGCCGACAGAGACGGAGGAGATGCGACCGCAGTGGTTCGATGTGAATGATTTGCCGTATGACAAGATGTTCGCGGATGATAAATATTGGCTGCCGCTGGTTTTGGGTGGCAAAAAGTTGACGGCGCGATTTCAGTTTGATGAGGATTGGAAAATGCTTTCACACGAGATTAAGGAGGAAAATGGCTAATCACAAGACCATCATTCGTAAAGCCCGAAAAAGCGACTACACAGAGCTGCGTAAGCTTTGGTATGAATTTGGGTATATTTATACCAAAGAGGATCTGCTAAAACCACTCAATATGAAATGGCTAGAGGCATATCGCGATGAGAATAAAATGATTGATAAAATCACCGACGATTTTACTAATGGCAA
>JAISDN010000037.1 GCA_031264785.1 Candidatus Nomurabacteria bacterium
CAAATCCAAGGATATTCGAGGAAGTGGCCGATTAGCGAAAAAATCCAAAAATACAGAAAAGAATCACGCCAAAACCGCAAACTTCTGGGGTTTGGCGTGTATTCGGGGAGTTTTGGCAATAGTTTTGCCATTTTTTCACGGTTAAACATGATTGGTTTTAGTATAGCATAAAAATGATGGAGCTGAATATGGGCTGAAGTTTTGTTAGTCTATCACCATGCTGGTATCGAACTCTTTAAACGTTGTGAAATAAGTTTGTCCATCGCCCTTGATGTATGAACAAGTTTCGTCCGCAAAAGCTTTTTGTAAAACTGGCCGCTCGCCAAATAGTTCGCTACCACAGCTTGGTGACTGTTGGCCACCATAGCCATATTGCCACTCGCCGCTTACACCTTCACGGTAAAAGTGAAACCCGCCGCCGCCAACACTGTCTGAGAATTTAGCACTGACCTTAATTGTTTGATACGGTGCTACACTACTATTTTTAATGGATTGTATATCCGTTATGGTATCGATTTCAAATCCGTCCCTTTTGAATATCGCCAGCAACTCTTCTGCCGTAACTTTATTAGGATCAGACTTGGCGGTTGTGTCCTTAGTGGTTTTGGTGCTTTGTTTAGTTTGATAAGTGTTAAGCTCGGTCTTGGCTTTTTCAACATCAGTCTGCAAATTGGCGTTTTCCGACTTTTGATTGCAGAATTGGATGACAAAATAGGCCGTGGCGGCCGCCAACAGGGCAGTTAAAATAATAAATATGATTGATAATGTTTTAAATTTGTTCTTTTCGGTTGGCGCCACTAGTTTTGATTCTTGTTCCATTTTAGGTTCTCCTTCATTATTAAATGGTTTATGTTTATATTGTAGCATACAAGGACCCCCCCCCAGCAACAAGATTTTATGATGATGCTGGTAATTTTGGCGAAAACCGTGTATAATCTGGGCATAATGTTAGACATAAAATATATTCGCGAAAATCAGGCGGCTGTTGAGAGCGCCACTACGGCTAAGGGCTACAAGGTTAATATTGCTGAGCTTTTGGCGCTGGACGAGCAGCGGCGCGGTTTAATGGGCCGAATCGACGAACTACGGGCCGAACGTAACAGTGTGGCTGGACAAATGAAAGGCGGCAAGCCCGAGCCAGAATTGGTTCAAAAAGGTAAGGAAATTAAGGAAAATTTGAACAAATTAGAGTCGGAATTTAATGATATTGATGTAAAATTTACAACAGTATTGAAGCAAGTGCCGAATATCCCGACCGATGACGTGCCAATTGGCGCTAGTGAAGACGAGAATGTTGTCGCTGAAGTTATCGGTGAGCCTGCTGAGTTTGATTTTACCCCCAAAAACCACTGGGAGATTAGCCAAGCGCGCGGCTGGATTGATAAAGAGCGCGCGGCCAAAGTTACTGGCGCGCGGTTCGCTTACATCGGCGGCGAATTAGTTAAACTACAGCAAGCAATTATTACTTTCGTCATCAACACTTTGACTGACGAGATGAAAATTAAGCAGATTATTAACGATGCCGGATTGAAAGTGCCGACTAAAGTTTTTAAGCCGATTCTGCCGCCGTTGATGATTCGCACTGAAATGTATGACGCGATGGACAGACTAGAGCCGAGCGAGGACCGCTACAAGATTGACGGCGAGGAGTTGTGGCTACAGGGCAGCGCCGAACACGTTTTGGGTTCGATGTATGCCGACGAAATTATTGATGAAGCAGACTTGCCGTGTCGGATGCTGGGCTTTGCGACCAGCTTTCGCAAAGAGGCTGGTGCAGCCGGTAAGGATATGGAGGGTATTTTTCGAATGCATCAGTTCGACAAACTAGAGATGGAAAGTTTAACTACGGCAGAACACAGCCTAGACGAGCATCTGTTCTTTGTGGCCATTCAGAAGTATATGATTGAGCAGCTGAAATTGCCATATCGCGTAGTTATGAAGTGCACGGCCGATATCGGCAAGCCGAATGCGCGCGGCGTCGATATGGATGTTTGGCTGCCCGGCCAAGATAAATACCGCGAAACTCACACGGCTGATTATATGACAGATTACCAGTCGCGACGTCTGAAAACCCGTGTGCGGCGCGAGAACGGCGGCGTTGAACTGGTTCACACTAACGACGCCACAGCTTTTGCGCTAGGTCGAATTATGATTGCGGTTATTGAGAACTATCAAAACGCCGATAATACCGTTACTGTGCCGGAGGTTTTGCGGCCATATTTGAATGACAGAAAGGAAATGTAAAAAGTGAAAATTATTGAAATTACTGCCAAGCATTTTACAATCGACAGTAAAATTCGGTCTTATATTGAGCGGAAAACTCAAAAGCTGATTGATTATATTCCGCGCCACGCCCGAAAATCGGCTCGAATTAGTGTCAAAATTACCAAAAATGAGGCTCGCGGCGCAGCTCAGCTAGAATGTGAAATGATTTTGAATTTGCCGAATCGGCAACTGGTGGCTAAGGAGTCGAAGGACGGCGTTTTGGCGGCGATTGATGGCACGGAGGAAAAAATGCGCGGGCAAATTCGGAAATATAAAGTTGAACTAGAAAAAGCTCGCGAGGAAAATGGCATTTTGAACCGCGTCAAGGCGGTTTTGCGGCGACGTTAAAATTTGGCTATTAAATTAGGGACTTTTGATGTATAATGGAACAAAAGCTAACGCGAGAGGGATTTTTAAAAGTGAGTAAAAAACAAGCAGTTTTGACCAAAGTTTTCGGTGATCCGCAAAAAAAGATTATTAAGCGTCTCGAAAAAAAGGTTGGAGAAATCAATAAATTGGGCGATAAATACGCTCGGATGAGCAAAAAGGAGCTGTCGGAACAGACCGAGATTTTGCGCAAGAAGTTTGAAAAGTTGAGCAAGCAGGTTGATAAGCCGGCGAAGGTTGTCAAAAAGCCAAGTAAAAAAGCTGGCAAGAAAAAGCAGCCCAAGCAGGATAATATTCAAAAGGCGCTGGACGCGATTTTGCCAGAAGCTTTTGCGGTGATTCGAGAAATGGCCAGTCGGGTGCTGGGCCAACGGCATTATGATGTGCAGCTGATTGGCGGCATCGCCCTGCACGAAGGCAATGTGGCGGAAATGAAAACTGGTGAGGGTAAGACTTTGGTGGCGACCGCGCCGCTGTATTTGAACGCCTTGACCGGCAAGGGTTCGCACTTGGTGACGGTCAACGATTATCTGGCGCAGCTGCACGGCGGCTGGATGGGCTCGCTGTATCACGCGCTGGGGCTGAAAACCGGCGTGATTATTAACGATCAATCTTTTGTGTATGACCCAAAATATGTTAATGAAGATCATTTTGACAAGCGTATGCAACAGCTGCGGCCGGCCACGCGCAAGGAGGCTTACGCCGCCGATGTGACTTATGGCACGAACAACGAGTTTGGTTTTGATTATTTGCGCGACAATATGGTCAATCAGCCGGAGCTGTTGCGTCAAGGTGAGCTGAATTTCGCCATCGTAGACGAAGTCGACTCAATCTTGATCGATGAAGCCCGCACGCCGCTTATTATTTCTGCGCCGGCCGCTGATAATCCGGATATGTATATCAAATTCGCTAGTTTAGCGTCCAGTCTACAGCCCGAACATTACACTTTTGAAGAAAAGCGCCGGGCCGTTACGCTGACCGACAAGGGCGTGGAAAAAGTTGAAAAAATGCTGGGAATTAAGTCGCTGTATAGTCCGGAGCATATCCGCGCGGTTTATCACATTGACCAAGCCATCAAAGCCCAGATTGTTTTTAAACGCGATAAAGATTATGTGGTGACCAACGACGGCGAAGTAATTATTGTCGACGAATTTACTGGCCGTTTGATGCACGGCCGGCGCTATAACGAAGGTCTACACCAAGCCATCGAAGCCAAAGAGCACGTCACGGTGCGTGAAGAATCACAAACTCTGGCCACGATCTCCTTCCAGAATTATTTCCGGTTGTATAATAAACTGTCCGGTATGACCGGCACAGCTTTTACGGAGGCTGAGGAGTTTCAACAGATTTATAATTTGGACGTAATTCAGATTCCGACTAACAAACCGATGATTCGCAAAGATCACAACGACAAGATTTTCAAAACCGAAGACGGCAAAATCGCGGCGCTGATTGAAGACGTTCGGAAATATAATTCGGCTGGTCGGCCGGTGCTGATTGGTTCGGCTTCGATTGCCAAAAACGAAAAAATTTCCAAAGCGCTGGACGCGGCCGGCATTAAACACGAGATGCTGAATGCTAAAAATAATGAAAAGGAGGCCGAGATTATTACCGAAGCTGGTCAAGCCGGCGCGGTGACTTTGGCGACAAACATCGCCGGTCGTGGCACCGACATTATGTTGGGCGACGGCATTGCTAAAAAAGGCGGCTTGGTAGTGATCGGTTCGGAACGCCACGAATCGCGCCGAATTGATAACCAGTTGCGCGGACGTGGTGGACGTCAGGGCGATCCGGGTGATTCGATTTTCTATGTTTCGACTGAAGACGATCTGATGCGAATTTTTCAAGGCGACCGCGTGCGAGCTTTGATGGATCGTTTGAATGTGCCAGAAGATCAGCCGATTGAAAATAAGGCTGTGTCTAAAACTTTGGAGGCTGCTCAAAAACGGGTTGAGGGTTATAATTTTGATACTCGCAAAAATGTCGTGCAATATGACAACGTCATCAATCGCCACCGTAAAGTTGTTTACACCATCCGTCACAAGATTTTGGAGGGCGAAGATATTAAGGGTGAAATTGAGCGCTTGTTTAAAACTTTGGTGAGCGATATGACCAGTTTGCCAATTAAAAATAATCCGAAATTTGTTGAAGATTTTGAAATAGTTTTTCCGCTCGGCAGGGAAGAGATTGAGAAAATTGGCAAGATTAAAAATGATAAAAAACGGGTTAAAAGCGCCGTCGAAGCGGTTGAAAAAGTTTACGAAAAGCAGGAAAAGCAAATTACTACCGAGCTAATGCGCGGCGTGGAGCGCGAAGTTTATATGCAGGTGCTGGACGTGTTGTGGATGAATCATTTGGAAAATATGCAACATCTGCGTGAAGGTATTCACTGGCGCAGCGTCGGTCAGCGCGATCCGTTGGTGGAGTATCGTTCCGAATCGCAAAAACTGTTCGACTCTTTGCAACGGACTTTGCAACAAGAAGTTTTGCGAGCGATTTTCCACGTTCGCAAAGAAGATATTAACCAAAGAACTGTCGAAGATGACGAATATGACAGTGAATTAACGCGAGCCGCCGAAGGGGCAGTGGAGCAGGGTGTCAACGAAATTGGCACAGCCGAAGCTCGCACCAGTAAAGATTTTAAAGTTAAAAAAGCCGCACCTAGCAAGAAAAAATCTGTCGCTAAAGGTCGCAAAAAACAGCGCCAAGCTCGTAAAAAGAGTCGGCGTTAAAAAATAATTAAAAGGAGGCAAAATGAGTTATGTGGATCGCGTATTAGAAAGTGTGCAAAGCAGATATAAAGATCAGCCGGAGTTTATTCAAGCGGTAACGGAAGTGTTGGATTCGCTGCGCCCGACCATTGATAAAAATCCGGCTTACGAAAAAGCTGGGTTGTTGGAGCGACTGGTTGAGCCGGAACGCGCTATAATTTTTCGTGTGCCTTGGGTGGATGATAACGGCCAAGTTCAAGTTAATCGCGGTTATCGGGTGCAGTTTAACAGCGCCATTGGACCATATAAAGGCGGTTTGCGCTTGCATCATTCTGTCAATTTGAGTATCGTTAAATTTTTGGGTTTCGAGCAAATTTTTAAAAACTCTTTGACCGGCCTGCCGATCGGCGGCGGCAAAGGTGGCAGCGACTTTGATCCGAAAGGCAAGAGCGATCGGGAAGTTATGGCTTTTTGTCAGAGTTTTATGACCGAATTGTTTAAATATATTGGCCAAGACACCGACGTACCGGCCGGCGATATTGGCACCGGCGCTCGAGAAATTGGTTTTTTGTATGGCCAATATAAGCGCTTAACTGGGTTATATGAAGGCGTTTTGACCGGCAAAGGCCTGTCTTATGGCGGATCTTTGACTCGTACTGAAGCCACTGGATATGGTTTGGTTTATTTGATTGACGAATTATTACGCGATCATAACGATGATATTAAAGGCAAAACTGTAGCGGTTTCTGGAGCAGGGAATGTGGCCACTCACGCCATCCAAAAGGCCCAGCAGCTGGGCGCCAAAGTAGTGACGGCCAGTGACTCTTCGGGCTGGATTTATGATCCCGAAGGCATTGATTTGGCTACCATTAAACAAATTAAAGAAGTTGAGCGCGGCCGGATTTCTGGTTATTTGGAATCTCGCCCTAAAGCAAAATATACCGAAGGGCGGGGCATTTGGTCTGTCAAATGCGACATTGCCCTGCCTTGTGCCACGCAAAATGAGCTGAGCGCCGACGACGCCAAAACCCTGATCGGCAATGGCTGCACAGTGGTCGGTGAAGGCGCCAATATGCCCTCTACCCCAGAGGCTGTTAGCGCATTCTTAAAGAATGGTGTTCTGTTTGTGCCCGGCAAAGCCGCCAATGCTGGTGGTGTAGCCGCTAGCGCGCTAGAAATGAGCCAAAATTCTATGCGTATGAGTTGGACTTTTGATGACGTGGATGCCAAGTTGAAAGATATTATGGCCAATATTTATCATAATATCAGCCAAGCGGCTAAAGACTGCGGCAAAAATGATAATTTGGTCGTGGGCGCTAATGTAGCGGCTTTTCAAAAAATTGCTGAAGCAATGCTGGATCAAGGCATAGTATAAATAATAAATTAAGTATAATTTTTAAAAACCAAAGCTAACGAGTTGGTGGGGTAAAAAAATAATTAAATAAATAATTAATAGAAAATTAGAAGCCGCCCAAAGTAACCCAAAACAAGTGGGGAAAGATGAGTATATAGTCATTCCCCGCGATAATTCTTCGTGTCGCACAATATATCTTTTACGACACGTAAGGAGTTGTTAAAAGATGATTGTCGATACGTCCTTAACATCCAGTCATTCCGGACTTGGCACGAAATCTAGCCCCGAATTAACCTATTCCGGGCAGTGACGCACCATCCTCACACATTATTATTTTTATTTAGTAGCGCGCAAGGTAAATAGTATGATAATACTAACTAACAGTATTCAGTATAGTGCCTAATAAAAGTTTCGGCACCCAACATTTTTTTAGATTCCGAACCAAGCCCGGAATGACTACTTTATCACAACATTTGACTTTCCGTGAAAAATGTTACTTTTCACGAAATAAGACTTTTCCACAGGTTGATCCCCTATTTGACATTATTAGTAATTATTACAACATCAAAACTTGACATCACACTTCCCTATTTTATAATATTTAATTATTTTTCTGGCCCAGCAGCCGCCGCTCTGCCCTATCTCCAATAGCCGCGATTTTTGACTCGCAAATCCACATATTTTGGTTTTATTTTTTTCTGGTCAAGATACTTCAACATCGCCACAATATCGGCCACTTGTTCGTCAGCCTCTCTGTCGGTTTGGACTTTAATGGGATATGCCCGACCGGCAATATTGATTTCAACATACCTAATGGCGGAAGCGGGAATATTAGCATTTACCACTTTGCCGACGCCGCTTTTTTCAACTCCCGAAATAACTTTACCAATAAATTCCAGTAATCGGCGCGAAGTCGAAGCCTCTTCGTTCCCTATCCCGCTGCCATCAGAAATCGTGATAGACGGTTCGGCGTGATAGTTTTTTTGAAAAATATTACCACCAGAATCAACATAATAACTCTTGTCGCCAACTCGCCAAACTGCCACCGGCTTCCGAATCTTGACATCCACTACCCCGCCGCCAATTAAATTACTAGAAATATCGGCGCTGGCAATTTCCGGAAACTGTTTCGTCAAATAGTTCGTAAAAAGTTTTTTGCGAAATGACCAAGCAAATCTTTCCGACGGATGTTCAGACAAATAAGCGTTGGCCGCCTTGATAAAGCCTTCATTAACGTCGGATTTCGCCTTAACATCGTCCGAATACCTGACGTCATCAACCGACGCCGTATACTGCGAAACCACAAAAGCCGCCAATGCCACAATAACCAAAATCGTTCCCAAAATAATCGACGACCTTTTTTTGCGGCTGGCTTTTTTAATTTCCTTAACTCGCTCAAACTCAACATTTTTTTCGCCGTTACCTTCCGGGTTATAGCCGTTGACAGTTTGGCCGCGCACAAAATCTCGACCGCCGCTATCCGTCATCGTGCCGGCTCTGCGCCGCACTTGGCCGCTACTTCTGCGCCGCATCCTGCCCCACCTTTATAATCATATTTGCCACTTTATCGGCCGAATCTTTAATGTGAAACTTGGCCAAGTTTTTAGCTAGTTCGGCTCGCAAAGTTTTATCTTTCAGCAAATCCTGAACCGTGTTGTATAATTTTTCTCCAGTCAGTTCGTCCTCAGACAGCACAATAGCTGATTGGTTTTTTTCAAACAGTTCAGCATTTTTAGTTTGGTGGTCGGAAGCAAGATATGGGCTCGGAATAATTATCGAAGCCACACCAACGGCCGACAATTCAGCGACTGTAGTGGCGCCTGCCCTAGTTATAACAATATCGGACATTCTCATAAGCTCGGCCGTATTTTTAATATATGACAAAACTTGAAGACCGTTGAAGCTCTGTGGATTCTGGTCAACAACTTCTTTAACGCTATGATAGTTCACTTCGCCAGCCACCATAAAAACCGCCGCCAAATCGCCAAGCTTTGGATAAGCCTCCAGAACCGCTTGGTTAATCGCCACCGCACCTTGACTACCGCCAATCACTAAAATCACCGGGGAGTCGTTGCTGATTTTATATTTTTCTCTAATGACGCTCTTCTCCGCCGCACTAGCCGGAGAAAAATCTTCGCCAACCGGAATACCCACAAACTCGGTTTTGGATTTGTCATATTTAGAAAACTCCAGCGGCATACCAACCGCAATTTTGGTAGCGTATTTACTTAAAATCCGATTGGTCAAGCCCGGACTAGCGTCGCTGTCGTGCAAAACTATCGGGCAGTTTTTAAAAAACCGCGCCGCCAAACCAACCGGCAAACCAACATAACCGCCCTTGATAAATACCACGTCCGGCTTAAATGCTAAAATCTTAAAATAGGACTTAAAGATGCCGAACGCCAACTTAAATAAATCAAAAAAGTTTGGAATATAGCTAACAAAAAAATGCCGAAAATGGTCGTGCCATTTTAGATTCGCATAACGCCGCATTTTTCCGGCCGGCACAGTCGACACGCCCACACTCAGCGGCTTCATCATATCTAAACTATGTTTTAAAAATCGCTGATCGGTAATAAAACGAATTTCAGCCTCAGGAGCCTGCTTTTGGATCGCCGAGATAATCGCCGCCACTGGCGTAACGTGTCCGCCCGAGCCCCCACCGACGCACAAAATCTTCATTATCAGCTCCTTTCTTGGTAATTACTTTGCTATGACTAGTATATCGCGAAACGCCAAAAACTACACCCATCGTTGCCATCACACACAGCAAACTCGAACCACCCGAACTAATAAATGGCAAAGTGATGCCGGTCAGCGGGATTGAATTAGTAAATGCGCCAATGTTAATGACGGTTTGAGTGGCAATCCAACCAAACGCACCGGCCGTCAGCAGACGAAGATACATATTTGGTAAATAATTAGCCAGATTTATAATGCGAAAAATCAGCGCCCCAAAAATAATTAAAACCGCCACCGCGCCAAAGAACCCAAAAGTTTCGCCGACTAGAGAAAAAACCGCGTCGTCCATAACTTGCGGCACCCAAAAAACCGACAGGCTTTGGCCCAAACCACGTCCCAACAGTCCACCCGAACCCATTGACATTAAGGCCGAACAAATCTGTTCCAAGTCTTGGCCGGGAATGCACTGGGTACTGAAAAAATCCATAATCCGTCCCAAACGATACGGAAATAAAATCACCGCCACCACGCCGGCGCTAATAAACAGTGCCAAAACCGAAATAATGTTACGCCAACGCATATTTGAAATAATCATTTGGGCTACCACAATCGCAAAAATCACGATTCCGGAGCTCAGGTCACTCTGCAACACCACCACCAAAAACAGTCCGGCGATCACTACCACCAATAATGGCAGCAGAGTTTTGCGAATTGAATTGAGTAAGCCTTTTTGATGGGCTGTTGCTAAAAACGAGGCAGCAAACAGCATAATGGCGAACTTCATAAACTCGGCCGGCTGAAAACTAATCGGCCCAAGCTTTAGCCAGCGGACTGCCCCGCCCGACTCAACCGCCATCGACCAGCCCGCCAAATGCGCCACAAACAAAATAATTGAAGCCCCAAAAGCCACAATCAGAATTGGCAAAACGACTTTGCGCCAAAAATTGATCGATAACTTAGCCGACACCATTAAAGCGACAATCCCCGCCACCAAATAAACCGACTGGGTTATCAAAAACTCGGTCATTTTGCAGTCGATAATGTTTTCACTTGGTAAAAATCCGAAAATCTGACAGGAAGTCGCATCGTTGGTATAAATATTTGTGAACAGTCCGGGCGCCGCCGAAAACACCATAATAAATCCCAAAATACTCAGTAGTACCGCCAAAACAATAATCGAATATTTGGGGCGATGTCGACGCGGCAAATCGATTAAATCACCTTTGTCGGTCAGCGCTTGTTTGGTATTTTTCCCAACTTCTCGAAAACTGTTCTTGAAAAAAGCCACCCAACCATTCACGCCTTGATTTTTCATAACTAAATTATGCCGCCCTCAAGCGCGATTATTAACCCCACCACCGCCATCACGCCGCCGATAACCCAAAATCGCATAGTAATTTTCGGCTCAGCCCAGCCAGAAGCTTCCAAGTGATGATGCAGCGGCGCGGATTTAAAAACCCTGCGATGGAAAAACTTTTTGCTAAAAATCTGAATCAAAGATGACCCAGCCATAATCACAAAAACGCCGCCTATAATCGGCAGCAAAAACAGCGAGTCGGTCAACATCGCCACCACACCCAAAGAGACTCCTAATGCAAAACTGCCAAGATCGCCCATAAAAAATCGCGCCGGCATAATATTAAACCACAGATAACTCAGCAGCGCGCCAATCACCGTAAAGCAATAAACCGCGATACCAAAATTGCCCTGCAGCAGCGCAATCACGCCAAACGCCCCAAAACTAACCAGTAGCAAACCGCCCGACAAACCGTCCAAACCATCCGTGATATTGACTGCATTACCGGTGGCCACCACAATAAAAGCAAAAATCGGAATAATCAAAATGCCCAGCTCCAGCGTACCATCAAACGGCACTTTAACGCCCGAAACGCCTAAGAAATCATAAAACACCCAGCCAAAAGCCAGTCCAGCTAGAGCAATCGAAGTAAATTTAATCCACGGTCGCAGCCCCGCCTTACCCACACCATCGGAAATCAAGTTAAAAATATCGTCAATCAAACCAACCACACCGCCAATAACCAAACCAGCTAGCGGTAAATAAGTTTGGTGCGAAAAGTTAAAAATCAAAGTCACCAGCGAAATCGAAATCACAAAAATCGAGCCGGCCATCGTTGGAATATTGCGCGAATGCTTTTTGGCGTGCAATCGATTTTTAATAACCATTTCCTCGCCCGAAATATCTTCGGTGCGCTCCTTTTTCCAAAACTTATATTTATAAGCAAAAAACGTAAAAATCGGTGTCAAAATCGTAGTAATTAAAAGTGCCGCCGCCCCAAAAATTAACATTCTGGTCAGGGTGTTTGCTAAAAGATCTTGTGAAATATCCATTATTTTGAAATACCTTTATAATTTATTATCCAATTACTCATATTGGTGAAAATCGGTCCGGCAGCGATTGTCCCAGCGTAGCCGCCGGCTCGACTGTCGTCGACTCTCACCATTATAACATATTTTGCATTTCCAGACGAGTCCGCCCCAAAACCTAAGTGCGTGCCAATAAAATTAGTCTTAGAATAATTGCCGGTTTTAGCGTCATAAACCTGCGCCGTGCCGGACTTGGAGCCGACATAGTGCCCCGAATCGCCAGAATGATCCCGCGCCTCAAACATCATTTGCCGAATCGCCTTGCTGGTTTCCGGCTTCACAACATCGTTCGTAACAACCTCCGGCACGGTTTGATGAATTGAATTTTCGTCATCCAAAGTGCCATACAGAAGGTGCGGCTTATAATAAGTCCCGCCGTTCACTACCGCCGCAAAAGCGCTGGTCATCTCAATCATAGTGGTATTAAAACCCTGCCCAAAAGTCATATTAGCATATCGAATATCCCACGCCTCGTTAGAATTTGGCTTAGTGATGTCGCCTTTCGATTCGGCGGCTTGCTCAATACCAGTCAAATCGTCCAGCCGAAACTTGCCGTGAAAATAATTATACAAAGTATTTTTACCCTTATTATTAATACTGCCGCCGCCCATTTGCTCCAGCGTCCAAATCACGCCGGTGTTCAAAGAATAACGAAAAATATCAGTCGCCGTCAAAGTCCGATTGCTAACCGACTGTTCAACATTACAAACTTTATCTTCGTAAATTTTCACACAGCCTGAATTATAAAAAGTTGATTTTTGATTAACCGCGCCGGAATCAATCGCCGCCGCCATAGTCAAAACTTTGGTGACCGAACCGGGCTCAAAAGCATTATTAACCACTGGATTTAAAAACAAATCGGCGTTTTCGACTTTGCTATACTGCGCCGGATTATACGACGGCGAACTACTCATCGCCAAAACCGAACCATCCTGCGGATCCATCACCACAATACTGCCCTTCGTCGCGCCGACACTTTTTAGCCCACTGTCCAAAATCTGATCGGCCGCGTATTGAATATTGCGGTCAATACTCAGCACAATGTTTTCGCCATTTTCGGCTGGAATACTAGTGTAATATTGGCTAGTCGGCAAAAAAGTCCCTTTAATATCAGTCATCCCAGAAAGCAGTCCGGGCTTGCCGCTCAAAATATCATTGAACTCGCCCTCCACGCCGTATTGCCCTTCCCCCTCCACGTTCACAAAGCCCAAAGTTCGCGACAACATTTTATCTTCCGGATAATAACGCCGACTACTTTTTTGCGAACCGACGCCTTCCAAATCTAATTTTTCAACCTTTTTATTTTGCTCATTGCTAAGCCCGCGCGCCAGCACCATATATTGCGTCTTGGACTTTTCCAAATCCTTTACACCAATTTCCAGCCGATCGCCCACGGCCGCACCAACTTCCGAAATGACTTTTTTAGCGCTATCAATCTGCTGCGGATCGGCAAAAATTGTATAAATCGTTTCATTTAAAACTAGTGGCGCCGTCTCGCTGCCAAAACGCGTATAAATCTCGCCGCGCTTGGGCTGAATAATAAGTTCTTGAGTTTGAATATTGCGCGCCATAGCGTCATATTTGTCGTGTTCAATCACTTGAATATAAAAAAGTCGGAGACCGAGTAGTAGCAAAACCACAAAAAACACTCCGATTGAAACTTCAATTCTGCCGTATTTTCTGAAAGTTTCCATAACCAAAAATCTCCGACTAATTAGCGTAATCAATTGAGGCCGGCGTGGTCATTGAGCTAGCAATACCGCTCTTATTAACCCGTTGGGCCGACTGCATTCGGGCATTTTCGTTGCGCAAATCTTCCCGCTCTGCCACCAATTCCGCTCGTTTATTTTCAATATTTTCCAGTTCAAAACTATAAGTTGAAGTCTTAGTGATTTGAAACAAATAAATCACGGCCAAAACCGCCACAATTCCAAAGGCCACGATAGTCGAAAAGACCGGGCCAATTTTTGACTCTTTGCTAATCGCCGTCAAGTTCTGATTTCTAGCCCAAGCCGAACCAGAATTATAGCGCGACGACGTAAACTGAACACGTTTTGATGTCATTCTATTCCTTTTATTTTTTGATATTCTAATTCCAATTTAGACCCTAGTTCCCCCAGCCCAGCCTAAACTAAGCTGGGGGCGATTGGGACAAATTGACCGCACTTATTTGTGGCGAACCACAATTCTTTGAGCGCGTGACTTGTTGATCACTGTAATTGGCATCTCAAGTCCTTTCTGTTTATTTTATATTTTTACTGCGGCCCGAAGTTTAGCGCTACGAGCTCGCGGATTGTAAACCAATTCATTTTGGTCGGACGTCAGCGGCTTTTTATTCAGCAACTTAATGGTCGCTTCATAGCCGGCCCGACTTTGTTCTTGAAAATAATTTTTGACAATTACATCTTCCAAACTGTGAAAACTAATCACCGCGATCCGCCCGCCAGAGTTTAACAACTCCAGCGCCAGTGGCAAAGTTTCCCTAATTTGTCGAAGTTCGTCATTAACTATAATCCGAACTGCCTGAAATGTGCGCGTGGCAGGATGAATCTTCCCACGCTTTGGTGACACTTTTATAACAACATTCGCCAATTCTTTAGTAGTTTTAATTGGTCGATTTAAAACTATACTGTGAGCGATTTTCCGCGCCATTTTAGGTGATTCATCACCAAACTTGAACAGATACTCACTCAACTTTTTTTCGCTAGTCTGATTGACAACTTGATAAGCCGAAAGTTCTTGACTCTCGTCCATTCGCATATCCAGCGCCGCCTCTTTTTGAAAAGAAAAACCGCGCTCTGCTTTGTCAATCTGCGGCGAAGACACCCCCAAATCCATCAGTATCATATCGAACTTTTGATTTTCCGTTCGCAATTTTTCAGCCGCTGCCAAAAAATCGCTATGTAAAAATCGCGCATTCGCAAAGCCACACTGATTGCTCAGTTCGCGAATAGCGTTCTCATCTCGATCAACCAAAGTCGCGTTCTGAGCGCCGCCAATCCGCGAAATAATTTCCCGAGCGTGCCCGCCGTAGCCGGCCGTCAAGTCGAGATATTTTTCGCTCGCAACGGGCGCCAAAATAGACATAGTGGTATCGAATAATACTGGTATATGAAGTTGTTGTGGTGGTTTCATATGTTTTATTATACCAATTCTCCAAAGAATTGTCATTGTTACGGAGGTCACCTATCTGGCAACAGCTGTTTGTTTTGGTTTATGTTTGTTTTGTTTAGTCTATGCCGCCGCCATCATTGGGGACGAGACGACAACATATGAGAGACTTATGTGTGCCTTCCTGATAAATCAGAAAGAACTACTCTTAAAGAGTGTGTTTTGGAGGTTTATTTGGAGTTATTGGAGATAATCCAATAATGTACGAAACCTTTTCTTGGCAAACCAAGCGGCGGTTCAAATCCGTTGCTGGTTGCCAGATAGCTGACCTCTGTAATTTTTTGTTAAAGTGCCGACACTGCTTCCGGATTCATAACGCGCCAGTAGTTCCCGACCCGCACCGCGATAACGTCGCGGCTGATTCCAGCATAATCCAGTTGGTAATTGTCGAGCTTGACTCGGCCCTGCTTGCCGTCAAGTTTAGTTTCGACCTTGCCGACCCGAAACTTAACGTTTTTGTCTGCAATGGCTTCGTCCAAGATGTCACCACTAAGGGCCGTTTCCATATCGCGATCCCAAACGTCTTTAGGATACAGATGCAGATATTTACCAAACCCGCGCGTGATAACAACTCCAGAGTCGAACTCTTCGCGCAGCTCCGACGGAATCGTTAATCGATTTTTGTCGTCGAGCTTGCGTTCGAAATAGTCTACCCTTGCCATTACCTTTCCTGATTATTTTTTTAATGTCTGTGGTTTTTGTTTGCCGCAATGCTGCGGTTTGCCACTGGATTCATTATACTACCCACCACGACCCACTTGCAAGGCTTTTTTTCGACTTTTTACCCACTTTTCGCTAAGTTGTGGAAAAGTAAAGCAAAAACGCTATATATAGCGTTCGACACACCATATATACTTCGTGTAAACCTTCACGTTTTCAAATAAAGACGAGCAAGCTCGTCTTTATTGTTCAAACGTTCGGTTTATAGCGTCCCGTCATTCCGGGCTCGACCCGGAATCCAGACATTCTACTCAGTAGCATCCTTCGTCTGCTCGTCGCCGCCCTCATCCGCGCTAATCGCAATCGGGCCAGAATTAATGATCCGGTTATCACTCTCACGATAAATTATGGCTTGACTAGACTCCGCAAAAATCAGCACTTTATCACCATTATCGGCGTCCGCAAAAAACGGCTGATCCTTCAACTTTTCCTTATCGCTAACCGTAGCAATCGTCGGCGTTTCGTCCGGCAGCTTAATCAAGGCTGAAACCTTGCTGACCAAATCATTAGTCTCCTGCTCGGCAATAGCCTTCTGGCCGTCTGGCGACCGCAAATTAACATTCTCCATATATTGCCAAGCCCCAAAGCCGACTAAACCTAAAATAACCACGCCAACAATAATCTTAGCAGTTAAGCTCGATGACGATTTTTTGGCCTTTTTAGCTTTTTTAAGCTTGCTGTTTTTCTGCTCACCCTTATCTAAAATCTGGCGCAGCTTCTCAACCCGCTCCTCATCCGACAAAGCCTTGCTCGACTCGACTTTTGCCTTCTGCTCGGCTTTCATTTCTTTATCGTCCAATTTAAAACCGTCCATCTTCCTCCTTTTTACTTATGGTTTACGACCATTATAATACATGAAGGGCCAAATTGCAAAGCATTTTCAACAGATTGTGTCGGGTTATTTCTTCGGCCTTTTGGCGATTTCCAGCGCTTTTTTCAGCTGATTATCGCTACCGTCCTTGCGATAAGCTTCAACGTTCAACTCAACTTTTTCGTCCGGCGCGATTCCAGATTCGGTAATATTTTTATCATTTGGTGTGTACCAGCGAGCGATAGTGACTTTCAAGCGGTCGCCGGACGACGGCAGAGATTTTATGGTTTGCACACTGCCTTTGCCAAACGAATCCACACCCACCACCGTCGCTAGTTTATAATCCTTCAAAGCACCGGCCAAAATCTCCGACGCACTGGCCGAGCCGCCATCAATCAGCACCACAGTCTTCAGGCCTTTCAAAATATTACTGCCGCGAGCTTTTTCTTGAGTAACGATTCGACTGCCGGTTTTTTCGGTGGTGACAATTTTCCCAGAATCGATCCACAAACTAGCCACATCGGCCGCCGCGCTAACGTAGCCGCCGCCATTGCCGCGCAAGTCCAAAACCACGCCTTTCACCTTCTTCTCTACAAACTTGCGAGCCGCCTTTTCGGCCAAATCCACCGTGTCGCCGCCAGCAAAGCGCGAAATCTTCAACACACCCACACCGTCCTTAATCTCATATTTCACACTCGGGCTGTTAATCGTGGCCCGCTCAATATCAAACTCCAGCAATTTATTATCGCGAATAATGGTCATCTTGACTTTAGTGCCGGCCGGCCCGCGAATTATCTTGGTGGCGTCGTCCGCCAACCAACTTAGCGTATCCTTATCGTCAACTTTGGCAATCAAATCGCCAGCCATCAGCCCCGCCTTCTCGGCCGGCGTGTCATCCAAAGTGTCGATAATTGTCAGCGCGCCATTCCGGTTTGTAAACTCAATTCCAATCCCCTGAAATTCGCCCTCCAAACTCTCCTGAAATTCCTGCGCTTCGACCTCCGTAAACAGCTGCGTATAAGGATCGCCCAAACCGTCCACCATTCCCCGCTTGGCGCCGTTGATCAAGTCTTCATCTTTAATTTCGCCGTCATAATTATCTTTCAAAGCGGCGTAAACTTCGTCTAGTTCCGAATAATCCAAAGCCGACGAGCCCGCATCCAACCGCAGCCCCAGCCACAATCCAAACAACAGCCCCACCACAATGCCGATAATCGTCAGCACCAACTGGCGATTTTTGACCGGCCGAACACCGACCTCGTTAATGATTTCAATTTCTCGCACTTCCATAATAAAGAATTATATCACAAGCATTTACCATTCGCCAAAATAAATATAATCAAACGAGCTGGCGCTAGCCGAACCGGTGCCATACATACCCGGACCAGCT
Source organism: Candidatus Nomurabacteria bacterium (assembly GCA_031264785.1). Classification (GTDB taxonomy): domain Bacteria; phylum Patescibacteriota; class Saccharimonadia; order Saccharimonadales; family Saccharimonadaceae; genus JAISDN01. Next base: position 17,877 of record JAISDN010000037.1, read on the forward strand.
CGATTGTAATCCGAGAAATAAACCGTGTTACCTTCAACTTTTTCCACCCAAACCACGTGGCCGTAATAGCCGGCATAAGACACCCCAACCGAGCCAACTTTAGCAGTCGAGCCAGTGGGAATTCCATAACTTTGGGCCGTTGACACCCACTCATTAGCGTTGCCCCGCCCGCCAAAATACGGCATATTGCCATAAGTCGCGTCAACTTTATAAGCCGTGTAAGACACACACTCACGGTAATACAAACCCCACGGATCAATCCCGCCATCCAGCGTATAATCACAATACGGATAGCCGCCGCCACATTGCGAACTGGTGCCGCCGCCAAAGGTCTGACGCACCAAACGCGACTGCTCGGTCATTTGACGCTGGCGTTCTTCGTCGTGCGCTTCGGCCTCGTTTTCATATTTATATTGCTTGCCGGCCCACTCGTCTTTCAAATCCTGCAATTCGCTGCGCCGCGCATCAACATCGGCCTTGCGAGCCTCGTTATCGGTTTTCTTCGCCTTAGCCAACTTATGCTGCGCCTCCAGTTCGGCCTTAGCTTTTTTGGTTTCCTCCACAATCATTTTGACTTTATCTTGAATAATTTGCTGATTAGTCTGCCTTGTTGTAAAATCTACAACACTATCCGAACTGGCAATAATTTCCAATTCCGAAACGCCGGTTTCCAGATATAACTTCACCACCGTTTTCTTAATCGATTCGCGCAACTGATCCAATTTTTTCTCATTATTATCAATTTTAAGGTTCAGATCCTCAATTTCGGCCTGATTTTTATTAATGTCGGCCTGAATTGCATAAATTTCGTTGGTTTTGCGATCGACATCTTGCTGATACTTATTCTTGACTTGCTCGGCGTCTTCAGCTTGTTCACGAGCGGCGTCGGCCTTCTGCTCGGCCTCCTTACAAGCCTTAGAAGAACACTCATACCAATAAACATAATAATCAGCCTGCGCCGGTTGCTGCACCAAAAAAGTCAGGCCAAAAGCCATCACACCAACCGTCGCACCGGCTGCCCAAGCAATTTTTCGTGATTTTTTCAACGTTTTTCTACCCATACTATTTATTTTACCATAAGCGCTTAATATTTCAAATATTTCTTGACCGCCAGCCGCGCCGAAATATCACCAATAATCATCCCGACCACCACAATGCCAATAATTACCAGTGGCGCATAGCCAATCATAATGGCGTTCAAAAGCTCGGTGCTAAAACCGCCCACTGCCGCGCCAACGCGGACTTCTGGCAAAAACGACAAAATCAGCGTATAGCCAGCACCGGCGGCAATAATCCCGGAAATCGCGCCATACAAATCGGCCTCCACCAAAAACGGCGCGCGCGTATAAGATTTTTCCGCGCCAATCAACTTTTCCATCTCAATTTCGTCCTTACGAGCAAAAATCGCCAGCCGAATCGTATTAAAAATCACCAAAATCGTAATAAACAAGAAAATCCCGCTCAGCGCAAAACCAGCAATTTGCGCGCCGTTGGCCAAGTTGGCGATATTCTGGACAGTCTTCTGATTGTCGCCGTGCCAAAACTGCTTTTCATAACTATTCGGGTCTTCATAAACCTTGAACTGACTTTTCTGACCGTCGATCGCCTCGCGCAAACCGTCAGTATTATAAATATCATTGACGTGAATACTAACCTCAATCGGCAAAATATCACTCAGCTCAATGCCACTCTCGGTAATCAGCGCCTCAGTCTCGGCATCGACCACCTGACTTTCTTCCAGCCGCTTAATGCTTTCCTCTTTGGACTTAATATCCACCCACGCCACATTGTCGTCGGTCTCGAGAGCCTGCTTCAGCTCGGTCTTAATATCTTCCGGCGTATCCGGTTTGAGATACAGCGCCAAATCCATTTTTTCAACTTTAGTAGCCTGCACCGTGTCGTTCAGCATCACCGTCGCCGCGCCGGCCACAAACACCGTCAACAGCGTAATCGTCATCACCACAATAGCCGCCAAACTTAGCCAAATATTACGCACAAAATTACTAACGCCGTATTTGACCGAGCGCCGCCACATCAAAAACCGTCGCGCCGCCGTTTGTCGGCTGCGCAGTTGGCGGGCGTTACTTCGATTATTTCGCATTACGCACCAAACCTTTCGTATCACTAACAATCCGCCCCACCGCAATTTTGACAACCCGATGCCGCAACTTCTTGACGATATTAGTATCGTGCGTAATCATCAAAACCGTCGTGCCATAATGGTTAATCTTAATCAACAATTTGACAATTTCCAAACTAGTTTCTTCGTCCAAATTAGCGGTCGGCTCGTCGGCAATCAAAATCTTCGGCTGCCGCACCATCGCCCGCGCAATCGCCACCCGCTGCATTTCCCCACCAGAAAGATGGCGCGGAAACTCGCTAGCCTTGTCAGCCAGTCCCACAATTTCCAAAATCTTCGGCACATTATAATTAATTTCTTGCTTAGTCATTCCGGAAATTTCCATCGCAAAAGCCACATTTTCAAACACTGTGCGATTGGGCAAAAGTTTATAATCCTGAAAAACCACGCCAATACGCCGCCGCAAATGTGGAATATCCTTGGGCCGCAAATCGTCATAATCAATGCCACCGACCACAATCTTGCCGCTAGTCGGCCGCTCTTCGCGATTCAAAAGCTTCAAAATCGTCGACTTGCCCGCGCCGCTTCGCCCCATTACAATCACAAATTCGCCCGGCGCCACATTCAAAGACACCTTGTCCAGCGCCGGCCGCCGACTTTTGGGATAAACTTTGGAAACCCTGTCAAGCAATATCATAAGCTAATTGTAACACATCCTAAACTGCTTTTGAATAAACAATCAACCGGTGCGAAAAACCGCCGCCGTTCATAGTCCCAGAACAAGTCATAATATTTAAGCCATAACGAGCATCTTTATCCGGTTGCAGAGCTTTTGCCATATCGACCGACGCCACTGGCAAATTCTCCACCTTCGTCACCTGATAAGTAATTTTCTCACCGTCGCCCATTTCCACCGTAAACTTGTCATTAACCGCCACCTCATTCAGCCGATCAAACACGCCGCCAGCGTTGACGCCATTATAATGTCCGGTCATAAAAGCCGCACCGCGATCGCGCAGCTTGGAGCTGCCCGAATACCAACCGGCATAAGAAGCGTCCACCGGCACATCAATTTTATTAGATGGCGTCAAACCAACCGACTTGACCCGCGCCGTCAAATTGATTTTAGGAATCGAAATCACGCGCGGCAAATCGTCGGCCACTTTATAATCCGGAAAATTCGATCCGCTGTTGTTGTTACTACTGGAAGTTTTAATCTCCTCGCTGGGAGCCTGCGCCGACGCGCCATCGCTAAAAACGCTCTGAATCTGCTGATTAGTCTGCCAAGTATCAAAAGCCAAATAACTGGCCATAATTACAAAGAAAGTTACCACCGAATAACGAATAATGTCGCTGGGCCGAATCTTGCCCTCAACCGGCTTTAGCTTGTCGACAATTTTCTTAATTTTGGCCGCCGCCTTGCTGGGCTGCTTAGGCCGCACCATCGGCACCGCCACCGCGCCATAAGGCGTCGGCAGACCCGGCCGCATTGTCATCGGCATTGGCATTTGGCGCTGCTGACTGGCCGCCACCGTCACTGCCCGCTGATAATTTTGCTGTTGAATTGGTCGCTGGTGTTGGTGATGTTGCTGTTGGGGATGTGGCTGAGGCTGATGTTGTGGCGCTACCGGCGGCGCTTGATTCATCACCGGCCGATGCCCCTGAGTTGGATATTGCTGATAAGCCACTGGCTGCGGACTGGGCGCTTGAGCCTGATAATAATGCTGCGGTTGGCCCTGAGCCGAATGTGTCTGTTGAGCTTGCGCCGTCTGACCGGCCTGAACCGGCGCAGCCTGCAAATTATCCATCGTCACCCGCGCCCCCCGACTGGGCACCCGAATCGAACCCCGACCGGAGTTTTGAGCCTGCGCACGCTGATTATAATTCTGTCTTTTGTCCATCACTTTTTGTGTTTTAAATATTTTATAGCTCAATAATACCAAAAATCCGCCCCAAAAGCAACCCGCTTCTGCTAACTTTTCCACAGGCTTATTATAACCTATCGTCACACTGCATAAGATGTAATATAAAAAGCCAGATTCATCCAGAAAATGTGTAAATTTGAGCGGTTATTCCTACGAAAAATGTGTATGAAAGTGCTTGTATTCGCCCGAAAAATGTGATAAGCTTGAGCTGAAAGGAGTCTGAGATGAAACGAAAATTAATGGATGAGTTAAAGAAATGGAAAGTTAGCAAAGACCGAAAACCCCTGTTAATGAAGGGAGCTCGACAGGTTGGCAAAACTTATTTATTGCAGGAATTTGGTCGCAATGAGTACGATAGCGTTGCCTATATCAATTTTCAAAAGCCACCGGCAGAGATCGTGGAGATTTTTAACGGTACAATCAGACCAGAACGGATTATTTCAAACTTGGAAATCGCTCTAAATATGGAGATTGTGCCCGGCAAAACCTTAATCATTTTTGACGAAGTCCAAGATGTGCCTCGAGCGTTGGAGTCTCTAAAATATTTCGCCGAAGACGCTCCGGAATATCATATTGTGAGCAGCGGTAGCTTGCTCGGCATCTTCCTACATAAAGACACCTCCTTCCCAGTCGGTATGGTCAATCATCTGCGGCTAGAGCCGATGGATTTTGAGGAATTTTTAATTGCCAAGGGCGAAGAACGATTGGTCAAGGCTCTACATAAGGAAAGCTCAACGTCGCTGCCTTTCCGAGAAAAGCTAGTCGACGCTTTTCGAGAATATTGTTTTGTGGGCGGTATGCCGCGCCTGGTTTCGGATTGGGTCGAAAATGGAAATTACAATAACGTTGGGCAATTGCAGGATGAGATATTAAACGATTATCGGGGTGATTTTAGTAAACATACCGACGATATGATGGCTATGCGGATTCGACAGGTTTTTGATAGCCTGCCAGCGCAGTTTGCTAAGAAAAATGACAAATTTGTCTATGGTGTCGCCAAAGCGGGCGCTAGGGCGCGTGAATACGAACTAGCTATCGAATGGCTGGTGGACGCCGGTATTGTACGACGAGTCGTGAAAGTTGAGCGCGGCGACAAAATACCGCTCAAAGCTTATCAGGATCGTTCGACCTTTAAACTGTATTTCGTGGACATCGGTTTGTTCTGCCGTTTGTCGGAAATACCATCGGATGTGATTATCAAAAAAGAAGCTATCTTTAATGAGTTTAATGGCTTGATAGCCGAACAGTTTGTGCTGCAGCAATTAGCTGATCACACACTATACTATTGGACGTCACAGTCCGAGAGCGAAGTGGATTTTGTGATGCAATTCGAAAATCAAGTGATTCCAGTTGAGGTGAAATCTGGCACCAATGTCAAAGCTAAAAGTTTGAAAGTTTACCGCGAAAAATATCAGCCGACACTGGCGATTCGTTTCTCGCTTTTAGATTTAGTATTTAATGATGGGCTGCTAAATATTCCGCTATATTATAGTTTTCTATTTGATAGCCTACTAGATTATTACACATAATTCGGACGAAATTGGCGCGAAAAATGATGTCTTTTCACTATTTCACGCTTTCATCATGCTTAATGACATCATGGGTTGCAAAAAATATTAAAATGGTGTATAATTGTGTCATAAAACTTAATCAGCAATTCCTTCGATTGGGTGAAGCTGTGTAATAAAGTAAGTTGTCGCACATTTCAGTGTTAGTTCAGTTCAGTTTTCGAGTCTTTGGGAAAGAGAGGATTATTATGGATATTTCTAAGAGGAGATCGTTACCCGTTATTGCAGCCGTTATTATTGCATTGGTTTTCACCATGGCGATGCCGATTGTCGCTGACGCCAAGTCTAAAGCCAAAGTTTACAAATCTGGCATCTATAAGGTCACTGTAAACTATGCGAAAGTCAACGGAAAGAAGAAGCCTAAGTCTGTCAATATCGTTGGGTCTGACGAGATAAAGTCGTCGAATCCATATGCGACAGCAAAAGCCACTATTCCCGATAAATTAAAAATCAAGATTGGAACGCGATCATACAAACTGCCGGTCACATATGTGAAAAAATTGAATACGCGAAATCTACGCACCGTAATCAGTTTTGATAAAGCTAAGCATGTCAAGAAAATCGGAAAACTTGATGCAATTCTGCTCAAGAAGGACGGCTTTATTTGTCAAAATCGCGATATGCCAAAAGGAGAGGTGAGAATTTGGCTACTTTACGGTAAGCAGGCTAAAGCAAAACATGTTACCATACCAAAGAAGATGTTTAACCAAAAGGTTACCGGGGTTGCTTTTTCTGCCGATGACGAATACGATTACATTGACTTAAGTTCAGCGACCTACCTGAAAAGAGTTCATCTTCTCAAGGTCGACCTGCATTATAAAGGATATGTAATCAGGCAGATAAGTAATGACGAAATTGAAATAACTGGCTCATATGAAGCCGTCACTAACACCAATCCGAGT
>JAISDN010000010.1 GCA_031264785.1 Candidatus Nomurabacteria bacterium
AAACTGAAACTGGACGTGATTGTGACCGATCACCACGCTGTGGCCGAGACGATGCCGCCGGCGGTGGCCGTCATCAATCCGCATCGGCCGGACAGCCAGTATCCGTTTGGGGATTTGGCCGGCTGTGGGGTGGCTTTTAAGTTGGTTCAAGCCCTGCAAACTAAGCTGGACGGTCTGCCGGACGGTCACGAAAAGTGGCTGCTGGATTTGGTGGCTCTGGGCACGGTTTGCGACATTGTGCCGCTGCTAGGCGAAAATCGTAACAACGTTTTTTGGGGGATTGAGGTTTTGAAAAAAACTCGGCGGCTAGGGTTACGGGCGCTGATGGCGGTGGCGAAAGTTAAGCCGTCGGAGCTGAGTGCGCGGCAAATTGGTTTTGGGCTGGGGCCGCGTTTGAACGCCGCCGGCCGGCTGGAAACTGCCAAATATGCTCTGGAATTGCTGACGACAGACGACTCGAAAACGGCTTTGAAGCTGGCTCAAAAGCTCGACAAATTGAATTATGAGCGGCGGCAGGAGCAGGATCGGATTTTTCAGGAAGCTTGCGATGTCATTGCACAGTCCAGTCTTGGATCACCACGTTCCGCTGGTGGTGACAGTGTGATTGTGGTAGCGAATAAATCTTGGAACGAGGGCGTGGTGGGGATTGTGGCCAGCAAGCTGGTGGAAAAATACGGCCGGCCGGCTTTTGTGCTGTCGGTTGGCGACGAGTTGGTGAAAGGCTCGGGGCGGAGTTTCGGCGATTTTGATATGTCGGCGGCGATTAAGGCGACGGCTGAGCATTTGATTAAAGGTGGCGGTCACGCGGCGGCGGGCGGCGTGTCGCTGAAGCCCGAGAATATTGACAGGTGGCGGGCGGCGCTTAACCAGTTTTATAAATCGCTGGCTCTTAAAAATCAGGAGAAGTTTTTGCTGGCCGATGAGGACGTGGCGACTTCAAAATTGGACGCTATGGACGTTGAGCTGGTCGGCGAACTGGCTCAGCTTGAGCCGCACGGAATGGCTAACGAGCGGCCGGTTTTTCGATTGAATGGTCTGCGGGCGAAGTTTGTTGACCGGATTGGTAAGGATAAAAATCACTTGAAATTGACGGTTAGCGACGGTGATAATAACTTGAAGTTTTTGGCCTTTGACGCGCCGGACGAGTGGTTTGTGGACGCGGGCGAAAAAGTTACTATTTGGGTGAATTTGGAAATTAACGAATGGCAGGGTAATCAAACGGTCGAGGGCCGGATTTTGCGGTTGGAACTAACGTAATTGCACATTAGGCATATTTCCCTTGCATAAAATTACCTTATCTGCTAGAATACTCAAATATGATTACAGTTACAAGAAAAGACGACCGAGAGGCGAATGAGAATATTATTCGTCGTTTTAATCGACGGGTTTTGCAATCTGGGGTTTTGGCGAATGCTAAGGCTAGCCAGCGGTTCGAAAAGCCGATTAGCAAAACTGAGCGGCGCAAAAAGGCCATTATTCGCAAATCTCGCAACGAGGAAAAATTGTTGAATATTAAAATGGGTCGGGTGGCTTAGGGCCAGAAAGGGTGGCTTAGTGTCGATTAGGGAACAGATTGATAGCAAACTGAAAGAAGCTATGCTAGCGCGTGAGCGGTTTTTGACTGGGGTTTTGCGCGATTTAAAATCGGCTTTTTTGTATGAGGAAGTGGCCAAAAAAAAGCGCGACGAGGGCCTCAGCGAAGACGAATATTTGGCGGTGATTGCCCGCGAAGTTAAAAAACGCAACGATTCGATTGAGATTTATACGGCGGCTGGCGATAAGGCGCGGGCCGAGCAAGAGCAGGCTGAGTTAGGGATTTTGCAGGGTTTTTTGCCCGAGCCGCTGAGTGAAAATGAACTTTTGGAAATTGTGCGGCGAGTTATTACCACTGGCGGATTTGGCATCAAAGATATGGGTCGCGTGATTGGCGACGTTAAAAAAGAAGTTGGTGCGCGCGGTGACGGCGCAACAATTGCTCGGCTGGTCAAGTCTGAGCTGAAGTGATATAATATCAGATATGCTTAAACATTTGACACTGGTCGGCGCGTCGTTTTTCTTTGCGACCGGCCTAGCGATTTCGGTGCTAAACTTCACCGGTTTTGATTTGACGGTCAGCCAGCACATTGCGCTGCACGAAAATTCCATCTGGCTATTTCGGTTTGTGGGCGTTTTTGCATCGATCTGTCTGATGGTCGGGCTGATGAGTTTTGTCAAAGACAAATATCACTTCAGTGGCCTATTCTCAGTTTTGGTGGCGATAATTTGCGGCAGTATGATATTTGTCAGCCTGATTCCGCAAATCGGCGGCACAATTGGCACGATTCACCAAGCTTTTGCTTGGATCACTTTTTCGTCAATGCAGATTTTCGCGATCCTTATCACCATTGGACTTTGGGGCCAACTTTGTAAAACCCTGCGAATTTTTGGAATTTTGTATTTCGTTTACGCCGTGTTTATGGGCTCGATGTATTTGTTTAACCCGAATTATTTGTGGAGTCACGTCTTTGTGTTTGAATCGATTTATCTGGGCCTGTTCTTTATTTATGCTTCGCTGTTACCATATATGAAAATAAAAAAGCCCTCAATTTGGCAAAAGGTGCTAAAATAAAGCAGATGATTTTGTTATTAGGTCCAACCGGAAGTGGTAAAACTGTGCAGGGGCAAATGCTGGCCGATCGGCACGGTTGGGTTTGGATTAGCGCTGGAAATCTGCTGCGCGAAGTCAACGATCCAGCCATAAATCAGATGATGCTAAAAGGCATTATGATTCCGCACGACACAATTAATAAGTTGGTTTTTGAACGGATTGCTAAGAGCAAAACTGCCAGCGAAGAGCGCAAATTTATTCTGGATGGCTATCCGCGCGAAGCCGAACAGGCGGCGACTCTAACGAAGTTCGAATTTGATCGCACCGGCCGCGAACCGATTGATATCGTGATTGATTTGCGGATCACTAAAGAGGAAATCGCCAAACGGCTGAGTTTGCGCGGTCGGGCGGAAGATAGCCCGAAAGTGATTGCCGATCGGCTGAAATTGCACGACAAACAGACTAAAGAAATTAAAGATTATTACAGCGCGCTGAACGTGCCAATTGTGACGATTGACGGCGTGGGAACGGTCGGCGAAGTCCACGACCGAATCGAAAAAGTTTTGGAAGATCGCCAAGTTTTGGGGGCTTTTTAAATGCAGCCGCCCAAAACCGCTCAGCAGATTGAAAATATGCGAATTGCCGGCAAAATCTTGGCAGGAATTTTTGCCGATTTGCGTCAGCAAGTCAAACCTGGCGTCAGTCAGATTTTTTTGGATAAATGGGTCGAGCACCAAATCAAAAAACGTGGCGCGGTGGTGACTTATAAAACTCCGGAAATAAATTTTCCGGGCGCGATTTGCATCAGCGTCAACGACGAAGTAGTGCACGGCATCCCGACCAAGCAGTTTTTGGAAGTTGGCGATGTGGCTAAGTTTGACTTGGTGATCACTTACAAAGGAATGAATGTTGACTCGGCTTTCACAATGGTGGTGGGCGAGGAGCCTAAAGGCGCCAAAAAACATCTGCTTAGCTCCACCGAGCGGGCGCTGTCGGCCGGCATTGCGCAGGTCAAAGGCACCTTTCACACCGGCGATATTGGCGCGGCAGTGGAGGAAGTTTTGAAAAAAGCCCGTCTGGGAATCGTGCGCGATTTGGCTGGTCACGGCATTGGCGAAGCAGTGCACGTTGAGCCCGATATTCCTAATTTTGGCACACGCGGACAGGGGCAGTTGGTGCGGCCGGGCGACACGATTTGTATTGAGCCGATGGTAACTTTGGGCAGCGGCGACGTGGTGCAGGACGACGACGGTTGGACTTTCCGAACACGCGACGGTTCGCTGTCGGCCCATATGGAACACACAGTTTTGGTGTTGGAAGATTCTTGCGAGATTTTGACCCAATTATAGTGGTGTGCTAAGATAAAAAAATAATGTATGACGACAAACGCTTAGGTGTAGGAATTGATGTTGGCACAAACACGGTGCGAGCGGTTGTTGGCGCGACCAAACTTCACGAGATTCCGCAAATCATTGGCTACGGCGAAGCGGTCAATCACGGTATGCGCAAAGGCACGATTATAAACATTGACCAAACCGCCAACGCCATCGACCGAGCTTTGGCAACGGCCGAGAAAATGGCCGACACGCGAATTATGAACGCCACTGTCAGCGCCAACGGCCAACATATTTTTGGGCAGATTTCGCACGGCGTGGTGGCAGTGGCCGGTAAGGAAGTTGGCGAGGACGATATTTTGCGAGTGGAGCGAGCCGCCTCGACGCTACAGCTGGGCGAAAATCGTGAGATTTTGGACGTCACCATCCGGAGTTTTATCTTGGGCGGGCAGGCCAGCATCAAAAATCCGCTAGGTATGCTGGGCGCGCGGCTGGAGGCCGATTCCTACGTCATTTCCGGCTTGGTGCCGCATATTCGAAATTTGGAAAAAGCTCTGCTTTTGACCGAGCTGCCCAAAACTAATCTGATTCCTAGCGGCCTCGCGGCGGCGCAGGTGGTTTTAAATCAGGCCCAAAAAGAAAGCGGCGTGGCGGTGATTGACATTGGCGGCACCACCACCAATCTGGTGGTTTACGACGAAGGCGAACTATACCACGCGGCGATTTTGCCGGTGGGCGGCAATAATGTCACCAACGATTTGGCCATCGGCCTGATGACCGACATCGACATCGCCGAGCAAGTCAAGCTAAATTACGCAGTGGCCACGTCCAGCCAGCGCAAAACTGGCGGCCGGATTAAAATTACTAAAAATGATCAGGATTATACTTTCGAAACCAGCTTGGTTGACAAGATTGTCGAAGCGCGGATGGCGGAGATTTTCGAGCTGGTCAATGTCGAGCTAAGTAAAATCGACCGCCGCGCCAAACTGCCAGCTGGCGTGGTGTTGACTGGCGGCGGTGCCCAGCTGGCCGGAATTGAAGCTTCGGCCAGAGAAACCATCCGGCTAAACGCCAAACTAGGCCAATATCCCAACTTCGGCGGCAAAGCCAGCGAAGTCGCCGGACCAGAGTGGGCTACAGCGCTGGGACTGATGATGGTCGACATCAAAGACGATATTGCGGTCAACAAACCAAAACCAACTAAGCCAAAGAAATTTGGTTTTGGCAAAAAAGCCAAGTAAGTATGTTATAATAAGACCGACGGGGTGTGGCGCAGTTGGCTAGCGCGCGCGCTTTGGGAGCGCGAGGTCGTCCGTTCGAGTCGGATCACCCCGACCATTTGCTTTTTAGAAGCAAAACCTTTATAATTATTTAACAACAGGCAGGTGGGGAACGAAAAAGAGATGTTTCAAAGTATAAAAGACGGCTTCCGTCATAAATTAAGAAAAACTCACGAGAGCTATTATTATGATCCCAAGCGGCAGGCCAAGCATCGCGCCATTCTTTTTGGATCGCTGGCTGGGTTGCTGCTACTGATTGTTGGCTCAATCGGCACCTATATGGTGACTTATGGCGACCGCGCCGCGCCGGCGACTTTTTTGGCCGGAGTGGATGTTAGCGGCAAATCAGAATATGAGATTAAGAAAATTGCCGAAGACCAGTTTAATAAAATCAAACTGACCCTGACCAGCGCCGACGTGGTGGTTAAAACCGACTTAGAGGAACTAGGCATCACGCTCGACGCCAACAAAACTTTTCAAGACATTATCAACTCTGGCAACGAGCTGAATATTTTTCTGAAATTTAGCCCGTTTGCCGAAAAAAACAATCGTCTGGCCGTCAAATACGACAAATCGATAATTCAGGACTATCTGAACGAAAAGTTTTATTCAATTTCCAAACCGCCAACTGAGCCGGTGGTGGCCTATAAAGACGAATTGCAGCTGTTTGAAGTTGTGCCCGGTTTTGCCGGCAAAATTATCAGTGTCAACGACGTTTTGCCGATTATTGAAAAAGCTCTGGACGAGCCTAGCGAAATTATTAAAAAGCTGGATTTGGCCGACACCGAGCCGGTCATCAGCGACAAAACGGCCGGCGAAGCCAGAGATTTTATGAACAAGCGGCTGGATTTGCGCATCAATATGTATCACGACGGCCGGCTATATTATTTTGTTGATCCGCCGGACATCGCTTCGTTTGCGGAGTTTACGGTTAATGAGAGTAAGCAGAAGTTTGACATTAGTTTTAGTGATGGCAAAATCAAAACTTTCTTAGACCAAAAAGTGGCGCCGTCGCTGTCCGGTGCGCCGGTTGACAAAATCCTGCTGGTCGACAAAAAAGGCGAAACTTTAATGACGATTCGCGAGGGCAAAAAGGGTTTGGCGCCCAGCAATACCGATTATTTGATTGAAAAAATCAAAAAAGCTCTGACTGAAAACGCCACGCTGGATACCGAACTCGACCTCAAGGAAACGCCTTACAAAACCGAAAAAGTCGTCACCGAAGACAACCGCTGGATCGAATACAATCTTTCCAATTTCACAGTAACGCTGTGGGATGGCAAAACCAAAGTTTGGAGCACCAACAACACCGCCAACGGCAAGCCGTCCACACCAACCATCACTGGAATTTTCCGGGTGTTCAGCAAAATTACCATCCAAACTATGACCGGCGGCACGGCCGGCACCGGCGATTACTATTCGATTCCGGGCGTTAAATGGGTGACTTATTGGGGGCCGGGCGGCTATGCCTTCCACACCGCCAGCTGGCTGGGCGGCCAGGAGCGCACCCGCATCAGTCACGGCTGCGTCAATATGCACGAAGCCGACGCCAAAACCGTCTTTGATTTTTCCGAAATCGGCACCAAAGTCGTGACGCATTGGTAAAATCGGCCTACAAATATTGACTTTTTTGTTGGAGTGTGCTATATTTTAGGGCGGAGGTGGAAGTCTATCTCCACAGAGGGTAATAAGCACCTCAGTGTTTGGATTTGCCCTCATTTGGTGAATTTATAGGTGTTTGTTACTAAGCACCTTTTATTATAGAGAGAAAATGTTAGCTAACCCGTTATCTTGATCGGTATTGTCTAAATATACTTTTTCTCCCCAAACGGGGAATGTGGTTCCCCTGAA
>JAISDN010000052.1 GCA_031264785.1 Candidatus Nomurabacteria bacterium
AGCTAGCTGGCACGGTCATAATGTCGGCCAGATACATTTTGATTGGGTCGCTGATGTTTTCGCCGATTTTATAGGCTGGCGTGGGTGCGACTGGCCCGATCAAAAAGTCATATTCCGCAAACAATTTATCAAACTCGGCGATCAGCAAGGTGCGCGCCTTTTGCGCCTGCAAATAATACGCGTCGAAAAATCCGCTCGACAAAACATACGAACCGATCATAATCCGCCGCTTGTTCTCGTCGACAAACCCAGCGTCGCGGCTCTGGCCATAAACCTCCGCCAAAGTTTTCGATGCCCCACTGCGCGCGCCATAACGCACGCCGTCATAGCGCGCCAAATTGCTGGAAATCTCGGCGGGCACCACGATGTAATAAATCGGCAAAGCATATTTTACCATCGGCAAAGAAACTTCACTAACTGAATGCCCCACCGCCGTCAATTTCTTCACAAACTGCCGCGTCCGCTCCTTCACATCCTCGTCCACGCCATCGCCCATAAACTCTTTAATCACACCGATTTTTAGCTTTTTGGGTGTTGTATTTTTTACAACACTACTTTCAATCCAATAACGCGCTAATTTAGTATTCTCATATTCCGGATCGTCAAGCATATCTTCAAATTTCCCGCCATTTTTCTCAATCACAGCCCGAGACGCCACGTTATTTTCGTGAGCCGTAAGCAAAACTTTATTTTCACCCATTTCAAACAATTTTTGACAAGCCAGACCCAGCGTTTTTGTGCCAATTCCCTGACCGCGAAACCTTTCCGGCACGCCGCCGATCCCAATATGACCGCCGTATTTTTCGGTCCTTTCGTTCAGGCAATGCCGCATTTTTACCAGACCAACTATTTCGCTATTTTTCTCAACCCAAAAAACCGTCATCGGAATAAAATCGGTTTTTTTAGTGGGGTTTAAGCCATTTGATTCGTCCGCTTTAATCTTCAACCATTTTTTAAAAGCTTTCATATCAGTCAAATCTTCCGAGTTGGCCGGGCTATGAAAACCATTTTCGTCGTGAGGAACTTTCCTTATATATTCAAGTTCTTTTTCGCCGTCATTTACGCTTAATTCTCGCAATGTAATGTCGTCTGTTGTGTTTTTTACAACGTTTTCTAATCTGAAATAATCCGGCAAAACTGTGCTGTCACGTCCGTCTGGACCAGCCAAAATGTCGCACAGCAGTTCAATATCGGCCGCACTGCGAGCGATTGGGCCAACCACATCGGTCGACGAAGCCATTGCTACCACGCCGTAGCGCGGAATCATTCCATAAGTTGGTTTGTAGCCGACCACGCCGTTAAACGACGCTGGTTGGCGAATCGAACCACCGGTGTCGCTGCCCAGAGCAAACGGCACGATGCCGCTCGCCACCGCTACCGCCGAGCCGCCCGACGAACCGCCGGCAACGCGAGTATCATCAACCGCGTTTTTGGTCGGGCCAAAGGCGGAATTTTCGGTCGATCCGCCGTGTGCAAAAGCGTCCAGATTCGCCTTGCCGATGCAGATCGCGCCCGCGTTTTCCAGCCGCTCCACCGCTGTCGCCTGCAGCGGCGACTCAAAGTTTTCCAAAATCTTGCTGGCCGCCGTAGTCCGACTGCCCAGCGTCAAAAAGTTGTCCTTCGCCACAAATGGAACGCCAGCCAGCTTACCGATTTCCTGCTCGATGTCATTCCGGACTTGATCCGGAATCCAAGCCGTTCCAGTTTTTCTAGATCCTGAATCAAGTTCAGGATGACGGGCAATAATTTTGTTAATCTTTTCGTCAATCTCGTCCGCCCGTGCCAAAGCCCGCTCGCGAATAATCTCTAACAGCGAATGCCGATCGTCCGCATCCGCTCGATTCAATGCCGCCTCGACCTCCGCCCGCGCCGAGCTCTCGCCAGACTTAATCCGCTCAACAATCTTCAAAATCTCAGTCATTTTACACCCTCCAAATTCGCCAAATACCGCTCCAAATATTCACTCCAAGCCGGCTGATTTTCCTCGCGGAAAAACTCCCGCAAAAAATCCACCATAATTTGATGGCGCGTTTCGGCCTCTTTTCGGCCAGCGTCGGTCAACATCAAACCCTTCAGCCGCAAAAGCTTTTCAAAATAATGACCAATGGTCGTGGAGCTGCCGACCTTAAAATATTGCTCCGAATCGATATCTTCAATCGGCAAAACTTCCGGATCGAAAAACTTCCGGCCGCTAGCCGCGCCAAACTCGTGAACCCGAATAATCCCAACCGCGCCCATCCCGTCGCACATATCGGCGTCCGAAACCACTTTGCCCTCCAGCGCGGTCGGCCGAATGCCGTCCAAAAATTTGTTGTAACCCATATTTTTTATAATCATAGAAATCGTTTCTCGCTCTGTGGCGTCAATGTCAGCCTTCGCCATAATCGCCTGCGCATTTGTCAAGTTTTCGGCCGATTCCCGACCAAAGATTTTGTGATCGTCGACATCGTGCAACAGCGCCGCCAAAGCCACAATCTCCGGATCAGCGCCCTCAGCCTCCGCAAGCCCCATCGCCAAATCATACACCCGCAAAACGTGATCAACGCCGTGACCGGTGGCCTCATCGCCGAGCAATTTTTCAACTTCCGCCTTGACTTGGTTGATTTTGGCTTCAGTCGAAGTGTTTAAAACCTCGTTCATATCACAACACCTTTGGCACCCGGACCGCGTGGCTAACGCGAGCGGGGGCTAGTTTTAATAATTTTTCGCGGGCAAGTTGGGGTTTGATTTCGTCAGCACGCCAGACGTTGGCTAGTCCGGTGACTTGATAGGTCGGCTCGACGCCGGCGGTGTCGAGTTCGCCGAGTTCACCAATATAATCGATGATTTTTTCCAAATCAGCGGTTAAATTTTTCAAATCGGCATCCGACAAGGTAATGTTGGACAAACTTGCCAGATATCTCGCGGTGGTTTCATCAATCTTCATCTATTTAAT
>JAISDN010000024.1 GCA_031264785.1 Candidatus Nomurabacteria bacterium
AATCTGATATAATAAGCCCATTCTGGATGGCGAATATTGAGAGGTGGCGCGATTTTGTGATCCGGCAGGTACTTTTACAGATGACTTATTTATAATGTTTTTGCTCTATTGGCTTGTGAGACTTCACCGGTCAATAGAGCAAAAACAGGTTTGCTCATAATATTTTCCAAAGATAAAGGAGGAAAGAAAAATGAGCAGAATTACAAACGTTTTGATAGGTATGGAAGAAGAAGAAAGGAACCGGACGGTCGAGGAATTGTTGAAGGATGGAAGCTTTTATACCGTTAGGCAAGGAATCACAGCCTTTAGAGAGCTCGAGATGGACTATGGCATTATTGAAAGGTGCTGGGATGAGATCGAGCCCCACGTAAAAAGAGACTTGGCCGAACTCTGTTTAGAATATCGCGGAGATGTACCGCTGTCCATCATTGATCTGCTTGTGGCAGATCCTGATGATGAGTTGTTAGCAACTTACGGCATGAAGATTTGCGAAAAACTCGCTAACGAAGGTCAGGAGATACCCTTAGGTATCATCAGTAGAGGACTACTCAGTCAGGATGGCGATGTTCGATGTTCTGCTGAATATGCCCTGCTGCGAATACCCGGAATGGAGATGAAGGATAGGCTTAATATGCCGTCAAGACAGGGCCATAATAGCCTGCCCGAATTCCTCGATAACTTTCGGGATCAGAATTTTAACTGGGATGTCATAAAAGGACGCCCGTTCAATCAGACAAGTGTTCGGCTTCTGGCCAGAAACCTGTATCATGGGTACGGAGAAATCCCACTGGATATTTTTCAGGCAGGACTGCAAAATGAGGACTCTAGAATAAGGGAATACGCGGAAGCACTGACTCGATATATGTCGACGAAGGTAGCGGATGTCGACCCTGCCTTTAGGGCGACGGCTTCGTTTGTGGTTAATTCGCGGACGCATACCGGCACGGTCGTTGGAAGAATACCCCAAGGTGCGGTTGTTATTCGCGGCTATGGGTGTAACAACTATGCGTCCGAAGCGGAAATATTGGAGGTCGTGAACGTCATAGACATAAGCATAGGCATGGACCGTTCTGGCCATATGCTTATTCGCGGCGATAAAATCTCGGCTACGAGCTTTGATATCGAAAGGGACTGGTTCAAATTCGATCTCGGTGATGAAGAGGAGGAAAAATAAGTCATCAAATAGTCGCCCTTGAAACGTTTTATACGTTTTGGGGGCGGCTCTTTTGGTTTTTTGAAGTTTTTGCTGTAAAATAGTGATGGGCGTTTTTTATATTCGCCAAAATCAGCCGCGTTAGCTCAGTTAGTAGAGCAGCCGCCTTGTAAGCGGCAGGTCGTCGGGGCAGAGCCGACACGCGGCTCCAAAAAGGTATTTATTTTTTTAAACAGATGTGTTAGAGTATTTATATGGCAAAAAATAGTAAATCAAAGCGGAAATTGTTTGGGCTGGTTAGCGAGGAATCGGGCGAGCGGACTTATTATGCTAAGAAGAACACGATGAACACGCCGGACAAGTTGAGTTTGCGCAAATACGATCCGAAATTGCGACGGCACGTGACTTTTACAGAGACCAAGAAAAATCTCGGTCGCAACGAAGTCAAGCCGCGCAAGCATTAGATTATTTCAAATAAGGGTTGTGCGTGCGCAGCTCTTTTTTGTTGGCCTTGAAACTTGGGCAAGTTTTGGCCAGTTCGGCCCAGAATTCGGGGCTGTGGCTTTTGACGATGGTGTGGGTTAGTTCGTGCAGGATGACATAATCGATCAGGTGTGGTTTTAGGAGCACCAGCGCGATATTTAAGGAAATGCCGTTGTCGCCGGAGCAGGAGCCCCAGCGAGTTTTTTGGTTGCGCAGGGAAACTTTGCCATATTTGAAACCGTGTTTTTGGGCTAGAAATTCAAGGCGAGTTGGTAAAAACTGCTTGGCTTTTTGGCGGATTTGTTTGATTTGCTCCTCTGTGTAGCTTTCGAATTTGGGCATTTTGGCTAGGTTTTTGCGTAAGTTAGCGCGGCTTTGGTTGATTAGGCCGCGCAGGGCGGCTAACGTGGCGTACCAAGGAATGGTGGCCGAAACTTTGCCGTTGGGTTCGATTTTGACGCGCAAAAAGTGGGTGTGGGCGCGATGTACCAAAATCTCGCCAAATTCCTCGTCAAAAATCGTGGTGGTGCCTTTTTGGCGGTGATGTTTTTTCTTAAATGCTGGGGAAAATAGAGCGGCCAATACTGTCCTCTCTGTTAATTGGTGTGTCGGTGCGCATTAGGTCGGCCCGCGACTCGACGATTTTTCGGAGAACTGTCTTGGCTTGGGCGGCGTAAGTGTGTTTGCCAGAAATTACTACGGTGTTGCGTTCCTTGTTTTCGATGTCTGGCGCGGTGAAGGCTTTGGCTAGAGTGTCCCATTGTTCAGGCGTCAGGGATTGCTTATATTGATCGCCGGCGACTTTTAGTGAGCGATTTTGAGCGCGACGGCGGGCAGTGGCTTCTTCGGTTTGCACCCAGACAATCAGGGTGCGAAAATCGTATTGCGAAGCCAAATGGGCAATGTTATCGCGCGAAACTCGCGAGCTGTAACCACCATCCAAAATAAACGTCTTGCCGTTGACCAGCAGCTCATCGACAATCAGTCGCGCCACTTGTTCAACCATAACGTTTTCGTTTTTGCTATATGTGTGGTTTGTGAAAAGCGTATATCTTATTTTGTCTTCGCTGACTAGCGGGGCACTAAAAGTTTCAGCAAAACGTCTCGCGAAAAAAGACTTGCCAACGCCCGGCACACCGACGACCACGATAACCATTGGACTCCCCAAACTCATTGATTTCATAAAGCCAGTATACCACACATTAAAAATTTGATACAATAGAAAAATACGGGCGTAGTTCAGCTGGCTAGAATGTCGGTCTCCAAAACCGAAGGTCGTAGGTTCGAGTCCTACCGCCCGTGCCATAGTAGAGATTTTTGACGATTTTACCCTGTAGAACAGGTTCGATCCGGCCAGTCTGCCGGTTTTTTTGATTGAAGCGCGACTCGTGATATAATGTACTTATGGCAAAACACACCACCATTAAAGTTAAAGATACGGAAATTGTCCTATTCCACCAAAACCGCGACGATTACATCTCGCTGACAGACATAGCCAAATATCAAAACTCTAGCGACCCGTCTTTTACGGTCAAAAACTGGTTACGACGGATTAACACAATCGACTACATTGGGCTTTGGGAGAAACTGCGCAATCCTAATTTTAATTTGGTCGAATTCGACCAAATTAAAACGGAGTATGGCAAAAACTCTTTTGCGATGTCGCCGACCCAATGGATTAGGCGCACAAATGCGATTGGGATTGTGGCAAAAGGTGGACGATATAGCATTGGCACTTTTGCCCACCCTGATATCGCCTTTGAATTCGCTAGTTGGATCAGTCCAGAATTTCGGTTGTATTTGGTGTTAGAGTTTGAGCGCTTGAAACAAGCCGAGCAAGAACAGAAATCACTGGAGTGGAACTTGCAACGGACGTTGGCGAAGATAAATTACCGCATCCACACCGACGCTATCAAGGAGCATATTATTCCCAAAGTTGTTAATGAAAGGCAGAAAGCCGAACGGTTGACGCGGTTGAACGCTACTGCTATAACGCAATTGAAATCTTTGTTGGAAAATAGTGCGATTGGGCGATTGGAAATGTCAAAATGATAAAAGAACCGGTGATGCCAACGAAGGAGACTTTGCCGCGCGACGAGGTGAATTGGCGCAGGGGTTCGGTTGATGATATGGGCAAGTATTTTCCGGGTGTTGAGGGCGAGATGATGCGCGAGATTTATGAGACGGCGCTACGGTTGTTCCCGGAGGTTTTGCAGTTGCAGCCCGACAAGATTCGGGTGATTTTTACAACTGAGGCCGGCACTTTTGCTGGCGGAGCTAGCGCTAATCCTAATGTGGCTAATCTGGCGCTGGGCAATAGTAAAGAGCTGGCTAGCAAGAATCTTATCAATCGAATTAGTCTGCGACTGGGAGGAACTGATGGCGATCTGGAGACCGCTGGGTGGCTGGTGCGGCTGTTTGCTTTGGCGCACGAAATCGGGCATATTGTGCAGGGCACGCCGGAGGATGGCAGCGATCAGCAGTTTGTGGCCTTGTTTGGCGACGACATTGACCGCAGTGGCCAAGCCGAGTTGAAAGATGAGTGGAATTATACCGACGATGAATATTCGCACTATGTCCAGTCCGGTCCAGAGGCCAATGCTGATTTTATTGCGCTATATATTTTGGAAAATTGGGACCCAGAGGCTTTTGAGGGGCCAAAGAAAGCCGGCTATGGCTTAAGCGATTGGAAAAAGTGGGCCGAAGAGCACAAAATTGTGTGCTCTGACGGAAGCTTAAAACTACAAAACCTGTAGAAGGTTTTGAATGTAATAGTTATTTTGGAAGTTAGTAACTTTTTTAGTATAGTGGGCTTATGTATAATAAAAAGCAACTATTTATTGTCTTGGCGCTGCTGATTGTGGCGGCGGCGGCCATCACAACTTCGATAATTATTAACCGAATGTCGCATCCGGCAACAGACGTCAAGAGCGAAACTTTGGAGGGTATCGACGTTGAAACCATCAGTGAATGGCAGCCTTTTATCACCGTTAATTATCCGCGCACCAAAAATCCCCACGTCAATAAACTACTAAAAAGTTTCGCCCAACAAACCATCGACGATTTTAAGCGCGAAGCCGCCGCCAAACCCAGCGGCAACAACGAGCTAAATATGTCTTTTAAAACTTATCGTTTTGACCGCGATGTGGTTAGCTTTGCCTTTCGGCGCTACATTTCGCTCGGTGGCACGGCTCAGGTTTCCGACGTTTTTATCACCAAAAATTATAATTTAGGCGGCGGTCAGGATTACCAATTATCAGAGATTTTTATGGGTAATTACCTGCCGATTTTGTCGACCAAACTTTATAAAGTTTTGCAGTCTCGGCCGGAGTTTTCCGACAAAACCAAGCAAGCGGCTTTGAAAACCGGTCTCCGTCCCGATGCCAAAAATTTTGAAAACTTTGTTTTAGACGGCCCAAAAGTGATATTTTATTTTAATAAATATCAGTTGGGCGCGGGCGAAATTGGCGCGCTGCAGGCTAGTCTTAAGTTGAGCGAGATAAAAGACAACCTGCAGCCGAATTTTCGCCGGCCGACGCCGAATGACCCAAGCAGCCAGCCGGCCGCACCAAAATATGAACCGGTAGCGCCGCCGCTGGACCTTAAAAAAATCGGCAAGAAAAAGCTGGTGGCGCTAACTTTTGACGACGGCCCGGATCAGGCTAATACGCCAAAGTTGCTGGATATTTTGGAGCGCGAAAAGGTCAACGCTACGTTTTTTGTGCTCGGGTCGCGGGTGGAATATTATGGCGACATTGTGCGGCGGGCTTATCAGCAGGGCCACCAAATCGCCAGCCACACTTATAATCACAAAAGTCTACCCGGACTGTCGGCTGGTGCGCGGCGCACCGAAATTAACAGCACTGTGGCGGCCATTGAAAAAACCATCGGCGTTCGGCCGACGGCGATGCGACCGCCTTATGGTGCCTTTAATGACGCCGTTAAAAAGGACGCTGGGATGGCGCTGGTAATGTGGTCGGTCGATCCGGAGGATTGGCTATATCGCGATGTTGGCACAGTTTATAATAATGTTATGTCGCGGGTTGGCAACGGCTCGATTGTGTTGTTGCACGACATTCACGCTACTTCGGTGCAAGCGGCGGGGAAGATTATTCCGGCCCTAAAATCTAAAGGTTATACGCTGGTGACAGTGGAGCAGCTGGTTAAAGCGCGCGGCGGATCGCTCAAGGCTGGCAAAGCGATTTTCGATATGATGCCTAAATAAATAAAAGATATTCAACATATCCTACACAAAAAACACTTTTTATTTACAGTTGTTGTGGTATACTGTTAATGTATAAAAAGCTAAAGGATTTCTAAGGAGGGATTTTATGGCAAAAATTAATAATAAACATCACCAGAGGACTCGCGGCATTGCGGTGGCGGCACTGATTGCGGGCGTAGTTGGTTTGGGCGTGGCTTTCGCGGCCCTGTCGACAACGCTGAATATCACCGGAACAGCTAAGGTTGGCGAAGCTGATTGGGACATCCATTGGGATAATTTGAGCTGCTCTGTGACTGCTGGCGAAGCCAAGGTTGGTACACCGCTTCCGGCAATCAGCGGCGGCATAACTATTACACTAGCTCCAGAGTTTACTGCGCCGGGCGACCAAGTGACTTGTAACTTTGACGCAGTTAACGATGGTGACTTGGACGCTAAAATGACGCAAGCTAGCTTTGTGAACAACACCACGAATTTAGCTAGCATCGGCTCAACCGGCGGAATTGGCTACACCTTTAAATATCGTTCAGCCAGTGGCGGCGCAACTTCTGGTGCAGCTGTTGGTGCGGCTGATATCAACTTAGCGTCCGGCGATACACACGAAATGCAATTGATCTTGACCAATAATAACACTGGTCTAGAGAGCTCTAACGATCAAGATAGCTTCTCGTTTAACCTGCCATATGTTCAGAAAAATCAATAATTTGGGTTAGATCGTGAAACGGGGTGGCACATCAAAATCCAATTTGATAAAGATAGCGCTGCTGCTCGCGGCGGCGCTATCTGCCACCGTCGTTTGCACCTTTATATATTATCAAGTTTTTCACCCGTCAAGTTTGTGGTATATCGGTTTTTTAGTTTTGCTGCTGGCTGCGATTTGGCTTTGCGTGGGTTTTCGGCCCAAGCGTGATAGCGATGGCGCGGCGGCTACCCAGATTGTGGTGGTTTATGTGCTGCTGTTCTTGATCTTAATCTATATTTTAGGTTTGATCACCGGGTTCCTGCGCAGCGGATACAGTCATACGCCACTGATGTTGATAAAGAATATTCTGCCGGTAGTCGGCGTGATTGTCCTGACCGAACTGACGCGTTATGCCATTGTCAAGCGGATCGGCGATCACAAGGGCGCATTGGTCGGTGTAACGCTGGCTTTCAGCGCGCTGCACATCATCGTCGGCTCGACGCTGTATAATCCGACTGTGCCGCTAGAACTGTTCGAGATGATTGGTCGATTGGTGCTGGGCGGGGTTGCCGCCAACGTGATGCTGACTTATGTGGCGTATAAATCGGACTTTCGCCCAACCATCACCTACGCGGTGATTTTGGCGGTTTATCCGATTGCCATTCCGATTTTGCCGGATCTCGGGCCGTTCATTTATGCGGTGCTGGATATTATGCTGCCGATGCTGTTGTTTATGCGGTTTAATGAGTTTTTCATTACACATCGGCCGATTCCGGGCCGGCACAAGCGGTCAGGACAGATTTTGTGGGCGATGCCAATGGTGGCGGTCCTTGCCACGGTGGTCATCCTGGTATCGGGGATTTTCCGCTACTGGGCGATGGCGATTGGCTCGGACTC
>JAISDN010000041.1 GCA_031264785.1 Candidatus Nomurabacteria bacterium
GTCCGCCGTAATCAGCAGTTGGACGAGCTGTCATAAGCGAGTTAACTTGACAATCTTGAATAAGTTTGATACAATGAGAATATAAGGGTAGGGCGTGCGAGCTGATTTTTAGTTTCGCTAGTTTTTGCTCTTTTGCACTTTTAAATAACGGTTCAATTGTGATGAGATTTTACCCTATTTGGGCGTTAGTTTAGCGCTTGGTTAGGGTAAAATCTGATGTTTACCCCTTAGTTGTTTTTTTGGAAAATAAACAGGAGGCGAACAAAAAATGAATGTTAAAGCAGAATGGTTGGTTGAAGGGATAGTTGGTGCAATCCGCGGCGAAGCCAATAAGATACCTGATTTTGAATACGGCGCAATCGCCATTAGGCTTATTGCCAAAGACTATGCCGCCAACAAGCTTTTGGGCGGAATTTTTGTCGAACTGGATGCTGATAGAGATCATTTATTTGGCATCAAGCCCGGAGCGCCCAAAACTCGGCCGGCCGGTTGGCGTGGTCGCAAGGAAGAAGCTGCCTGTGGCGGTTATGTCTACCTTAAATTGGAGGGATGTGCTCGTGCCGTCATCTTAGGCTACGGCCGACGTTCCAGTGATTTGCCGGACGAACTGGTTACGATCGGGCGCGTCAATACGCCGGGTGCAGCGTGTTACGACATACAAAAACACAAGCTGCACGGTCAAATACGCATCTATCTTGGTGTCAGCGGAGCTGATCCGCTGGAAGATGAAAAATGCGTTATGGCGGGTGGCGAATATATTGAAAAATGGTGTGAAGCCAATGGTTTCACGTCAATCGCGCCTTGAACCGTTAAGAAATCCCTGGGAGCTATATAACATTTATAGCCACGGGGATTTTCTTGTGGTAAAATATCGATATGAGTATCATTTGCCCAACGATTTTGGCGCATACGCCGGCGGAATTTGAGGCCCAGATTGCGCGGTTGTCGCCGTTCGCGGAGCGGGTGCAGATTGATTTGACGGATGGCGATTTTGCTGCGCCGGCCACGCTTAATTTGAATCAGCTTTATTGGCCGGAGGGTTGGGCGGTGGATTTGCATCTGATGTTCCGCGCGCCGACGCAGTGGACGGAAGCGTTGGTGGCGCTTCATCCGCACCTGGTGATTATCCACGCTGAGGCGGAGGGCGATTTGCCGGCGCTGGTTCAGCATTTGCAAAAATTTGGTATCAAAACCGGCGTGGCGCTGCTGCCCGACACCTCTGTTGATGGCGCCCGAAACTTAATAAAGTTATGCGACCATACTCTGTTGTTCGGTGGCAATTTGGGCGCGATGGGCGGCACAGCTTCTCTGTTGGGGCTTGCGAAACTTGATAAAGTTTTGGAAATAAATCCTAAGGCCGAAATTGGCTGGGACGGCGGCGCCAATCTTGACAATGTG
This sequence comes from Candidatus Nomurabacteria bacterium, assembly GCA_031264785.1. Taxonomy (GTDB): domain Bacteria; phylum Patescibacteriota; class Saccharimonadia; order Saccharimonadales; family Saccharimonadaceae; genus JAISDN01. The sequence continues at coordinate 1,399 of JAISDN010000041.1, forward strand.
GCGGAAATTGCGGCGGCTGGCGTGGACGTTATCAACGTCGGCTCGGCCATCGCTAAGGCCGAAAATCCGGCGGAGATGTATGAAAAATTAACTCGTTTATGCTAAAATGTGAATATGAGCCAGACGATTTTGCAGATTGAGCAGCACGCGCGGAGGATGCGGCGTGAGGTTATTCGGATGATTGCGCTGGCGGGCAGTGGCCATCCGGCTAGTAGTTTGGGGCTTTGCGATGTTTTTGCGACGCTGTATTTTGAGGTTTTGCGCTATAATCCGCGGCGGGCTGACGATCCGGAGCGCGATATTTTGGTGCTGTCGGCTGGGCACGCTGTGCCGGCGCAATATGCGGCGTTGGCGGAGGCCGGGCTGATTCCGGAGGCGGAGCTGGCGACTTTGCGGCAGTTTGGGTCGCGTTTGCAGGGGCACCCGGAGCGCGAAAAGTTGGCTTGGCTGGAGACGACTTCGGGGCCGCTGGGCAGTGGTTTGAGCGAGGCGGCGGGGATGGCTTGGGCGATTGATAAAAAGCGATTTGTATATTGTATTATGGGCGACGGCGAGCTGGACGAAGGTAATATTTGGGAAGGTGCGATGTTTGCCAGCAAATATTCTTTGGGGAATTTGATTGGAATTGTTGATCGGAATGGGATTCAGCTGGACGGTGACACCGAAAATATTATGCCGCTGGAGGATTTGCGCGCCAAATGGGAGGCTTTTGGTTGGCAGGTTTTGGAGATTGATGGTAATAATGTGCAAAGTTTTATTGAGGCTTGCGCTGCTGCCCGCGCTGAAACCGAGCGGCCGAGTCTGATTTTGGCGCACACCGTTCCGGGTAAAGGCGTCAGTTTTATGGAAAATGATTACCGCTGGCACGGCCAAGCGCCGGATGAGGCGCAGGTGCGGAAAGCTTTGGAGGGGTTGAAATGACCGAAAAAGCAAATCTTAGATCGGCGTTTGGACGCGGGTTGGTGCGGGCTGGCGAGACTAATAAGAATGTGGTGGCGCTGGTGGCGGATTTGACTAATTCGGTCGGGTTTTCTGAGTTTGCTGAGAAATTTCCGGAGCGATTTGTGAATGTTGGCGTGGCGGAGCAGAATTTGGTGACTGTCGCCAGCGGGATGGCGCGGGTGGAGCGGATTCCGTTTGCGGGGGCTTATGCGGCTTTTTCGCCCGGGCGCAACTGGGAGCAGATTCGGACGACGATTTGTATAAATAATTTGCCGGTGAAAATTGTCAGCAGCCACGCCGGCGTCAATGTTGGGCCGGACGGCGCGACTCATCAGGCTTTGGAGGATATTGCGCTGATGCGAGTGCTGCCAAATATGGTGGTGTTGGCGCCGGGCGACGCGGTGGAGGCCGAGCAAGTGGCGCTGGCGATGGCACGCGATGCGCGACCAAATTATGTGCGGTTGCCACGATCTGAATCGCCGGTGGTTTTTGACTCTACGCATAAGTTTCAGATTGGTCCGGCTTATAAACTACGCGATGGCACAGATGTTGTAATTTTCACAACAGGAACAATGACGGCGCAGGGTCTGGCGGCGGCGGGAATCTTGGCGGGGCGGAAAATTGATTGCGAAGTCGTCCACATACCGACCATCAAGCCGCTGGACGCGAAAACTATTTTAAAATCGGCTAAAAAATGTCGCTGCGTGGTGACGGTTGAAGAACACCAGGTGGCCGGCGGTTTTGGATCGAGCATCGCGGAATTACTGGGCGAAAAACTGCCCGTGCCCATTCATCGCATTGGTATTTATAACGAATACGGCCAGTCTGGCGCGCCGGATGAATTGCTGAATTATTATGGCTTAACCGCCGAACACATCGCTAAGCAGATTCGGAAGTTTTTGAAATAAGCTCGCCAGTGGTTTTAAAATATTTATAGCTGCATTATAGGCTATTTTTATGGTAGAATAAATCAGAAGTGGGTGTAATTTTCATACAGGGAAAGAGGTGAAAGGAATGGAAGAATTATCCCTTAGTGCCGTTGAAGTTAAGGTTGTAAATCGCTCAAGTAAGCCGTTGCCGAAAGTGTCAGTAATGAATCCTTCAGAACTGGATGTATCGGCCCATATGTGGGACGGTCGTCCGGTTGTCGTGCCCAACGGAGGTGGGTCGGATGTCCTTCATACACTCTTGGCAGTTGAAGTACCGGAAGGATATGAAATAATAGTGTTACCGCACAGGCGTCTTGAGCTTGTGAGTTTGGTGACAGCGTTTGGCAAGCCGAGAGTGATAAATTCAGGCTGCTTGACTGAAATCTTAGTTGAGGTCACGAATAACGGCAAAAAAGATTTCGTCATTCACGATGGAGACGAAATTGCCACGCTCAAACTCAGGAGAAAGATAATTTGGACGGAACTCATACCGCCGGACAGCACGCTCTATAATGAGAAGTATGGCGGCGGCAAATGACGTTTTTCCCTAAATTCCCCGTCGTAGTCCATCCGGACTGTGGCGGGGCAAAACTTTATAAAGTTTTATCAATCTGTTATATAATAGTTTTATGACGTACCAAGATAAAGTCAACCGAATTGTTCAAAATGTAAAAACTTTTTATAAAAAACAGCGACCGTTTCATATTTTTCACGGTTCGACTAATTCGACGCGGATTCAGTCGTTTCGGCGGGCCGACACGATTGACGTGAGCGACCTTGACGAGGTTTTGAAAATTGATACTGAAAAACAGGTTATGACTGTCGAGCCGAATGTGCCGATGGATAAATTGGTGCGGGCGGCGCGTGGGAAGGGTTTGGTGCCGAAAATTGTGATGGAGTTTCCCGGAATCACCGCTGGGGGGGGGTCTCGCGGGTGTAGCCGGCGAGAGCAGTTCGTTTCGATATGGCGTTTTCGGCCAAATTTGCAACAAGGTTGAAATTATCACGCCGGACGGGGTGATGCGGGCGGCTTCGCGGCGCCAGAATCCGGATTTGTGGCGGGGGATTGGCGGCACTTACGGCACGCTAGGGATTTTGACGGCGCTTGATATTGAGTGTCGGCCAGCCAAAAAATATGTAAATCTGACTTATCTGCCGGTGAAAAGTTTTCGGGAGGCTGTTGACACTCTGATGGCGGAGTGCGCCAAAAATCACGATTATGTGGATGGAATTATGTTTGCTAAAAATCGCGGCGTGGTGATGGTTGGGCGGCTGAGCGACCGGCGCGCCGGCCGGATCAAACGTTTTTCGCGGGCGATTGACCCGTGGTTTTATCTGCACGCCGATCGGCATTCGCGGGCCGAACGTACCGAGTCGATTCCGCTGACGGATTATTTATTTCGCTATGACAGAGGCGGATTTTGGGTTGGGCGGCAGGCTTTTCGGCTGTTTGATGTGCCGTTTAACGCTGTGACGCGCTGCCTGCTTGATCCGCTGATGCACACTCGGAAAATGTATGAGGCGCTGCAGGTTGGGCGGGTGTCGCAGCAATATTTGGTTCAGGATTTGGGTTTGCCTTTGAAAAACGCCGTAAACTTTATAAAGTTTGTCGATAAAGAACTGGGTGTTTATCCGTTGTGGCTGTGTCCGCTAAATCCGGCCGGCGACGTTTCGGAATTTCAGCTGGGCGGGATGGACGATTCGCCGATGTGTATAAATGTTGGCGTTTGGGGCGACCAAGCGGCGGATTATGCGGAGTTTTTGCGCCAAAATCGGCTGATAGAGAAGGAGCTGATGCGGCTGGGCGGCCGGAAGTGGTTTTATGCCCACGCTTATTATACCGAAAAGGAATTTTGGCAGATTTATAATAAAAAATGGTACGACGACTTGCGCCGAAAATATCACGCCGAGCACCTGCCGAGCGTTTTTGATAAAGTTGTGGTTAAGAAAAAATACCCGGTTGACGCCCGCAAGGGGGCTTGGAGCGCCATCTTGGGTAAGGGAAAATTGAAAGTCCAGCATTGACTTTTTAAAGCGAGTGTGCTATAATG
>JAISDN010000033.1 GCA_031264785.1 Candidatus Nomurabacteria bacterium
ATCTACTGGGACGGTAACCCCAACGGAGACACCTCCGGAACTTGGAAAACAACCTCTACTTCTAATATCAACAACCAATGGTACAACTATAGTAAAAAGTACTGGGCCAATGCCGTTACTGTTACTCCAGCCTCCCTCTCAACCTACCAAAACACTACAGACGTAACAGTATCCGAATCACACATCCTAGGCTACTGGGTCTACATACCACGCTATCGTTACCAAATCCAACGTTATTCAGCCCTAGGAGATCCACCCATAGAAAAACCAATGGCCTTTAACATACAATTCGAAAACAAGAACACACCAAACTACCAAAAAGCAATCCCAGAACAAAACAACGACTGGGCCACACATCCAGCCTTCAGTTTTGGAGATGAAGACGATCCAACACCAACAGAACTAAATGGACTATGGGTTGCTAAGTTTGAAGCTACAGGAACAGCTACAGCACCAACTGTAAAACCAAACACAACAGCCCTAACGTATCAGACCATCGGGGCTCAATTCGGCACATCCATCAACATATCACAAAATCCTGATGGCGCTGCTGGAGGGAATACTATAACAGCCCAAAACGCTGGACAAAACACCCACAACCTAACAGGCCGGACGCAATCACGAATGCTACGTAACACTGATTGGGGAGCTGTGGCTTATTTAGCGACTTCAAGCTATGGGAGGAATGCTACGGAAGTTTGGACAAACAATAACTCATCAAATATTACTGGTTGTGCTGGTGAGTCTGTTTCAGCAACAAGCACCAGCAGCTGCAACCAATACAACACACCAATTGGTGTCTATGCTAGCACTACGGATAATATCTATGGCATTTACGGTATGTCTGGCGGCCCTTTTGAATATACTATGTCCAACCGAGGTGCTATCTCTGACACTTCATATATGACAACCATGCCCCAAACCCGATACCTAAACACCTACTACGTCGGTCCTTTCGGAATAAAACCATCAACCAGTTCGTCGTCGAATGAATATTTTTATAACTATGATGTCTGCACCTTTCAAATTTGTGGAGGCCAAGCTAACTACGAAACTACTGTAGCCCAATCGGTCTCTGAACTCAGCCAGTCTTGGCTGTCAGACTACGCCCAATTCACTATATCACAATTTCCATGGACTTGTCGCGGGGGCGGATTTAATGGATTTACTTTTAATGGATTGTTCGCTTCAAGGTATGAAGAGGGTTCTGCTGCCAATACCTCTTTCCGTCCATTACTGAGCGAATTTTAGAATCGGCCGTTATCGTCATTGCGAACGCAGCGAAACAATCCAACCCCCATATTCTCCTGGATTGCTTCGGCCAAAGCCTCGCAATGACATAAGCAAGAAAATCTACTTGCTTTTTTTCAAAAAGTGTGCTATAATGGTGGTGAGATGGGTAGTAATAAACAATCATTAAAACACACTCGGCCGCTGGTTTTGGCGATTTTGGACGGGGTTGGTTTGAGCGAGAAGCGAGCCGGTAATGCCGTCAAGCAGGCCAAAATGCCTAATTTTGAGCGGTTGATGCGCGATTATCCGCATTTGTCACTGGCGGCCAGCGGGCTGGCGGTTGGCGTGCCGGCGGGCGATATGGGCAATTCTGAGGTGGGGCATAACACTATCGGCTCTGGTCAGGCGGTGGCGCAGGGGCCGCTAAGAGTTAGCGAGGCCCTGAACAGCGGCGCGGTTTTCAAGGGCCCGGTTTGGCGTGATTTAATAAAAAATGTCAAAAAATCCGGCGGCCAGTTGCATTTTTTGGGGCTGCTGAGCGACGGCAATGTCCACAGTCACATTGACCACCTCTTAAAAATGATTGACCGGGCCGAAAAAGAGGGCATTGCCAAAGTGCGGGTGCACATTTTATTGGACGGCCGCGATGTGCCGGCCACTAGTGCTCTTGAATATGTTGATAAACTGGAAAAGTATCTCAAACGAGCTAATAAAAATGGCCTAGATTACCAAATTGCCTCTGGTGGCGGCCGAATGAATATCACGATGGATCGTTATGGCGCGGATTGGAGTATGGTGGAGCGCGGTTGGCAGACCCACGTTTTGGGCGAGGGCCGGCAGTTTGCTAGTGCGCGGCAAGCCATTGAGACTTTTCGAGCTGAAGATCCGGCGGTGATTGACCAATATTTGCCAGCTTTTGTGGTGGCGCGGGATGGTCAAGCCATCGGGTCAATCACCGATGGCGACAGTGTGATTTTGTTTAATTTTCGGGCCGATCGAGCTATGGAAATGGCCGAAGCTTTGGAGGCGCCGCCGGCTGAGTTTAAGCATTTTGAGCGCGGACGACAGCCCAAAATCTATCTGGCTGGGATGGTGGAATATGATCCCGACCGCCACTTGCCGCGCCATTTTTTGGTGCCGCCGGTGAAGATTTCGAATACTCTTAGCGAGTTTTTGTCGAGTCACGGCCGGCGCCAGTTCGCGCTGTCGGAAAGCGTCAAGTTTGGGCATATCACGTTTTATTTTAATGGCAACCGCTCGGACAAGTTTGGCGGCGAGGAATATCTGGAGATCACCTCTGATAAGATTCCGTTTGACCAACAGCCGGCGATGCAGTCGGAGGCGATTACCGATGTTTTGGTTAAAAAAATCGCCGGAGAACAGTTTGATTTTTTGCGGGTGAATTATCCCAACGGCGATATGGTGGGGCATTTTGGCGAAATTAAGCCGACGATTCAGGCGATGGAAGCGGTCGACGCGGCGCTGGGTCGGCTAATGCGGGCGGTTGACGATGCTGGCGGGGTGCTGCTGGTGACGGCTGATCACGGCAATGCCGAAGAGGAATTATATGACGACGGCCGGCCCAAAACTTCGCACACCACCAATCCGGTGCCGTTTGTGATTTATGATAATCGGCCGGAGGCTGAAAAATATGGTTTGGCAAAAGTGGAAGATCCGGGCCTCGCCAACATCGCCGCAACAGTGGCGGTTTTGTTGAATCTGGCGCCGCCCAAAACTTGGCAGCCGCCGCTAGTGCAACTGAAATAAAAATGAGGTATAATAAGAAAATGGCGAAAAAGAGAGGGCCGGGCCGACCAAAAGGTTCGGGCAAAAAAAAGAAGGACGAGCGGACGCAACACACTGTGCCGAGCGGTTTTTGGCGGCAAGTTGGCGCGGTTTTTTTGATAATTTTTGGGCTGATTGCGCTGCTTGGTCTGTTGGGTGTGGGCGGAGCTTTTCCGGTTGGTTTGGCTGACGCGCTGTTGGTGGTGATGGGCTGGGCGGCTTTTGTGTTGCCGTTGATTTTTATTTGGCAGGCGGTGCAGATTTTTCGAGCCGAAAACAACCGCGTGTCGCCGGTGACTTGGTTTGCGACGGTGTTTTTCTTGTGGTTTGTGGCCGGGATTTTTCAACTATTTTTGGCCGATCCTAATGTTTTGGCGGTCTGGACTAGCCCGCTGGGTGGCGAAGGCGGCGGTTTCTTAGGTTGGCTGATCGACGCTAAGATTTTTGCCGGGATGTTTGACGTGCCGGTGATGGCGCTGATTTTGTCGGTGCTGTGTTTGATATTATTATTGTTTGTCTTGGCGGTGTCGCCGCTGACGATTTTTGCGGGTATTAAAAAATTGTTTGGCCGCGAGAGCGATGAGGCCGAAAAGGCTAATAAAGAAATCGCTCGAAAAGTGGCCGAGCCGCTGGACGAGCCGGCGGTGGCTGGTAAAGTCGTCCGCAAAAGTCAGGCTAAATCGCCGGTACGCGCGGCGGCTGCCGCTAAGCCGGAAACGGTAGTTAAAGACGATTCTGATTGGCATTTTCCAGGTATGAATCTGCTGAATAAATCCAAAGCGCCGGCCGATCCGGGTGACATTGAGCGCAACGGCGCGACCATCATTAATACGCTGGCCCAGTTTGATATTCAAGTGGTGGGCGACGTTGAGGCCAATGTTGGGCCGCGCGTTACACAGTACGCTTTTCGGGTTAAATCTGGCACTAAGTTGCGGCGGATTACGGCGCTGGACGACGAGCTGAAGTCGGCGTTGCAGGCTAAGCAGGTCCGGATTGAAGCGCCGATTGCCGGTCGTCAGGAAGTTGGCGTGGAAGTGCCAAATAGTAAAATTGCCGATGTCCGGCTGTATGATTTGTTTCAAGATCCGGAATGGGTTAATCGCGACAAGGACGGGCTGCTGATTGCGCTGGGGCGCGACACTAATAATAAGTCGATTTTTGCGGATTTGACCGATTCTAATACTTCGAGTATTTTGATTGCCGGCCAGTCGGGTTCGGGTAAGTCGGTGATGATAAATTCGCTGTTGATGAGTCTTTTGTATTCTAAAAAACCCAGCGAATTGCGGCTGATTATGGCCGATCCGAAGTCGGTGGAGCTGGGGCGATATAAAGATATTCCGCATTTGTTGACGCCGATAATTGACGATATTTCGCAGGATCCGACTAGTATGATTAAGGCCTTGACTTGGGCAGTGCAGGAGATGGAGAAGCGATATAAGGTGATGTCGGCCGAGTCGGTGCTGAATATTAAGGAATATAATGACAAGGCGCGGGAGCAGGAGACGAGCGCTGATGAGGCGGCCGAGAAGTTGCAAAAAATGCCGCGCGTGGTGATGGTGCTGGACGAAATGGCGGATTTGATGATGAGTGCCGGCAAGGAAGTTGAGAAGTTGATTATTCGCTTGGCACAGAAGGGCCGGGCGGCCGGGATTCATATTATTTTGGCGACGCAGCGGCCGGATAAGAATGTGGTGCCGGGCCTGATTAAGGGTAATATTCAGGCTACGATTGCTTTTGCGGTGCGCGATTATACTCAGTCCGGCGTGATTTTGGGCGGCAACGGCGCGGAAAAATTACTCGGTAAGGGCGATATGTTGTTGCAGACCGCCGACAGTCCGATTATGAAGCGGATTCAGGGGGCGCTGGTTAGTAATGATGAGGTTAATAAGGTAGCCAGTTTCCTAAAAATTGAGAATGGGCCGGCTGAATATGATGCTGATGTGCTGGCGACGGCGGTGCAGGCGGCTGGTAAAGGCGGCGTGGTGATGGGTGGCGGCGACGAAGCTCTCGACCCGCTGTTTCGAGAAGTGGCTGAGTTTGCGATTGAAAATGGTGAGTTGTCTGGTTCGAATATTGTGACCAACTTTTCGGTTGGCTATGGCCGCAGCGCGCGGATTTTGGCGCAGCTGGAGAAAAAGGGCGTGGTCGGGCAAAAGAACGGCACCAAACCGCGCGAGGTTTTGGTGGGGTCGTTGGATGATGTGGAAGACTTGTAAATTGTTGACATATAAGCATAACTGTCATACAATAACGGCATAATAACTAGGAGGTGTAGATGGAGTCGGAAAACGTGTCACTAAAGGGGTATGTCGCTAGGCACATAAAAGTGTTTTTCTTGTATTTAATGATTGGTAGCTTATCGCTGGCGGCCATCGTTGCTATAGTGGCGGTGCTGTTTAACACTTGGAATGATTATGTGGCTAAGGCCTTGCTGATTACGTTGTCGATTATGATTCACGGGTTGTTAGCGCTGGCTTTTGTTTCGGCCGATAACCACATTCGTAGTCACGCCGATGTTTTTATCAACACGGTTTTTGGGGCGTTGATGGTTAGTTTTGTGGTGACGATTTTTTCGATTTTGGGCGTGCTGCCGTCTGATGTGACGTTCAATCTTTACGCTTGGCTAGTGGGTGTTGTGATGGCCGGCGGTCTGGCTACGCTGCTGCTTAACACTAGCCGTGAGGATAAAACTACCCGTCAATTAGCTAATGCTAGCATTACCACTTTGGTGATAATGATGATACAATTTTTCCCGTTGACCCTGTCTCGATATGTTGATTTTAGTTTTGGCGGCGGCATTTATTATCGCATTTTGATCGTTTTAGCTATTATATTTGGCGTTACGGCGATTTTGGCGGTTATTTTTCACCGTCTGTATCGAGTTAAGCATCCGTTAATGATGCGAAACCCCGACGGCACGATTGTGCCTGCGCCCAAACAAAGTCTGCCGGGCTGGGCGGTTGTGCTGATTGTGATCGGGGTGATTATGTTTGGCTGGCCGCTGATTAGTGGGCTAATGACTGCGCTGACTTTGATGAACAATATTGGTTAAATTGGGGTTGTCGCCAGCGACGGAATGTGATAGAATGAGAGTAATATCAACTCAGCGGGGTTGAAATAGATTCCGCTTGTAACCAAAGGAGTAATGTTGAAGGAATACGAACTGGTTGTTTTATATCATCCGGATTTGGAGTCGGATATAGACAAGGCGACGGCCAAAGTGGCCGATATTATTAAGGATGCTAAGGGCAGGATTGTCGGCGAGGACGATTGGGGTCGGCGAAAGTTGGCTTACACCATTAAAAAAGAGGATTACGCGCTGTATCGGGTGTATGATTTGGAATTGCCGGCTGAGGCGCCGCAAAAAATTAACGATGTGTTAAATATTACCGGCGAGGTTTTGCGCTTTTTGTTGACGAAGGTCGATTTGAAAGTGCGGGCTTTGATTGAGGAAGACAAAAATCGCGAAGAAACAGACGAAGAAAATAAGGAAGAAAATAGCGAGGAGGAATAATGGCTAGTTTTTCAAATGTGGTTTTAATGGGCAATTTAACAAACGATCCGGAAGAGCGGTCGCTGCCGAGCGGCACCAAAATCGTGAATTTTAATATCGCGGTTAATACTTATCGCAAGGGCGCGGGTGACAACGACCAGATTGCGACTTTTTTCCGTTGCACAATGTTTGGCAATCGCGGCGACGTGATTTTGCAAAACTTCCATCGCGGTGATCCGATTTTGGTGAGTGGCCGGGATTTGGTTTTGCGCGAATGGGAAAGTGGCGAAAAATCCGGCACTAGTTTGGAAGTGACGGTCGACAACTTTTCGTTTGTGGGTGGTCGCGGTGGCGGCGCGGGCGATTCGGCACCGGCTGGCGGTAGCGGCAAAGCTGCTAAGGCTGAGGCCAAAGTTGAAGTTCCCGAAGAAGGCGAAGTCGATTTAAGTGAGATACCATTTTAAGAAGGAGAATAATGAAGAGACGTTCAAATCAACCGAAATATTTTAATTATAAAGACGAAAAAATGCTGAGCCGTTATATTGACAGCTATGGCCAGATTGAAAGTCGCGGCAAAACCGGCTTGTCGGCCAAGATGCAGCGGCAGTTGGCAGTGGCGGTTAAGCGGGCGCGGCACATTGCGTTGCTGCCGTTTGTGGCTAGGTAGATTATGTATCAACCAACTGATTTAAAGAAGGGCACAATTATTCAGCTGGACGGGCAGCCGTATCGCGTGGTGGAATATGCCCAAAAAGTGATGGGGCGGGGCGGTTCGATTGTTAATGTTAAAATTAAGAATTTGGTGACCGGCTCGGTGATTCCCAAGACTTATAAAGGTCAGGATAAAATCGAGGCCGCCGAAGTGAGCAATCAAGTTGCACAATATTTGTATTCAGACGGTGGCGATTTGCATTTTATGAATCCGGAAAGTTTTGAGCAGTTTCAGGTTGACACGACGTCGGCCGAGGATGTGCCGAAATATATTCGCGAGGGTGTGGAGGTCCAGCTGCAGTTTTTTGACGGGCGGGTGATTAATGTCGAGCTGCCGACGACGGTCAACCTGAACGTTACCTATACCGAAAATGTGGTCAAGGGCGACACCACATCCAGCGTTCTGAAGGACGCCCAGACTGATACCGGCATCACGGTCAAAGTGCCAGCTTTTATTAAAACCGGCGACGATATCAAAGTTGACACTCGCGATGGGTCATATATTGAGCGCGTGAAAGGGTAGTTACATATCAACTTTGGCGATTTTGGGGCGTGTCGCACAATATTTTATTAAGTCGGTTATAAAATAATACTTGTATAAGTTTTTAAAACTATGTGATATAATTATACTATGATTGAAATTAAGAGGGTTACCAAAGTTTATGGCCAAAAGGGCAATGTTTTTACAGCGCTGCATAATATCAGTTATAGCATTCCGGACGGTGCTAGCGTGGCGATTGTTGGCAAAAGTGGTTCGGGCAAGTCAACTTTGATGCACGTGATTTCTGGTTTGGATCGTCCGCAAAAGGGCGACGTGGTGATTGACGGGCAGAATATTTTTAGCTGGTCGCAGAATAAAATCGATGCTTTTCGGGCCAGCGAAATGAGCTTTGTGTTTCAAAGTTTTTTTGTGCAGGGCAATGAGACTTGCGCGAACAATGTCAAATTACCGCTGGAAATTAAGCGAATGCCGGTGGCCGAGCGCGAAGCTGCGGTTGATCGGGCGCTGCGGGCGGTTGGTTTGATGGATAAGAAAAGCGCCTTGGCGAAAACTTTGTCGGGCGGGCAAAAGCAGCGGCTGGCCATCGCGCGGGCGATTGTTAATGAACCGAAAATCCTGTTTGCCGACGAGCCAACTGGAAATCTGGACACTGCTACCGGCGCGCAAATTGAAGATTTGTTGTTTACTTTTAACAAGCAAAAAGCCGCGACTTTGTTTATCGTGACGCACGATGAGGAGTTGGCCAAAAAATGTGACATTCAACTTTTGTTGCGCGACGGGGAATTAGTAAAAACTTCCGGAGGTAAAAAATGAAACGTTTAGATATTATTCGGCGGGCTTATCGCAATTTGCGACAGTCTAAGGCCCGCACGATTTTAACGGCTCTGGCTATCGCGGTTGGCGCGACCACAATTTGTTTGGCGCTAGCGGCCGGTAACGGCGGCCGAGATTATATTGAGGGTATGGTTAGCGATGTGAACACTCAGGAATTAACGGTTTACGGCGAGATTGAAAATGGCGATATGGCGGTGATTTCGCCAGAGGTGGAGGCGCGAATTCGGGCGCTGCCGGAAGTTGAAAGTATTGAAACTGATGCTGGTCAGTATGAAGATAAGGCGGAGGTGCGCTATATTACGGCCAAAGTTCGAGAGGGTGTTGACACGCGTGAGGTTCAGAGTAAAGTCGATGATTTTAGCGACAAAATCGTGACTAATTCGGTTTACGACACCAGAAAAAGTTTGTTTGAAGCCATCAATGTGGCCCAGTGGGGACTGATTGGTTTTGGGGCTTTGGCAATTTTGGCTTCGGTGTTTGGGATTATTAACACGCAATATATTAGTGTGCTGGAGCGCACTCGAGAGGTCGGGCTAATGAAGGCGCTGGGGATGCGACGCAAAGATATAGCGCGGTTGTTTCGTTATGAATCGGCTTGGATTGGGTTTTTGGGCGGCGCGATTGGGGTGATTGTGGCTTGTTTGATTACGCTTTTGAATCCGTTGATTAGCGATTTTCTTAACCTAAACGGCGTGCAAATTTTGAGGATTGACTTTGTGCAGGCCCTGATTTTGATACTCGGCTTAATGATCGTGGCGGTGTTGTCAGGTTGGTTTCCGGCCCAAAAAGCCGCCAAACTTGACCCGATTGAGGCGCTGCGAACAGAGTAAATTAGACGTTAAAACGAAATTCCACCACGTCATCAGATTGCATAACGTAGGTTTTGCCTTCGGTGCGGATTTTGCCGAGAGCACGGGCAGCGGATTCTGAACCAGCGGCGATTAGGTCGGGGTAGGAGATAACTTGGGCGGCGATGAAACCTCGCTCGAAATCGGTGTGAATTACACCGGCGGCTTGCGGGGCGGTCGAACCTTTTTTGATAGTCCAAGCTCGGACTTCTTTTTCCCCAGCGGTCAGGAAACTTTGCAGGTCCAGACAGGCGTAGGCAGCACGGGCCAACTGTTTTAAACCAGATTCTTTAACGCCATAATCGGCCAGCAATTCGGCCGCTTCAATGGCGCTCAGCCCGCGCAGCTCTTCTTCCAGCTTGGCGCAGACAAAAATTGATTCAGCCGAATCCACAAGTTTGTTCAAGCCGGCTTGTTTTTCGGTATCAGTCAGCCCGTTTTCGTCAACATTGAACACATATATTACCGGTTTAGTGGTCAACAGCTGCAAACCGTCCAACAATTCCGCATCAGTTTTTTGGGGAATCGTTCCAGATAGCAGTTGACTTTGAACACTAAAAAGATAATCTAGTTTAGTCTTTAGCTTCGGATTACTTTTGGCCTCCTTTTGGATTTTGGGAAGGTGGTTTTCCAGAGTTTGAATGTCTGCCAAAATCAGTTCGGTTTGAATGATCTCGATATCACTTTTAGGGTTGGGCGTGTCCGAAACGTGCTGCACGCCGCTGTCTTCAAAGGCTCGCACCACGTGGACAATGGCGTCGCATTCGCGAATGTTAGCTAGGAACTTATTGCCCAAACCTTCGCCTTTGCTAGCACCCGCTACTAGCCCGGCGATATCAACGAAGGTCACTGTGGCCGGCACGACTTTGTCGGTCTGGTACATTTTAGCCAAAACCGCCAGTCGATCGTCCGGCACGGGCACAATTCCAGTGTTGGGTTCGATGGTCGCGAAAGGGTAATTCGCCGCCAAAGCGCCCGAATCGGTTAGGGCGTTAAACAGCGTGCTTTTGCCAACATTGGGCAGTCCGATAATTCCAATTGATAAACTCATATGTTAATATTGTAGCATATGACAGACGTTATTATCGTGGTTTTTCTATTTATACTTGGCGCTGGGGTAGGTAGTTTTGTTTCGTCGTCCCAAAAGACTGGCCGTAGCAAATGCTCCAAATGCGGGCGGGTTTTAAAATGGCACGATCTTGTGCCGATCGTGTCTTTTGGGGTTTTGCGTGGAAAGTGCCGATATTGTTCAAAGCCTATCAAAAAACGATACCCTTCGAGCGAAATTTTGTTCGGCGCGTTGTTTGGAATTAGTTATTTAAATTGGCCGGGCGGGGCAATCGACACGGTTTTAGGAGGCGTTAGTTTTGCTTTGTGGTTGGTTATCGCGACGCTCTTTTTAAGCCTCTTTTTGAGCGATTTATACTACCAAAAATTGCCAAATCGTCTCATTTTGATAATTTCGCTGTTTTTGCTAGTTTTTACGGTATTAACAGAGATAGTTATTGAACAAAAAATATGTTCAGAAGTGATAATTAGCCACCTTTTAGCCCTATTTCCGATCACGGTTTTGTTCTCGTTTTTGCACCTTATTTCCAAAGGTAAAATCATTGGTATGGGTGACGCAAAACTCGGTATTCCGATTGCCATATTGTTGACTTGGCAGGGCAGTTTGGCAGTGCTGTTTTTAGCTAATATTTTGGCTGCGCTAATAGTTTTTCCGGCTTTGTCCAAAAAGAAAATCAAGCCGAACACAAAAATTGCTTTTGGGCCGTTTTTGATCTTGGCAACGTTTTTAGTTTTCTTTATGATGGAATTTTTGATGAACTTCTTTTAAACGCGGATCGGTAATGTGGGTGTAACGCTGGGTGGTGGAAATATTACTGTGGCCCAGCATATCTTGCACCGAGCGCAAATCCGCGCCGTTCATCAAAAGGTCGGTAGCGAAAGAGTGGCGCAGGGTGTGTGGCGAAACGTGTTTGGTAATGCCAGCGGCAAAAGCGTATTTTGACACAATCCGCTGCACCGAGCGTGGCGTCAAGCGGCTGATGGTTTTTTTATCAGAAGTCGACAGGCTGATAAATAGCGGCTTTTCTTGGTCGTGGCGGGTGTCAAGATAGTCTTGCAAGGCCGCCGCAGCGTGTTCGCTGATGAAAATCGGCCGATCTTTTTTGCCCTTGCCGCGCACCATAAATTCGCGCCGTTTTATATTGATTTTATCGCGATCGATATTACAGAGTTCCGAAACACGCAGACCACCAGAGAACAGCAATTCCAAAATCGCGCGGTCGCGAAAATCAATTTCGGACTTTGTGCCAACGGCAGCGAACAGCCGTTCGACTTCTTCGGTTGTCAAATACGAAGTTTCCTTAATCTCGTTTTTGGAAAGGTCGATTTTTTCCGGCGCCAAGCTATCGACATCGCGCCGCGCGAGATATTTCAAAAAACTCCGGAGGGCAATCAAGTGGTAGTTTTGGGTGATGGGCGCCAAATTGTCGCCGTTTTCGTTGCGATAGCGATTCAGCCACAGCCGCCACTTGCGCACCATATTGTAAGTAATTTTATCGACCGTAATGTCGCCGGCAAATTCGATCAGCCGCTCCAGATAGAGATGGTAATTTTCGGCAGTTTTTTGGGAACGGCCGCGCCCGACCTCAATATCTTCGATAAAATCCATAATCAGTTCAGATAAATACATAGTTTTAGTATAGCATAATGTATAATAGGGTTGAGGCCCGGTAGCTCAATGGATAGAGCAGGTCCGTCCTAAGGATAAGGTTGTGCGTTCGACTCGCACCCGGGTCACCAGAGAAAACATTGACATTTTGAATCGAGTTTGCTATACTGATACGTGATAAGCATTGAACTGCTTATCGCCGAAAAGAAGAAGCCGGCAATTGTGGTCGCTGAACCACCCCCGCGGGCTTTTTCTTTTTGTGTTATTCTTGGTGGCCGGGCGGAAACGTCGACATATGATATTTCTCGCCTTTCCGATTTTCTTTAACCTGAACAATAAACTTATGTCCGTCGCGTGTTATTCCATAGAAACGATAGCATTTTTCACTGTCGCGGTAGTAAACTTCAGGGTCGGCGCGGCTGTTTTTTAGCAGGTCAATACCAGCGGCGTAATATGGCATACGTTGTATTCGATGGCCTAAACGCTTATCATACAAATGATTCCAAAAAGTTTTCAAAAAAACCTTCTGTTTATCAAAATAAGCCGCCCGTACATAACAGTTACGATTTCCAGTTTGCACATCAATATCGTGATACAGCGACCAAGCTTTTTTACGTACCTCAGTGTAGTTTGTGCCGGTGATCCGACCTAAGCGTGACTGATAATATTTGATTTTCGATTCCGGATTTTCCATAAGCGTATTTTATCATAAAAAACTTCAAAAAGTCCTACACATTCCCATAGTGTTTGTGGTATAATGGCGGTATGAATTTGCGAGACAGGGTATTTGGGGTAATGTTCAGATATGGGACTTTTGGTGTACGCCGCGAAGTCCTGATTTCGGTTTTTGGCGCGGGGATTGCAGTTGCTTTTCTGATCCTCACTTTGATTTTGCCGAAGCTTAGCGGCGAGGCGGCTACGGACACGACTATTACACCGAGTTATGGCCCGTCGGCGGGCGGAACTGAGATTGAAATTACGGGCGATTTCACCCCGCCGGCGCCGACTACGATGCAGGGGATGACGGCGGAATATTGCGCTACGATGACGATTTACGACGGCACTAACCCTGGGGCTATTTTGGGGCCGTTGACCGACATTCGGGTAGACGGTTCGGGCAAGACTCAGGATTATCGGGTCGCTAGGCTGGCCGATGGCAACTGTTGGATGCTTGATAACCTCAAGTTGCAACTTTATAACCAAATGACTTTGACGAGGGCCGACACTAATGTCGCCAACAAGACCACAGTCAGTATCAATTGGCTGGCGGATGGCTTCCCAATCGGTCAAACCAGTGGCAACTTTGTGACCGGCGGTCATCTGACCAAAACAGGCGCGGCTTTCAGCGCGTCGACCGATATGGATGCTTGGCGTCAGGTCGACCCGTCCGGCCGAACCGAATGCACCCAAATCAGCACTTACAACCCCGCAACTCTGACCAAATGTGGTTATCTTTACAACTGGTATACCGCCACCGCTGGCAGTTCACTGTCGAATTTCAGCAGTCTGAGCGACAGCGACACCGCTTATTCAATCTGTCCAGCCAACTGGCGTCTGCCGCGAGGCAACAACACCGACGCTTGGCAAAACGATTTTGCGGTGCTAAACGGCTTTATGGCTGGCGACGGCGCGCCGTATGATGACAACTCAACTAACTACACATATTACAACAATTGGTTGCCTGCGGGCAAATTTCAAGGCACTTATTCGGGCAGTTGGTTTAGTGGCTACAATGGCTTGGGCATTACAGGCGATCTGTGGTCGTCTACTCGCAACGGCGACTTAGCTTATGCCGCCGATTTTGGCAATAACGCGCTTAGCATTTACCCAGCCAACTCCTCCGCCTCTTACCAGCGTCAGCGCGGTTTCGCTGTCCGCTGTATGTCATTGCCGTATCAAGGCCCCGAAACGCCAACCATCGACTTTGACGGCGACACGGTGACTGCCGACAATCGGTATGACAACCCCGACGGCACGACCACCCTAACTGTTACCACGCCCGCTCACGCTGCTGGTGTGACCGACCTCACCATTCACATTAACGGTGCGGATTTCACACTGCCCGCTGCTTACACTTTCTACGACCCGATGGATATCACCGATATTAATCCCGACAAAGGCCCGACTGCCGGCGGGACGGTGGTCGAAATCACTGGACATAACTTGACTGCGCCGATCAACGACTCGATGCAGGCTTTTACCGCCGACCATTGCGCCAGCCTGCCGATTTATAATAAGGACGACCCCGACCCCGCCAGCACTGTTGAATTGACCGACAGCCGCAACGGCGCCAAAGACCTCGTCCGCCGGCTCCAAGACGGCAAATGTTGGATGACTGACAACCTGCGGATCGCCGATTTCAGCGCCACTGCTGCTAACACTGACCTCAACACTATCACCGATTTTTACATTCCGCCGCTCGACACGTCGGGCAACAATAACAACTACGACCCCTACGTCTACGGTCCAGTAACTGGCGACATCGAGGTTGGCGGCGCAGAAAACTACGGTTATCTATATAATTATGTAGCAGCTACAGCTGGCGAGGTGAGCACCTCTATTATCAACAACACGGCGCCCAACTCAATTTGTCCAGTCGGCTGGCGA
The DNA here is from genome assembly GCA_031264785.1 of Candidatus Nomurabacteria bacterium. GTDB lineage: Bacteria > Patescibacteriota > Saccharimonadia > Saccharimonadales > Saccharimonadaceae > JAISDN01. The sequence goes on from JAISDN010000033.1 coordinate 14,691, forward strand.
ATGCCGACCAGTGCCTATGATTATGACGACCCCAACAGCGATTTCGCTCAATTAAATATTGCGATGTTTGGCGACTCGACCCTAACCGACAGCGGTAATTACCAAGACACCGCTCATTACGCTAACTGGATTTATGATGGCAGCAATCCTAGCGCTGGATCGTTCAGAGGTGTGCTATCTGGTCGGTTTAACGGCAGTTTTAATAATCAAGGCGCAGTCGGTTTCTATTGGTCAAGTTCCGCCACCGATCCTGATAACGCCTACACGCTAATTATCAACAGTAATTCTAGCGGCTCAGTTAGCCCGAATGTGGACGGTAGCCCTGACCGTTCTGCTGGTGTAGCCGTTCGTTGTCTTACCGAAGCTGGCACGCCAATCCAGCCGAGTGTTCCCACTGTCAAATTCGGCAGCGAGTCCGCCACCAACGTTTCAGTCGTCGACAACCCCGACGGCACGCAAACTATCACCGCTACCACGCCGCAAAACACCGCAGGGAAGACGACGGTAACGGTGGACAACGGATTAACGACTGCCACCACATTTTTCGCCTATTATGATCCGCTGACAATCGACGAAGTCAACCCCGACAAAGGCCCAGTGGCGGGCGGGACGGTGGTGGAGATTAAGGGCGATTTTCCCGAATCGATCCCCAAATTAACCCTCCAAGAAATGACCCAAGCGTATTGCGAAAGTA